>NZ_JNXR01000006.1:0-335734 GCF_000725475.1 Streptomyces durhamensis
ACTGCAGTCCTCCAACCCGGCGGTGCTCGCCTTCCTGCGCGAGTTCGAGGACGACCTGGTGCTGTGCGTCCACAACTTCTCCCGCTTCGCGCAGCCCACCGAACTCGACCTCAGGGCGTACGACGGGCGGCACCCGGTCGAGCTGATCGGCGGGGTCCGCTTCCCCGCCATCGGCGAACTCCCCTACCTGCTGACCCTGCAAGGCCACGGCTTCTACTGGTTCCGGCTCACCCGAGTCGCATCCCGCATCGGCCGCCGTCGCTGACCGCCCGGCGCCGAGGAAAGGACGCGTCATGCCGAAGACCATCACCGCACGGCCGAGAACCGCGGCCGGCCTCGAAGGGCAAGGGCCCCTGGTCTCGCTGGGCGGGCTGCTGCGCCACTGGCTGCCGCGGCAACGCTGGTTCGCCGGCAAGGACCGGCCCGTCACCGATCTGACGGTGTTGTCCCTGACCGAGCTGTTCCCCGGGTGTCTGCACCTGCTGGTGCACGCCTCGCACGCGCCCGTGCCCACGCCGGGCGGCACTCCCCCTCCGGGCGACTGCTACCAGTTGCTCCTCGGCCTGCGCGAACACCTCGCGCCCCGGCTGGAGCGGGCGTACATCGGGCGGGCCGAACAGGGTCCGTTCGCCGGGCTCGCGGTGTACGACGCGCTGCACGATCCGCGCTCGGCCCATCTGCTGCTGGAGCGGCTGCGGCAGCCCGGCGCGGCCGGTCCGCTGCGGTTCGACGCGGCCCCGGGCGCCGATCTGCCCGGGGGGCTGCCGCCGCGGCTGCTGGACGTCGAGCAGTCCAACTCCTCGATCGTGTACGGCGACGCGTACATCCTGAAGGTCTTCCGCCGGATCCAGCCGGGCGTCAACCCGGACCTGGAGGTGACGGCCGCGCTGGCCGCGCAGGGGTGCAGCCGGGTGCCCGCGCCGGTGGCCTGGTTCGGTACGACCGCGCCGCGGCCGGCGACGCTGGGCGTGCTGCAGCCGTTCCTGCCGGACGCGTCCGACGGCTGGACGCTGGCGCTGGGCGCGCTCGCCGCGGGCGACGACTTCACCGCCGAGGCCCATGAACTGGGCCGGGCCATGGCCGAGGTGCACCTGGCGCTGGCCGAGGCTTTCGGTCCGGCCGACCCGCGGGAGAACGGCCGTACGGCACAGGCGATGTGCGCACGGCTGGACGCGGCCGCACACGCCGTACCGGGGCTGCGGCCCTTCGTGCCGGGGCTGCGGGCCGCGTTCGGGGCCCTCGCCACCTGCGACACCGGGCCGCCCGCCCAGCGTATCCACGGCGACATGCACCTCGGTCAGGTGCTGCGGGCCGGCCGCGACTGGTTCGTCATCGACTTCGAGGGCGAGCCGTCCCGGCCGCTCGCCGAGCGGCGCGCCCCGCACTCCCCGGTACGGGACGTGGCGGGGATGCTGCGTTCCTTCGACTACGCGGCCCGGCAGCGCCGCCCCTGGCGACCCGAATGGGCGCGCCGCTGCCGCGAGGCGTTCTGCGCGGGCTACGCGGCCCGCGCCGGCTGGGATCCACGCAAGAAGCACGCGCTGCTGCGCGCGCACGAGACGGACAGGGCGGTGTACGAGGTGCTGTACGAGGCGAGACATCGGCCGGACTGGCTGCCGGTTCCGATGGCGGCGATCAAGCGGCTCGCCGTGTGGGGAGGCTGACGTCATGGCCCTGCGCGACCCCGCGCTTCCCGAGCCGGCCGGCGCCAGGCCGGCCACGGCCGTTCCCGCCCCGGGCGACCCCCCTCTCGCGGCGCTCGACCCCACCGAGCGCGCCCGGCTGCTCGGCGGCGCCCACCACGATCCGCACGCCCTGCTGGGCGCGCACCCGGTCCCGGGCGGCGTCCTGTTCCGGGCGCTGCGCCCGAACGCGCGCTCGGTGAGCGTCAGGGCCGACGGGGTGCGCCACGCCCTCCGGCCGGAAGGCGACGGTCTCTTCGCGGCCGTCCTGCCGTACCCGGAGATCCCGTCGTACACGCTGCTGGTGGCCTACGACGACGCCGAGCAGGAGGTGCACGACCCGTACCACTTCCTGCCCGCCCTCGGTGAGCTGGACCTGCATCTGATCCGGGAGGGCCGGCACGAGCAGCTGTGGCAGGCGCTCGGCGCCGAGCCGATGACCCACCAGGGCGTGCCGGGCACCCGCTTCACCGTGTGGGCGCCCAACGCCCAAGGGGTGCGGGTGGCCGGGGACTTCACCTACTGGGACGGCACGCAGTACCCGATGCGGTCGCTGGGCGCGTCCGGGGTGTGGGAGCTGTTCCTGCCCGGGATCGGCGAGGGCGACCGGTACAAGTTCGAGATCACCTCGCGGTACGGCCACCGGTTCCTGAAGGCCGACCCGATGGCGCGGCGCACGGAGGTGCCGCCCGACACGGCGTCGGTCGTCGCGGTGTCGCGGTACGAGTGGGGCGACGCGGAGTGGATGGCCCACCGGGGCGACACACCCGTGCACCAGGCGCCGTTCTCCGTGTACGAGGTGCATCTGCCGTCCTGGCGGCCGGGACTGACGTACCGCCGACTAGCGGAGGAACTGCCCGCCTACGTCAAGGAGATGGGCTTCACGCACGTGGAGCTGATGCCGGTCGCCGGGCATCCGTTCAGCGGCTCCTGGGGGTACCAGGTCACCTCCTACTACGCGCCGACGCCCCGCCTCGGCTCTCCGGACGACTTCAAGTACCTGGTGGACGCGCTGCACCGGGCCGGCCTCGGTGTGATCATGGACTGGGTGCCGGCGCACTTCCCCAAGGACGACTGGGCGCTGGCCCGGTTCGACGGGGACCCGCTCTACGAGCCCGGGAACGCCGCGCGCGCCGAGCACCCGGACTGGGGGACGTACGAGTTCGACTACGGCCGGACCGAGGTGCGCAACTTCCTGGTGGCCAACGCCGTGTACTGGTGCGAGGAGTTCCACATCGACGGGCTGCGTGTGGACGCCGTCGCCTCGATGCTCTACCTGGACTACTCGCGTGACAGCGGCCAGTGGGAGCCGAACGTCTTCGGCGGCCGGGAGGACCTGGACGCGGTCGCCTTCCTGCAGGAGATGAACGCCACCGTCTACCGGCGCTGCCCGGGCGTGGTCACCATCGCCGAGGAGTCCACCGCGTGGGACGGGGTGACCCGGCCGACGGACAGCGGGGGGCTCGGGTTCGGGCTGAAGTGGAACATGGGCTGGATGCACGACTCGCTGCAGTACATCCAGAAGGAGCCGGTGCACCGCAGGTACCACCACCACGAGATGACCTTCTCGATGAGTTCGCCCAGGGAGCGGAGTGGTCCGAGGCGCACGGCCCCGAGTGGTGGCTGCTCGACGACGACTACCACTCGGCCGGTGATCACCGGGGTGTGCGGGATCTCGTGCGGGAGCTGAACACCGTGTACCGGGCGACGCCGGCGTTGTGGCAGCGGGACACCGATCCGGGCGGCTTCCGGTGGGTGCTGTGCGACGCGGCGGACGACAACGTCTTCGCGTTCCTGCGCTTCGCCGCCGACGGCTCGCCGCTGCTGGCGCTGTCGCACTTCTCCCCGGTCGTCCGGCGGGACTACCGGCTGTGGGTCCCGGACGGGGTTCCCGCCTGGCAGGAGGTGCTGAACACCGACGACGTCCGCTTCGGCGGCAGCGGGGTGGGCACCGCGGAACCGCTGAAGCCCGAGGACGGTTCCCTGAGGCTCACCCTCCCTCCGCTCGCCACGGTCTGGCTGGCACCGCAGCGCTGAAAGCCGGAGGTGTCGGCGGCCTTCCCAGGGGCAGTCGGGGTCGTACAGACCCACGACTGCCCCTCGTGGCATGGACACGGAAGGGTGGCACCAACGTTGCGCACCGTCGGAGTGGAGGAGGAACTCCTTCTGGTCGACCCGGACACCGGCGACCCGAAGGCCCTGGCGGCGGCCGTCCTCGCCCGCGTCGCCCAGGACGATCCCGGCCAGGACGTGTTCGAGAAGGAGCTGTTCCGGCAGATGCTGGAGTTCGCCACCCATCCTCAGTCGGACATGGCGGCCCTCGCCGAGGAGATCGTGCGCTGGCGCAAGGAGGCGGCCCGGCACGCCGGCGGGATCGGCAGCGCGGTGGCCGCGCTGGCCACCTCTCCCCTGCCGGCCAGCCCCTCCCTCAGCGTGAACGAGCGCTACCAGTGGCTCGCCGAGCGGTACGGCATACCGACGTGGGAGCAGCTGGTATGCGGCTGTCATGTGCATGTTGCGGTGGAGTCCGACGAGGAGGGCATCGCGGTCCTCGACCGGATCCGCCCCTGGCTGCCGATCCTTCGCGCGATCAGCGCCAACTCGCCCTTCTGGCAGGGGCGGGACACCAGCTACGCGAGCTATCGCAGCCGGGTGTGGAACCGCTGGCCGTCGGCCGGGCCGACCGAGCTGTTCGGGTCGGCCGAGCGCTACCACCGGCGGGTGGCGGACATGGTGGCCACCGGCGCCCTGCTGGACGAGGGGATGGTCTACTTCGACGCACGGCTGTCCGCCCGCTATCCGACCGTGGAGATCCGGGTGGCCGACGTGTGCCTGAGCGCGGACACCGCCGCGCTGATCGCGACGCTCAGCCGCGCGCTCGTGGAGACGGCCGCACGGGAGTGGCGGGCCGGGCTGCCGGCACCCGGCCACAGCGTCAGCCTGCTGCGCCTCGCCGACTGGCAGGCCGCCCGGTTCGGCCTGGAGGAGGATCTGCTCCACCCGGCGACCATGCGGCCCGGGCCCGCCGCGCAGGTGCTGCGGTCGCTGCTGGAGCACACCGGGGACGCCCTCACCGGCTGCGGCGACGCGGAGCGCGCGGAGCAGGGCGTCGCGGATCTGCTGCGGCGCGGCAACGGGGCGCGCGAGCAGCGCCGGCTGCTGGAGCGGACCGGCAGCCTGCGGGACGTCGTCACCGAGTGCGTGCGGCACACCCAGGGCTGAGCGCTCCGCCCGGCATCAGAGGATGAGCGACAGCGCGTAGCCCAGGAAGCCCGCCGCGACCAGGACGACGAGGACGATGATCAGCGTCATCGGCGCCTTCGCCCAGCCTCTGCTTCGGGCGTGCGGCTCCCGGGGCCCGGCCTCGGGCAGGCTGCTCTCCGCGGGCGGGGTCTCGCCGGGCGGGACCGAGCCCCCGGGTTCCAGCCCGGTGGTGCGTTCTGGTTCCGGATCGGGGTTCACATGGCTCATGTCTGCCGAGTCCCCAGGACACGGCCACATCATCAGCCGATCACGACTTCTCCGTTCCTGGCACCGAACGCGGTCGGCTGGGCTACATTCGAGCACCGCCGACACAGAGCCGATCGGCGGTGTGACCCTCCGTACACCCAGGAGCAGCGCATGCGCGACGTCGCCTTCGCTCCCGCCGTTACCCCGCCGCTCACCGGCGGCCTCGCCGACAGCGTCTTCGACACCGCGGAGCGCGACCCGGCCCTGCCGGTGCTCGCGCACCGGGTGGATCCCGCCGCCACCGTGTGGCAGCAGGTGACGGCGGTCGAGCTGCGGGACGAGGTGGTCGACCTGGCCAAGGGGCTGGTCGCCGCCGGGATCTCGCCGGGCCACCGGGTGGCCGTGATGTCCCGCACCCGTTACGAGTGGACCGTGTTCGCCCACGCGCTGTGGGCCGTCGGCGCCGAGGTCGTACCGATCCATCCGGCCTCCGCGCGCGACCAGGTCGAGTGGATCCTGCGGGACGCCGGCTGTGTGGCCGTGGTCGTGGAGGACGAGCAGGGTGTCATGACCGTCGGGACGGTGTGTGCCGCGCTGCCCCGGCTGCGCCATGTGTGGCAGCTGGACGCGGGCGCGCTGCCCGACCTCGTGCGGCAGGGCGCGGTCGTGCCCTACACCACCGTGGAGTCGCTGCGCCGGATCGTGCTCCCGGACGCCACGGCCGCGGTCGTCTACACCTCCGGTACGACGGGCCGTCCGCAGGGCTGCGCGCTGAGCCACCGCGGCCTCGCCTATCCGTGCGACACCCTGCTGGCCGGCTGGGCGCACACCGCGGCCCCACCGGGTGAGCAGCCGTCCGTGCTGGCCTTCCTGCCCTTCTCGCACGTCTACGGCATCATGATCATGCTGACCTGTATGCGCGGCGGCGCCCTGATGGGGCACGAGCCGGAGCTGAGCGAGGCCGCGCTGGCGTCGGCGCTGCGCACGTTCCGGCCGACGTACCTGTACGGCGTGCCGTCGGTCTTCGAGAAGCTCTACAAGCGGGTCCTTCGGACCGCGCAGCAGGCGGGCCGGGGTGCCCTGTTCGAGCGGGCCGCGCAGACGGCCCAGGACTTCGCCGCGGCAGAGGAACGCCACCGGCTGGGCCGGGGCCCGGGTCCCGGACTGGAGCTCAGACTGCAACACGCCCTCTACGAGCGGACGGTGTACCGCAGACTGCGGGCGGCGCTCGGCGGGCGCGTGGTGCGCGGCACCTCCGGCGGCTCCTCGCTCAGCCGTGAACTCACCCTCTTCTACGCGGGCATCGGCGTGTTCGTCCACGACGGGTACGGCCTCACCGAGGCCTCCGGCGGGATCACCATGCAGCCGCTCGGCCGGGAGAAGTCCGGGACGGTGGGCCGGCCGTTGCCGGGCACCGAGGTCCAGGTGGCCGACGACGGCGAGATCCTGGTGCGCGGGCCGTCCGTGTTCCAGGGCTATGTCGGCGACGAGGCGGCGACGCGGAGCGCGCTGCGCGGCGGCTGGCTGGCCACCGGGGACATCGGGCGGCTGGACTCCGAAGGCTATCTGACGATCACCGGCCGCAAGAAGGACGTCATCGTCACCAGCGGCGGCAAGAGCGTCGCCCCGGCCCCGCTGGAGCAGCGGCTGCGTATGCACCCGCTCGTCCACCAGGCGGTCGTGATCGGCGACGACCGGCCCTGCGTCGGCGCCCTGATCACCCTGGACCCCGAGTTCCTCGCGCACTGGCGGGCCGCCCTGGCGCTGCAGGGGGACAGTCCGGGCCGGGAGACCCGCGAGGAGAACGCGCTGCGGGAGGAGATCGCGCGGGCCGTCGCCTCGGCGAACACCGCGGTGTCCCGCGCGGAGTCCATCAGGGTCTACCGTGTCCTGCAGGAGCCGTTCGCCGCGGACAACGGACTGCTCACGCCGTCGTTGAAGCTGCGCCGGGACGCGATCGTGCGGCGCTATGCCGCCGAGATCGACGCGATGTACCAGGCGCGGTCCCGGGCGGCGCGCGGTCCGCTGGAGGCGGCGGACTGGGACGAGCCGGACGACGTCTTCCGCTGAGGGGGTGCAGCGTGCCGAGGGGGCGCAGCGTGCGGGCCGCGGGCGGTGCGGACGGATAGGCCGGGCGGGGACGGGAACCCGCAAGCAAGGAATGGGACGGGCACCTACGACCGTCCCGGTCCAGGGGCCCCGCCACGGGTCCCTGACCTGCCGGGACCGGGGAATGCGAGATGGCGACGGAGCCGCGTTGGGACGACACACCGTCCGCGGAGGACAGGTACGAGCGCACCTTCTCCTTCGCGGGTGAGCTGCGCAACGTCACGGAGGCGCGGCTGGCCGCGGAGGGGTTCTTGGGCGCGCTCGCCGCGCAGTCACCGCCGGCCGCGCACGAGTACTGGGACGACATCCTGCTGGTGGTGACGGAACTGGCCGCCAACGTGATCCAGTACGCCCCCGGTCCGTTCGGGCTGCGGATGCGCCGCACGTTCGACGGCGTGCACGTGACGATGCGCGACACGAGCACGACCAAGCCGGAGCCGCGGCCCTTCCACCCGCGCACGGGTGGCGGCGGCATCGGCTGGCACCTGGTGCACACGCTGTGCACGCAGGTCAGCGTCGTCGTCCACGACGAGGGCAAGGACATCCACGTCTTCCTGCCCTGGTGACGGCGTCACGTGTACGACGTGTATATGTGCGACAACCGGTTACTCCACGCGTAGCGGGGGCATGCTGGTGCCCACGCGTTCGTCTGCCTGCCGCGTCCAGCTGGCGGAACGGCTCGGGCCACGGTGGGATCGAAGGTGCTGCGCACCGCCGATCCGGGGCATGCGAACGGCGTGGAGTCGAACCGCCTGGAGCCGCAGAAAGGGATGAACACCGTGACACGACCCAGGATCCTGGTGGTTGGCGCAGGCTTCGCCGGCGTCGCATGCGTCCGCCGCCTGGAACGGAAGCTCGCTCCGGCCGAGGCCGACGTCACCTTGGTGACGCCGTTCTCCTATCAGCTGTATCTGCCCCTGCTGCCCCAGGTGGCCTCCGGCGTGCTCACGCCACAGTCGATCGCCCTCAGCCTGCGCCGCAGCAGGAAGTACCGCACCCGGATCCTGCCGGGGGGTGCGATCGGGGTGGACCTGAAGGCGAAGGTCTGCGTCGTCCGCACCCTCACGGACAAGATCGTCAATGAGCCGTACGACTACATCGTGCTGGCGCCCGGCAGCGTGACCCGCACCTTCGACATCCCGGGGCTGACCGAGCACGCCTTCGGGATGAAGACCCTCGCCGAGGCCGCCTATGTCCGCGACCACGTCATCACGCAGCTCGACCTCGCGGACGCCAGCGACGACCCGGCCGAGCGGGCGGCGCGGCTGCAGTTCGTGGTGGTCGGCGGCGGATACGCCGGCACGGAGACCGCGGCCTGTCTGCAGCGGCTGACGCATGCCGCCGTCACACGCTACCCGCGGCTGGACCCCGGCCTGATCAAGTGGCATCTGATCGACATCGCGCCCAAGCTGATGCCGGAGCTGGGCGACAAGCTGGGCCGCAGCGCGCAGGAGATCCTCAAGCGGCGCGGCATCGACGTGTCACTGGGCGTGTCGATCGACAAGGCCGGGGCGGAGGAGGTCACCTTCACCGACGGTCGCGTGGTGCCGACGCACACGCTGATCTGGACGGCCGGTGTGGTCGCCAGCCCGCTGATGGCCACCCTCGGTGCGGAAACGGTCCGCGGCCGGCTGGCGGTCACCCCCGAGATGTGCCTGCCGGGCCACGACGGGGTGTTCGCGCTCGGCGACTCGGCCGCCGTGCCGGATCTGGCGAAGGGTGACGACGCGGTCTGCCCGCCCACCGCGCAGCACGCGATGCGCCAGGGCAAGCGGGTCGGCGACAACGTCATCGCGACGCTGCGGGGCCGGCCGATGCAGCCGTATGTGCACAAGGACCTGGGGCTCGTCGTCGACCTCGGCGGCAAGGACGCGGTCTCCAAGCCGCTCGGCATCGAGCTGCGCGGGGTGCTGGCCCAGGCGGTGGCCCGCGGCTACCACTGGTCGGCGCTGCGCACCAACGTCGCCAAGACCCGCGTGATGACCAACTGGCTGCTGAACTCGCTCGCGGGCGACGATTTCGTCCGCACCGGCTTCCAGGCCCGCAAGTCCGCCCGGCTGAAGGACTTCGAGTTCACCGACGCGTATCTGACACCGGAACAGGTACGGGCACGGGTGGAGGGCGCGGCGGTGGAGAACCCCTGATGTGACGCGGATCACCCAAGGCCGCCGATCGTTTTCCGGCGGACCGGCGGTCTTTACCGGTGATCAGTTCACGTCACGCGGATGGGACACACCACCATGGCCGAGAAGACCGTCAAGGGCCCGGCGAGCTACTTCCCCTCGATCGAGAAGAAGTACGGCCGGCCGATCGCCGAGTGGCAGGAGCTGATCCGTTCCTCGCCGCTGACCAAGCACATGGAACTGGTCGGCTGGCTCAAGTCCGAGCACGGTGTCGGGCACGGACACGCGAACGCCCTGGTGGCCGCCACTCTGGCGGAGGGCGTGTAGCGGGAGCCGCCGTGCGATGCTGGGCCGTAGATCGATGTCCGGCACGGGAGAGAGCGCGGCGGTGTGAGCACAGCGGGACGGTCGGGACGGGTACGGATGTGGGACCGGCTCGCGGCGTCCGATCCCGGGCTGCTCAGGCTCACCGCGGGACTGCGCACGGTCACCGCGATCGCACTCACCCTCGCCGTCCTGGCCGCCCTGCGGGTGCCGGTGCCCCAGTTGGTCGCCG
Organism: Streptomyces durhamensis; assembly: GCF_000725475.1. Lineage (NCBI taxonomy): Bacteria > Bacillati > Actinomycetota > Actinomycetes > Kitasatosporales > Streptomycetaceae > Streptomyces > Streptomyces durhamensis. The sequence continues at coordinate 9,921 of NZ_JNXR01000006.1, forward strand.
GCGCCATGGCGGCGATGGTGTCGACCTTCGCGATCCGCGAGAAGCAGCGCAGCCCGCAGGCCGTCACGCTCGCGCTCGGGCTGCCGGTGGCGCTGGTCTCGGTGTCGCTGGGCGCGCTGCTGCACCAACGGGTCGTCGCCGGGGACCTGTTCTTCGTCGTGCTCATCTTCTGCGCGGTCTACGGCCGCCGCTTCGGCGACCGCGGCACCGCGCTGGGCCTGATCGGCTTCCAGATCTACTTCCTGTCCCTGTTCGTGCGCGCGACCGGTTCCGCGCTGCCCGCCTTGTACGGGGTCATCGGTGTGGCGTTCGCCTGCAGCGCCGCAGCGCGGTTCCTGCTGCTGCCGCAGACCCCGGCGGGCACCCTGGACCGGCTGCGGCGGGCCTTCCGGGCCCGGCTCGCGCAGCTGATCGCCGTCCAGGCCCAGTTGCTGGACGCCGGCCCCGACGACGTGGACAAGGTCCTGGAGGACCTGCGCACCGCCACCGCCCGGCTGCACGAGAGCGCGCTGATGATCCAGGGGCGGCTGGAGGACGGCACCTCCGACGCGGCGGGGGCCCGGCTGCTGCAGCGCCGTGTCGCCGACGCCGAGATCGCAGCCGAGCGGCTCGGCCTGCTGCTGCTCACCGCGCGCAGCGCGGAGCGGACCGACACCCTCACCCTGCATCTGCCGGGCGCCTCGCTGCCCTCCGGCGGGGAGCTGCCGGTGCGGGACGAGGCGACGGCGGCGCTGCGCCGGGACCTGCAGGCGCTGCGGCTGCTGATGCTGCGGCCGGTCGGTGAGGCGAGGGGCACCGCGCTCGCCCAGGTGCGCAACCGGCTGCTCGGCTACCGCGATGAGGACAACCTGCCCAAAGCCGCCCCGGCCGTGCAGGACGTCTTCCGCGGGCTCGGCGAGGCCGCCCGTGCCTCGCTGGGTCTGCGGCTGGCGCTGGACGGGCCGCAGGACGAGTCCGACGACAGCCCGGCGACGACCCGCTCGCGCGAGGAGCTGGACGCGGAGGACGCCGCGATCGAGGCGGGCGAGGAACGGGAGGCGGAGGAGCCGGAGCCGGCGGGGCTGCGGCGGCCCACGACACGGGCCGCGGTCCAGGTGGCCGTCGGCTCCGCGCTGGCCATCGCCGGTGGCGAGCTGTTGTCCGGTCAGCGCTGGTACTGGGCGGTGCTGACGTGCTGGATCGTGTTCCTCAACACCGCCTCGACCGGCGAGATCCTGGTGAAGGGCTACCGACGGCTGCTGGGCACGGTGCTCGGCGTGGTGGCCGGTATCGGGCTCGCCGGGCTGGTGGGGCACCACACGTGGACGGCCTTCGCGCTGGTGCTGGTGTTCATCTTCGCGATGTTCTACTCGGCGCCGCTGTCGTACACGTTGATGTCGTTCTTCGTGACGGCGATGCTGGGGCTGCTCTACACGCTGCTGAACACCTACAGCATGGCGGTGCTGGTGCTGCGTGTGGAGGAGACGGCGCTCGGCGCGGCCTGCGGGGTGATCGCCGCGGCGGTGGTGCTGCCGATCCACACCGACCGCCGTACCAACGAACTCCTCGTCACCGTCCTCGACCGGCTGGCCGGGGTCACGCGGGCCGCCGTCGACCAGTTGAGCGGCGGGGCGGGCGCCGGCCTGGTGGAGCAGGCGCGCGACCTGGACCAGGCGCTGGCCGATCTGCGCGCGGCCACCCAGCCGCTGACGCATCCGATCACTCCGCTGCGCTCACGCCGGGACACCGCCCGGTACGTCGTGGCGCTGCTGGAGACATGCGCCTACCACGGGCGTTCGCTGGCGGCCACGGCGGAGCTGCTGCCGACGCATCCGTCGATCGCGGCGGATCCCCGGCTGCGCGGGGCGTGCGGGCGGATCGTGCACAACATCGAGGCGATCGCCGCGCATGTGACCGACCCTCGGGCCGCGGCGGAGATCGAGACCGGCCCCAGCATCGCCTCGATGCTGGAGCCGGGGACCCTGCGCACCCCGCGCTACGGCCGTGTGACCGACCGGGTGTTGCGCCATCTGCAGCGGCTGGACGAGGCGGTCGCGGGACTGGCCCGGCCGCTGGGCCTGGCCACCGAGGCGGCCCGGCCCACGGGGTGACGCCCCGTCCCCCGCGCGCTCATACGGGGCCGGCCCCGCCGGCGCGGTGGCCCAGGGCCTCGTCACGGACGCGGGCGCAGCTGCGGCTGATCAGCCGGGAGACGTGCATCTGGGAGATGCCCAGCTGGTCGGCGATGCGGCTCTGCGTCATGTCCTCGAAGAAGCGCATGTAGAGGATGGCCCGCTCCCGCTCGGGCAGCCGGCGCAGCCCTTCCCTGGCGGCCTCGCGGTCCACCACCACATCGTACGAGGCGTCGGCCGCGCCCAGGGTGTCGGCGAGGCTGTAGCCGTCCTCACCGGTGGACAGTTCGGCGTCCAGGGACAGGGTGCTGAAGCTCTCCAGCGCCTCCATGCCCGCGGTGACGTCCTCCTGGCTGAGGCCGGTGTGAGCGGCGATCGCGGCCACGGTGGGCTCGGGGCTGCCGGGGTTCTGGGTGAGTTCCCGGCGGGCGACCCGCACCCGGTTGCGCAGTTCCTGCACCCGGCGGGGCACCCGGAGGGCCCACATCCGGTCCCGGAAATGCCGCTTGACCTCGCCGGTGATGGTCGGCACCGCGTAACTCTCGAAGGCTCCCCGGGAGGGGTCGAAGCGGTCGATCGCCTTCACCAGCCCGAGCGCGGCCACCTGCCGCAGATCCTCGACGGACTCGCCCCGGTCGCGGAAGCGGCCGGCGATCCGGTGGGCCATGGGCAGCCAGGCGGTGACCAGTTCGTCGCGTGCGGCGTCCCGCTCCGGGCCGTCGCCCAGTTCCGCCAGCCGGGCGAACAGCTCCGCGGTGTCAGGGGCGTCGTCATGAGGCCGCCGCGCGGGTGCCGCGGCGGCGGTCGTGGTGGGCGTGCCGGAACGGCTTGTCGACATGTCGGTCAGCATGCGGAATCGCTCCTGAACGTGGTTTCAGGGCACACAGCCGGAACGAGGTTCCGTGGCCTGGCCCGAACGGTGGTGTCAGGGTTCGCCGCGAGTCAGCGGCCTGGTCCGCCGGGGAGGGGGGACCCAGGCAGTCGTACTGATCCCGCTGGGCGCGCGCCTCCGGTCCGAAGCACGAGATTCCGCCTGCCCCCGCCCACCCGCAGCAAACACCGTGCGGGCAGAACTTCCGCACGGATCAGCGCAGCGGCACGACGGCCGTGATGCGCTTGCCCCCGCAGGGCAGCTCCGCCACCCGCACGTCCCGGGCGAGCCGGCACACGATGGGCCAGCCGCGGCCGCCGGGCCGGGCGTGGCCGCGTGCGTCGACGGGCCCGGCGGCCACGGGCAGCTCGTCGCTGCGGTCGCTGACGGACACCCGTACTCCACCGGAGTCGACGTCCACGTCGAAGCCGGTGATGCCGCCGCCGTGCAGGATGGCGTTGGTGGTGAGTTCCGAGGCGACCAGCAGGGCGTCCTCCATGGCCTCGGTTCCGCAGCACAGGGCACAGGCCCGGCAGCGCTCGGCCACCACTCGCTGCACCGTTCTGCGGGCGTCGGCCGGCCGGCACGGCAGCCGGCGGCACGGTTCCCGCAGGGTCGCGGAGGAGTTGGTCCGGTGCTTGTCGAGCATCCCTTCCTCCCTGAACGGTGCCCGGATTGCTTGGCTCTCCCTTTCCGGCTGACCCCTGTCGGCGCCGTCAAACACGCTCGGCGGTGCCATCAACGCGGATCGGACGGGTACCCGGCCGGTATGACCGATGTCGTGGACGCGGACGAGTTGTTGCGGCGCATCCGGCGCGGCCGGGAGCGGGCGGCCGCGGAGGAGCGGAGCTGGCGGGAGCGCGCGCAGCAGCTGACGGCGACGGACCCGGACGGCGCGCGGGAGGCGGCGGTCCGGGCGCGGGCGTTCGAGGCCGTGCAGCGGGTGCTGGAGGAGATCATCAGTCCGGGCAGGCCGCCGATGACGGCGGACGGCGTGAAACAGGTCACCTGACCTGCTTCCCGTTGTCCGAACAGCAACCAGATGGTTTATCGTTCATGCATACGTGATGCCGGAGCGGACCGGAACCGTCCTTCCTCCCTCCCCGCGTCACCGCATACGGCCCTGGCTGGCTTCCCCCGTCCAGCCAGGGCTTCTTACTGCCCGGAAACGGGCGGCCACCGGGAAGACCGCGAGAAAGCCGCGTCCGTCGAGGTGCCCGGGACGGCGGCAGCGGCTGAAATGGGCTTAGGGAAAGCATCCGAACCGCCTCCGTGCGAGGAGCCCCGCGCCATGACCAAAGCGATAAAACTGCTGACCGCACTGCCCCAGGCGCAGCGCGAGCGCCTGATGGAACTGGCCAAGGAGATCTCGTTCCCGGAGGACACCCGCATCTTCGAGGCGGGCGGCACCGCCGACCGGTTCTGGGTGATCCGGTCGGGCGCTGTCCACCTGGACCAGCAGGTGACCTCCCGGCAGCGGGTCACGGTCGCCACGCTCGGCGCGGGCGACATGCTGGGCTGGTCCTGGCTGTTCCCGCCGTACCAGTGGGACTTCGGCGCGGTGGCCTTCAGCAACGTACGTGCCTACGAGTTCGACGGGCCCTCGGTGCTCGCACTGTCCGTGGAGGATCCGCTGCTCGGGCTCTCCCTGGTGCGGACGGTGGCCGAGATCCTCGCCCACCGGCTGGAGACGACCCGCGGCAAGCTGATGGACCAGTACGCCATCCGGCGCCGCACCGGCCTGATGTAGCTCAGATCCGGTACCGGCGCAGCGCCGGGACGGCCGCGGCCAGGGCCAGCATCACCACGACGACCAGGCCCCCGCCGCCGGCCACGGCGGCACGCGGGCCGAACGCCGAGCCGGCCGTGCCGTGCAGCACGTCGGCCAGCCGCGGCCCGCCCGCGACGACCACCGTGAACACGCCCTGCATCCGGCCGCGCATCTCGTCGGTCGCCGCCGACAGCAGGATCGCGCCGCGGAACACCATCGAGACCATGTCGGCGACACCGGCCGCGGCGAGGAAGGCCATCGCCACCCAGAGGTTGCCGCTCAGCCCGAACCCGGCGACGGCCACACCCCAGCCGACGACCGCCCCGATGACCATCCAGCCGTGCCACCGGGCCCGCGAGAACACCCCGGAGAACAGGCCGCCGAGGACCGCGCCGACCGGGATGCCGGCGAACAGCACGCCGAGCGCGAGTCCCTCGCCGTAGGAGTGGTACGTCTGCGCGGCCAGCTGCGGGAACAGGGCCCGGGGCATGCCGAACACCATGGCGACGATGTCGGCGAGGAAGGACAGCAGCAGCACCTTGTGCCGGGACATGTACTGGAACCCGGCGGCTATCTCGCGCACCCCGGCCCGGCGGGCGGCGGCCTCGCCCAGCGGTGCGAGCGCGGGCAGCCGGAAGACGGCCCACACGGTGACGCACAGCGCCAGCGCGTCGATCAGGTACAGCTCGGGCAGCCCGATCACCGGGATGAGCACACCCGCGAGCAGCGGACCCGCCACCAGGCCGGTCTGCATCACCGTGGTACCGAGCGCGCCCGCGGCCGGCAGCTGCTCGGCCGGGACCAGCCGGGCGATGGAGGCGTTGCGGGCGGGCGCGTTGATCCCGAAGAACGCCTGCTGGAGAGCGAGCAGCACCATCAGTACGACGACCGAGTCCAGCCCGGTGACGGCCTGCGCCCAGAACAGCAGCGAGGTCACCGCGATGCCGGTGTTGGTGACCAGCAGCAGCTTGCGGCGGTCCACGGTGTCGGCGACCGCCCCGCCCCACAGCGCGAAGGCCACCATGGGCACGAGGCCGGCGAGACTCGCGTAGCCGACCCAGGCCGAGGAGTGGGTGATGTCGTAGATCTGCTTGGGCACCGCGACGGCGGTGAGCTGGCTGCCGACGGCGGTGACGATGGTCGACGACCACAGGCGCCGGTAGGCGGGGATGCGCAGCGGACGGGTGTCCATCGCCCAGCGGCGCCAGCCGCGCCGGGGCGGGGCCGCCGCGTCCGGCACGGAGTCGGGTTCGGTGGTGCTCTCGCTCGTGTCCACGGGTGTCCTGTTGGGTGTCCTGGTGCCGACGGAGGTTGCTCGTTACATCTTTTCGCTTCGAGAGCCTAACTATCTCGGCGGCACCTGTGCACGCGGGTTTGTTCAGGATCCGGCCATGAGCATGGCCCCCAGCGCCAGCATGGTGACGGCGACCAGGCCGTCCAGGATCCGCCAGGCCGCCGGCCGGGCCAGGAAGCGGCCGAGCAGCCGGGCGCCGAAGCCGAGCGCGGCGAACCAGCACAGGCTGGCGAGCGCCGCGCCGAGCCCGAAGGTCCAGCGCAGCGCGCCCCGGTCGGCGGCGAGGGAGCCCAGCAGGAACACGGTGTCCAGGTAGACGTGCGGGTTGAGCCAGGTCATCGCCAGGCAGGTGAGCACCGCCCGGCGCCGGGAACCGGCTGCCGCCCCCTCGGTGCTCAGCCCGGCCGTGCCCGGCCCGAGCACCCGGCGGGCGGCGAGGACGCCGTAGCAGAGCAGGAAGGCACCGCCGACCAGCCCGACCGCACGGACCGCCCCCGGCCACGCCGCCACGACCGCCCCGACCCCGCCGACGCCGAGCGCGATCAGGAGCGCGTCGGACAGGGCGCAGATGCCCACCACGGCGAGGACGGCGTCCCGGCGCACCCCCTGCCGCAGGACGAAGGCGTTCTGGGCGCCGATGGCGACGATCAGGGAGAGGCCGGTGCCGAATCCGGCGGCCGCGGCGGTCAGGGCGTGGTTCATGAGCTCGAACCTAGGTAGCCGATTGGCGCAAACCCAGCTAAAGATTCTTACGTAACCTTAGCGATCGTGATGACCGAACTTCCCCTGGACCAGGTACGGACGCTGCTCGCCGTGGTGGACGAGGGCACCTTCGACGCCGCCGCGGCGGCCCTGCACGTGACGCCGTCGGCGGTCAGTCAGCGGGTGAAGGCACTGGAACAGCGCACCGGCCGGGTCCTGCTGCGGCGCACCAAACCGGTGCGGCCCACGGAGTCGGGCGCGGTGCTGGTGCGCTACGCGCGCCAGCTCGCCCGGCTGGAACGGGACGCCTGGGGCGAGCTGGGGCTGAGCGGTGCCGGAGAACCGGCGCGGGTGTCGGTGGCGGTGAACGCGGACTCGCTGGCGACCTGGTTCCTGCCGGCGCTGCCCCGGGCGGCGGGGCTCTGCTTCGAACTGCACCGGGAGGACGAGGACCACACGGCCGCCCTGCTGCGCGAGGGCTTGGTGATGGCGGCGGTGACCACCGCCCCCGATCCGGTGCCGGGCTGCGCCGTGCGGCCGCTCGGCCGGATGCGCTATCTGCCGGTCGCCGCACCGGAGTTGAGCCACACCCTGCTCACCGGTCCGCCGCTCGCCGACGCCCTGCCCGCGGCGCCCGTCGTGGTCTTCGACCGCAAGGACGACTTCCAGGACGCCTTCGTACGCCGGCTGGGCCGTGGGTCGGCGAGCCGGCTGCGGCACCATGTGCCCACCTCCGAGGGTTTCCTGGACGCCGTCGCGGCGGGGCTCGGCTGGGGCATGGTGCCGGAGGTCCAGGCGGAACCACTGCTGGCCGACGGGCGGTTGGCCCTGCTCGCGCCCGGCGCCTGGATGGACGTCACGCTGTACTGGCAGCAGTGGAAGCTCGACTCCCCCGCGCTGGCGGCCCTGGCCGAGGCGGTGACGGCGACGGCGGCCGGGGCGCTGCGCCGCTGACCGGTGCGTCACGATTCAGCCGTTCCGCACCGTCACGGGCATCCCGCCCCGTACGGTGGTCGCGCGTCGGCGCACTCGGCAGGCGGCCGGTACGGTCCTCGCCGCTGAACTCCTCGCCGGCACTGCTCGGTCGGGCCCGGCGTCCGCGGACCGGGGTGTCCCCACCACGGCCGCTGCCCGACCTGTCGAGCGCGTACGGCTCCCGCCGGGCCGCGCGCGCCGTGGCCGGACGCGCTCCCTCGCCCGATTCGGCCGCCGGTCCCCCGTTTCACACCGTCCCGACCGGTCACCCGAGTCCGACGTACGCATTCGACAGGCACGGACGACTTCGATCCGATCCAGGAGACTTCCATGGACAACTGGCGCGACCATGCCGCGTGCCGTCACAAGGACCCCGACCTGTTCTTCCCCATCGGCACCACCGGGCCGGCGCAGGTGCAGACACAGCGGGCCAAGGCGGTCTGCGAGCACTGCCCCGTCCGGGAGCACTGCCTGGACTGGGCGCTGGGGACGGGGCAGAGCATCGGCATCTGGGGTGGGACGACCGAACTGGAGCGCCGGGCACTGCGCCGCCGCGCCCGTTCCCGTCCGCGCTCCGGCTGACCGGGCGACCCCGCGGACCGCCGTGCCCCCTCCGGCCGGCCGGGACAACCGCGGGCCCTGCCTCAGCGGCCGTCGCGGCGCAGGGTCCCCCACTCCCGCTCCTGCCGGCTCACCTCGGCCTTCGCCGCGTCGATGACCTGGTCGGCGATCCAGCACAGCGGCTCGGCATCGGCCACGAGGGGCTCGTTGTCCGGGCCCCGGCCCGTCTCCCGGCCCCGCAGGACCCAGGGCCGGACGCCGGGGCCCTTGTCGTGCGGCAGGTGCGCGTAGTCGTACAGCCGGCGCGCCACCCACAGCTCCAGTGAGCGGTCCTCCCACCAGTCCTCCACGCCGAGCGGATTGGCGGACAGCCCGGGCATGGGAACGCCGGTGAGGTCGTCGGTGCTGGAGACGTCGGCGAGGTCGGTACCGGGCCCTCGGGACCAGCGCACGTACAGCCCTCGGTGCTCGTCCACCAGGCGGGCCACCTCGGCGAGCGTGCACACCACCGGCAGATCCTGGGTTGCGCTCATGGGCCCACCTCCTCGACAGCACTGCGCGACCGGAGTACCCCCTGGGGCGCGCGGGGAATCCGAAGCGATCACGTGTCGTCGGCGGGCGGGCCGGCCACGGGCAGCCGCAGCGCGAAGACGGCGCCCTCGCCGGGCTCGCTCGCCGCCTCGGCCGTACCGCCGTGCGCGGCGACCAGGTGCCGGACGATCGGCAGGCCGAGGCCGCTGCCTCCGGTGCGGCGGCTGCGGGACTTCTCCGGGCGCCAGAACCGGTCGAAGACGTGTGGCAGGTCCTCGGGCGCGATGCCCGTGCCGGTGTCGGTGACGGTGAGGACGGCATCGGGGCCGTCCCGGCGGGCGGCGAGGGTGACCGTGCCGTCGGCCGGGGTGTGCCGCAGCGCGTTGGAGACCAGGTTGCCGAGCGCCTGCCGCATCCGTACCGGGTCCGCGTCCAGCCAGGCGGAGTCGTCGGCCTCGGTGCGCAGGGCGACCCCGGCGGCGTCGGCTGCGACCCGGTGGGCGGCGGCGACCTGGTCGAGCAGGTCCCCGGCGCGCAGCGGCTCGCGGTGCACCCGCAGTGTGCCGGCGTCGGCGGCGGCGAGGTCCTGCAGGTCGTCGATGATCCGCTGCAGCACGAGCGCCTCCTCGTGCAGCGAGTCCAGCAGGGGCGGGTCCGGCTCGACGACCCCGTCGCGGACGACCTCCAGCCAGCCGCGGATGTTGGTCAGCGGGCTGCGCAGCTCGTGCGCGATGTCGCTGACCATCGCCTTGCGCTGGGCCTCCAGGCGTTGGCGGCGCTCGGCCAGGTCGTTGAACGCCTCGGCGAGGATGCCCGTCTCGTCGCGGGTGGTCACCGGCACCCGTGCGTGCAGCTCGGGCGGCTGCTGCGCGGCCTCGGTCAGCGCCCGCAGCGGCCGTACCAGGCGGATCGCGACGACGGCGGTCACGGCGACGGTGACGGCGAGGACCAGTCCGGCCGCGCCGATCACCTTGGCCTTGTTGGCCGGCGACATGTCGAACCGCGAGGGGTTCTGGTCGCCGATGCCGAGGAACAGCTCGGCCACCGGGGCCACGTAGGGCTCCAGTTGGGTGCGCCGGGCGGTCAGGATGCAGCGCCGGGCGGCCCGCGCCGTGGCCTTGTCGCCCGCCCGGGCGTACTTGGCGATGAGGTAGCCGCCGGCGAAGGGGTCCTTCCCGCTGGGGTCGAAGGTGAGGAACAGCGGCCCGCTGAGGTCCAGCCCGGCCCGGTCCAGGCAGGGCCGCGCGAGGTCCGACAGGTCGTCCAGGGCCTTCTGCTCGGTCGGCGTGGGGGTGTTCAGCCGGCCGTCCTCGCACACCGTCGCGCCGTAGCCGGCGGTCTCGGTCCCGTCCGGGGCGTCGACCACCGGCCGCCCGCTCGCGGTCCTCACGAGAGTGGACTGCAGGCCGTAGCGCTCGTAGCACTGCTTGCGCCGGGCGGCCAGCGTGTCCAGGCGTGCGCGTTCCTTCGCCGGCAGCCGGTAGGGGCCGACCACGCGCGGGTCGATGCCGCTGAGCTGGGCGCCGGTCTCGCTGTAGGTGTCGGTGCGCAGCGGGTCGACGCTGGCGGCGGGCCGGGGCGGCAGCGGGGTGCCGTGGGGTGCGGAGTCGGCGACGAGGGTGCGGTCGGTGGTGGTGAGGGCGATCCGCCGTCCGGTCTCGGCGGCCAGCTCCCGCACGGTGCGCCGGACGTCCGTCCAGTCGGAGTGGGTGGCGGCGTACCCACTGAGCCGGGCCAGGATGCTGTTGTCGGCCGCGAGGTCCTGGCCCTGCTCCTCCTTCAGGGCGCTGGTGGTGGTGGTCACCGCGAGCCAGGCGGTGGCGGCCACCGAGCAGACGGCGATCAGCGCGGAGACGGACAGCAGCCGGACGAGCAGCCGTTTGCGCAGCGGGATCCGGCGCCTCAGGGCCACCGGTCTTCCGTCCCCGGGCTCCCGGCCGGCCGCGGGCTCGGGGCGCTTCACGCCCGGGCACCGCTCAGCTTGTAGCCGACGCCGAACACGGTCAGCAGCCGCGTCGGCCGCCGCGGGTCGGCCTCGATCTTGCGGCGCAGGTTCATGATGTGCACGTCGACGGCCCGCTCGGTGGAGGCCCGGTCGAAACCGCGGGTGCACTGCAGCAACTGCCGCCGGGTGAACACCCGTTCCGGCTCCCCCGCCATGGCCAGCAGGATCTGGAACTCGGCGGGCGTGCACTCCACCGGTACGCCGTCGCAGCGCACCTCGTGCCGTACGGGGTCGACGCTGATCCCGGCGGCCCGTACGGACGGATCGTCGTCCCGGGCGCCGACGCCCCGTCCGCTGCGTCTGAGGACCGTGCGGATGCGGGCCATCAGCTCGCGCGGGCTGTACGGCTTGGTCATGTAGTCGTCGGCGCCGAGTTCGAGGCCGAGCAGGACGTCGTCCTCGGCGGAGCGGGCGGTGAGCATGACCACGGGGACCTCCGGGTCCCTCACGCCGCGGCGCAGCGCCCGGCACACGCCGAAGCCGTCGATGACCGGGAGCATCAGGTCCAGGACGACGAGGTCCGGTCCGAGCCGGCGAGCGGCGTCGAGCGCCGCCGCGCCGTCGTGCACCACCGTGGCGGTGTGTCCCTCGGCCAGCAGGGAGCGGCGGATCAGTTCGGCCTGCTTCTCGTCGTCCTCGGCGACCAGCACATGTGCGCACACGAGTTCGGATCCTAGGCGGTTCAGCCGGCCAGCCAGTCGGCGTACCCCATGACGACGACCGGGTGCCGGGCCGGGTCGAGGGTGCGCAGCAGGTCCTTCATATGGGCCTTGGCCACGCTGACGCAGCCGTGCGTGGGCCCGCCGTGGTCGACGTGCAGCCACACTCCCCCGCCCCGGCTCGGGCCGAGGGGCCGGGTCCAGTCCAGGGGTGAGGTGCCGGGCTCGCGGTTGTAGTCGACGGCGATGACGTAGTCGAAGGCCCCGTCGAGGGGTTCGCCCTCGAAGCCGGTGCCGGGCGAGTGGAAACCGCGGGACCGGTGGTAGGGGAGCTTGCTGCCGGGGTCCGGGAGCAGGCCCCCGGCGTCGGAGAGGGTGTAGACGCCGAGCGGGGAGCGCAGGTCGCCGCCCATGTGGTGGGGGCTCCAGCCGCGCAGCGCGTTGTGGGCGGGCCAGGCGGGGCCCGCCTGCCAGCCGGTGGCGGTGCGTCGGTACAGGACGACCGAGGAGAGCGGGGAGTCCTTCCCGCGCCCGGTGACGACGACGGCCTGTCCGCATCGCCCGGGTATCGCCGCCGACCGGCTGGGGCCGAGACCGGGTATGCCCCGGGGTGCCTGCTCCGCCTGCACCTCGGGGCTGGGGGCGGCGGTCCGGGACGCACGGGTGGGAGGTGTCCGGCGCTCGGTCGCCTCGGCTCCGCCGCCGCAGCCGGTGAGCAGCAGCGGGGAGGCGAGGAGCGCGACGGCGGTTCTGCGACGGATCATGGTGTCGACCCTGGCCGACAGTTGTTTGGAACCGGTCAGGTTCAGGCGCGGTTCGGCTTGCCCTCGGTGTACAGCCAGGTGTGGAAGAGACCGTCGAGTCGCTTGCCCGACGTCCGCTCGGCCAGCCGAACGAACTGTGCCGTCGTTCCGTGGCCGCCGCGGTGTCCGGCCGCCCAGGCGCGCAGGATGCGCAAGAAGTCCCGGTCGCCGACGGTCTTGCGCAGTTCGTGGAGGGTCATGGCGCCGCGGGCGTAGACGGGCGTGTCGAAGATGTTCTCGCCGCTGCCCGGATCGCCGGGCGGGAAGGCCCACAGGTGGTCGTTCGCGGGGCGGGCGTAGAGGGCGTCGAACGCCTCCTGGGCGCTGTCGCCGCCGTGCTGCTCGTCGTACAGCCACTCGGCGTAGGTGGCGAACCCCTCGTTGAGCCAGATGTCCTTCCAGGCGGTCAGCGAGACGGAGTCGCCGAACCACTGGTGGGCGTTCTCGTGGACGAGGGTGCTGATGTCGGGCGCGGAGTCGTAGAGCGGCCGGGTCTGGGTCTCCAGGGCGTAGCCGATGCCCGGGGCGTGGTCGACGATCGATCCGGCGGAGCGGAACGGGTACGGCCCGAACAGCTTGCTCTCCCATTCCAGGACGGACGGCAGCTTCTTCAGCACCGGCGCCGCCCTGGCCGCCTCGCGTGGGTCGACGGCGTTGTACACGTGGATGCCGTCGTGCGTGGTGTACTGCTCGACCTTGAACGTTCCGACGGTGGCGGTGGCCAGGTAGGCGGCCATGGGCTGGGTCTCGCGCCAGTGGAAGGCCGTCTGTCCGTGCGCGCTGCGCTGCCCGACCAGGGCGCCGTTGGCGACGGCCGTGCGGCCCTGCGGGACGGTGATCGTGATGTCGTACGACGACTTGTCCCGGGGGTGTGCGTTCGCCGGGAACCAGGTCATCGCGCCCTGCGGCTCGCCCGCGACGAAGGCGCCGTCGTCGGTGGCGATCCAGCCGTCGGCGGAGCCGTCGGGGTCGGTGACCGGCTTCGGCGTGCCGTGGTAGGTGACCGTGACGCGGAAGCCCCGGCCCGCGCGCAGGCTGTGGCGCGGGGTGACGACGAGTTCCTGGCCCTCGCGCCGGAAGGCCGCCGGCGTGCGGTCCACGGTGACGCCGGTGACCTTCAGGCCGGTGAGGTCGAGGTCGAAGCGGCTGAGATCGCGGGTGGCGCGGGCGGTGAGGACGGCCTTGCCGTCGAGGTGGCGGGATGCGGTGTCGTAACGGAGCGTCAGACCGTAGTGCCGGACGTGGTAGCCGCCGTTGCCGCTGAGCGGGAAGTAGGGGTCGCCCGCGCCGGGCGCGCCGGCGCTGCCCGCCGCGGGCCCGGTGGCGCCGATGAGTGCCGCCACGGCTACGGGGACGGTGGCGAGGACCGTCCTGCGGCGCGGGACGGCGGTACGGCGCCGGGCGGGCTGTCTGGGGGGCTGGGGCGTCACGGGCGCTCCTCGGGAGGTGGCTGGTGATCGGCTGGCGGACAGACTAGGCGCGCCGGTGCCGGGGACTCGCTCTCCTTCCGGTCAAGTCTCGTCGCGTCGCCGCCCGGCGGACCGGTGGCCGCCGGGTTACGCTCGCGTCACCGTCCGCCGTCCCGAGGGGAGTGAGACCCGTGAGCGTCCGCGTGCGCCGGATCTACGAACCGCCCGAGCCCGACGACGGCCTGCGTGTGCTGGTCGACCGGTTGTGGCCGCGCGGCCTCGCCAAGGACGAGGCACACGTCGACGAGTGGCCCAAGGTGCTCACCCCCTCCACCGAGCTGCGCAAGTGGTACCACGGCGGCGGCTCGTACGAGGAGTTCCGCCGCCGCTACGAGGCGGAACTCGACGCCCCCGAGGCCGCCGAACTGGTCGACGCCCTGCGTACGGCGGCCCGCGGGAAGCGCGTGACCCTGCTGACCGCGTCCAAGGCGCCGGAGCAGAGCCACGCGCAGGTGCTGCTGGAGCTGCTGAAGGGCTGAGCCTCAGCCCGTGTGCCGGGCGGCGTGCCGGCCCGCGGCCCGCCCCGAGAACAGGCAGCCGCCGAGGAACGTGCCCTCCAGCGCGTTGTAGCCGTGCACCCCGCCGCCGCCGAAGCCGGCCACCTCGCCGGCCGCGTACAGGCCCTCGACCGGGCTTCCGTCGGCGCCGAGGGCGCGGGAGTCGAGGTCGGTCTGGATGCCGCCGAGGGTCTTGCGGGTCAGGATGTGCATCCGGACACCGATGAGGGGGCCCGCGGCCGGGTCGAGGATGCGGTGCGGCGCGGCCACCCGGCCGAGCCGGTCGCCGATGTAGCGGCGGGCGTTGTGGATGCCCTGGACCTGGGAGTCCTTGCTGTAGGGGTGGGCGATCTGCAGGTCGCGGGCCTCGATCTGGCGGCGTACCCCGGCCGCGTCCAGGAGCGGCTTGCCGGTGAGGGCGTTCATCTTGCCGACCAGCTGTTCCAGGTTGCCGGCGGTCACGAAGTCCGCGCCCTTGTCGAGGAAGGCCTGTACCGGTGCGGGCGCGCCCTTGCCGAGCAGCCGGTCGCGCAGCACGGCCCCCCGGTCCTTGGCGGTGATGTCGGGGTTCTGCTCGGAGCCGGAGAGCGCGAACTCCTTCTCGATGATCTTCCGGGTGAGGATGAACCAGGAGTGGTCGTACCCGGCGATGTCCTCGGTGGTGCGCAGGTGCCGGAGCGTGTTGAGGGTGTCGTAGCCGGGCAGGCAGGGGTCGGGCAGCCGGCGGCCGAGGGCGTCCAGCCAGATGGAGGACGGGCCGGGGAGGATGCGGATGCCGTGGCCGGGCCAGATCGGGTCCCAGTTCTGCAGGCCCTCGGTGTAGTGCCACATGCGGTCCCGGTTGACCAGCCGGACGCCGGCTTCGGCGCTGATGTCGAGCATGCGGCCGTCGACGTAGGCGGGGACGCCGGTGACCATCTCGGCCGGCGGGGTGCCGAGCCGGGCGGGCCAGTAGCGGCGGACGATGTCGTGGTTGGCGCCGATGCCGCCGGTGGTGACGACGACGGCCTGGGCGGTGAGCTCGAAGTCACCCACGCGGTCGCGGTTGGAGGCGACTCCGCGGGCCGAGCGGTCCTCGGCCAGGACGGTGCCGCGCACTCCGCGTGCCGTGCCGTCCTCGATGACCAGCTCGTCGACCTGGTGGCGGTGGTGGAAGGTGAGCAGTCCGTCCCGCGCGGCCTGGCGGGCGTACCGGACGAACGGTTCGACCACGCCGGTGCCGGTGCCCCAGGCGATGTGGAAGCGGGGTACGGAGTTGCCGTGCCCGCCGGCCCTGAGGTCGCCGCGCTCGGCCCAGCCGACGGTCGGCAGCAGCTCGATGCCGTGACCCCGCAGCCAGGAGCGCTTCTCGCCGGCCGCGAACTCGACGTAGGCGCGGGCCCAGCGCACCGCCCAGGAGTCCTCGTCGTCGAGCCGGTCGAACCCCGCGCTGCCCTGCCAGTCGTTCCAGGCGAGGTCGAAGGAGTCCTTGATGCCGAGGCGGCGCTGCTCCGGGGAGCCGACGAGGAAGAGCCCGCCGAAGGACCAGAAGGCCTGTCCGCCGAGGTTGGCGGCGTTCTCCTGGTCGACCAGGGCGACCCGGCGGCCCAGGCTCGTGATCTCGTGCGCCGCGACCAGGCCGGCGAGGCCCGCTCCGACGACGATGACGTCCGCGTCCATCGTGACTGTGTCCTTCCTGAGGGTCCTCATGCGGGGTCGTGCGCGGGTCGGTCGGGGGTACGGCCGCCGTCCGTGAGGAGGGCGGTGAGCAGCTGTTTGAGCCAGGCCCGGGCGGCCTCGACGTCCTTGTCCAGCAGCAGCTGGACGGTGACGCCGTCGTACGCGGCGACCACCGCGTGCGCGGCGCCGTCCACGTCGCCCAGCACGGCGGGCAGTCCGGTGTGGCCGCGGGCGCGGAAGAGCCGGTCGGCGATCGCCTCGCGGAGCCGGGCGCGGTGGTCGAGCAGGGCCCGGGCGACCTCGGGGTCGCGGGCGGCGTGCACCAGGAAGTCGGTCTTGACCAGCAGCCAGTCCACGTCGAGCAGCAGCACCTCGGTGACCCGGTCCACGGCGGCCGGCACGTCGAGTCCGGTCCCGTCCTGGGCGAGCGCCTCGGCCACCTGGGCGGCGATGAGCTCGGCGCGCTCCTGGTAGAGCGCGAAGAACAGGGCGTCCAGCGTGGCGAAGTTCGAGTAGAAGGCGCCGCGGCTGAAGCCGGCGGCTTCGCAGAGCTCCTCGATGGACACGTGCCCGAAGCCCTTGGCCGCGAAGACCTGGAACGCGGCGTCGAGCAGCCTGGCCCGGGTGGCGACCCGGCGCCGGGTGACGCGTCTGGGGCTGTCCTGCACCGCGGCACCTCCTTCGGATACGAAACCGTATCCGATACATCAATGTATCGAAACCCTTGCGGGCCAAAAGGAACACATTTTCGATTACCGGAGTACGCTGGCCCCATGTCCACGCATCTCCAGGGCTCCTTGTTCGACCAGACCGACGAGCTGCGGCTCGGACCCCTCGGCGGGCTGCACCGGACGGAGCTGGGCGCCGGCGCCTGGATCGACGTACTGCCGGGCTGGCTGAGCGGGGCCGCCGCCCTGTTCGAGAGGCTGGCGGCGGATGTCCCGTGGCGCGCCGAACGCTGGAAGATGTACGACAACATGGTCGCCGTACCGCGCCTGCTGGCCCACTACCAGGCGCAGGACCCGCTCCCCCACCCGGTGCTCGACGAGGCGCGCGAGGCGCTGTCCCGGCACTACGCCGGGGAGCTCGGCGAGCCCTTCACCACCGCCGGGCTGTGCTACTACCGCGACGGCCGGGACAGCGTGGCCTGGCACGGTGACCGCGGCGGGCGGGCCGCCCGCGAGGACACGATGGTCGCGATCCTCTCCGTCGGCGCACCCCGTGACCTGCTGCTGCGCCCGGTCGCCGGAGGAGGCGCCACGGTTCGGCGCCCGCTCGGGCACGGCGACCTGATCGTGATGGGCGGGTCGTGCCAGCGCACCTGGGAGCACTGCGTACCGAAGACCGCCCGGGCCACGGGGCCGCGCATCAGCATCCAGTTCCGGCCGCACGGCGTGCGCTGACGCGTCCGGCCGCCCCCTTGCGCGGGGCGGTACCCGATCTGGTTGGCTGTGCGCGACGAGCAGCAGCGCAGGCCTTGGGGAGATCATGCGGGCACAGGTACACCAGGTCGCCGACGGCACCTATCTGGTGCACGGCAACAACGTCAACTGGGTCATCCTCAAGGACGGGGACGCCGTCACGCTGGTGGACACCGGGTACCCCGG
Organism: Streptomyces durhamensis; assembly: GCF_000725475.1. NCBI lineage: Bacteria > Bacillati > Actinomycetota > Actinomycetes > Kitasatosporales > Streptomycetaceae > Streptomyces > Streptomyces durhamensis. The sequence continues at coordinate 27,436 of NZ_JNXR01000006.1, forward strand.
GGACCGGCAGGGGCTGCTGGAGTCGCTCGCCCAGGTGGGCAGTTCACCGGAGGCCGTCGCCGCCGTACTGATCACCCACGCGCACAACGACCACCTGGGCTCGGCCGAGTACCTGCGCGCCACCCACGGCACCCCGGTCTATCTGCACCCCGCCGAAGTCCCGCACGCCCGCCGGGACTTCCTGCAGCAGGCCACCATCGCCGACGTGGTGCGCAACGCCTGGCGGCCGGGTGTCCTGCCCTGGGCGGTGCACGTGATCCGCGCGGGCGGAACCGACCACAACCCCGTCACCGCGCCGGAGCCGTTCCCGCACGAGGGCCCGCTGGACCTGCCCGGCCGCCCCGTGCCGGTGCACACGCCCGGCCACACCGACGGCCACTGCGTCTACCACCTGCCCGGGGCGGGGATCGTCATCTCCGGGGACGCGCTGGTCAGCGGGCACGCGACCTCGCGGGTCAAGGGCCCGCAGATCCTGCCCGACTTCTTCCACCACGAGCGCCCCGGGGTGGTCGCCTCCCTGGAGCTGATCGGCGCGCTCGACGGCGACACCCTGCTTCCGGGACACGGGCCGGTGCACCGGGGCTCGGTGCGCGCGGCGGCCGAGCTGGCACGGGACCGGGCCTCGTAGAGCGCCCGGCCCCGACCGCACACCGGGCCTCCTGGAACCGCCGCGCGGGGCCTTAGGGTTCGTGCCATGGCCCTGCAGATCAACGCCACGAACCCGGAGCACCCCGCGCTGCTGCTCGCCCTGCCGTGGGACGTGCCCCTGGAGGAGTGGCCCGAGGAGTACCTCGTGCCGCTGCCGCGGGGCATCTCCCGGCACGTGGTGCGCTACGCGCACGCCGGGGACGAGGTGATCGCCGTCAAGGAGCTGGCCGAGCGGCCCGCGCTGCGCGAGTACGGGCTGCTGCGCGACCTCGACCGGCTCGGCATCCCCGCCGTCGACCCCCTCGCGGTGGTCACCGGCCGCACCGATCGCGCCGGTCGCCCGCTGGAGCCGGTCCTGATCACCCGGCATCTGCGCGGCTCGATGCCGTACCGCTCGATGTTCGAGACGACCATGCGCCCGGCGACCATGCACCGCCTGATGGACGCCCTCGCCGCGCTGCTGGTCCGGCTGCACCTGACCGGTTTCGCCTGGGGGGACTGCTCGCTGTCCAACACCCTGTTCCGGCGCGACGCGGGCGCCTACGCCGCCTACCTGGTCGACGCCGAGACCGGCGAGCTGCACCCCCGGCTGAGCCCCGGGCAGCGGGAGTACGACCTGGATCTGGCCCGGGTGAACATCAGCGGCGAGCTGCTCGACCTGGAGGCGTCCGGGGCGCTGCACCCGTCCGTCGACCCGGTGGAGTTCGGGCACGAGATCTGCACCCGGTACCAGGGGCTGTGGCAGGAGCTGACCCGCACCTCGGTGTATCCGGCCGGTGAGTACCACTACATCGAACGCCGGATCCGCCGTCTGAACGACCTCGGCTTCGACGTGGCCGAGATGCAGATCGAGCACTCCGCGGGCGGGGACACGGTCACCTTCGTGCCGAAGGTCGTCGACGCCGGCCACCACCAGCGCCAGCTGCTGCGGCTCACCGGCCTGGACACCGAGGAGAACCAGGCGCGGCGGCTGCTCAGCGACCTGGAGGGCTGGATGGCCACCCAGGACGACCACGCGCCCGGCGACCCCCTGGCCGCACGCCCGGAGGTGCTCGCCCACCGCTGGGTGCGGGACGTGTTCCGGCCCACCGTGCGGGCCGTGCCGCCGGAGCTGCGCGGCTCCATGGACCCGGCCGAGATCTACCACGAACTCGTCGAACACCGCTGGTACCTGTCCGAGCACGCCCAGCACGACATAGGCCTCGACACCGCCGTCGAGGACTACCTGGAGAACGTCCTGCCGAAGGCACGGGCCGCCCTGGAGTAGCTCAGCCGTGCGGGACGACGGCCACCGGGCAGTCGGCGTGGTGCAGCATCCCGTGCGCGACCGAGCCGATCCGGGCGCCCACCGCCGTACGGTGCGACCGGCGTCCGACGACCATCAGCTGGGCCCGGCCGGCCACCGACAGCAGCACCTGGCCGGCGCTGCCCATCTCGACGTGCTCGGCCACGGGGACGTCGGGGAACCGCTCCCGCCAGGGCCGGAGCGCCTCGGCCAGGGCCTGCTTCTCGTAGGGTTCGAGACCGCCCGTGTCGTCGAGGAGCTTGAGCGAGCCGGGACTGTAGGCGAAGACCGGGGGCAGGGTCCAGGCCCGTACGGCGCGTACGGTCGCGCCCCGGGCGGCCGCCGTCTCGAAGGCGAACCGCAGCGTGGCCGCGCTGTCCTCGGGGTCGCCGTGCTGGCCGACCACGACGTCCCGCCCGGCGGCCTCCGCCGCGGGCTGGTCCGCCGCGCGGACGAGGACCACCGGCCGGGTCGCCTCGGCGATCACCTGCTGGCCCACCGAGCCCAGCAGGAACCCGATGACGGGGCCGTGCCCGCGCGAGCCCAGCACCAGCATCTCGGCCTCCTCGGCCACCCGGGCCAGCGCGGGCGCGGGCTCGCCCTCGACGACGTCCACGCTCACCTCCAGCTTCGGATGCCGCTCGGAGACGGCGCGCACGGCGTCCGTCACGCCCTCCGAGGCCCACCCGTGCTGGGTGTCCCGGTCGGCGGTGGCGAGGCTCTCGGCGTAGCGCCAGGCGTGCACGACGCGCAGGGGCAGCCCGCGGCGTACGGCCTCCCGGCCGGCCCAGTCCAGCGCGGCCAGGCTCTCCTCCGTACCGTCCACCCCTGCCGTGATCGGGCGCGTCATGTATGCCTCCTCGTCCTCGCCGCTGTCTCGTGGTGCTGCTGCCCGCTGTGGGGCACCGTCGCACACGGCACGATGATCTCTTCCGCAACCCGTCGGCCGCACCGCGCGGGGGCCGGGGCGGCCGGTGCTCCCGGACGCCTGGGGCGGCGAGTTCCGCGGCCTCGGGGAGCCCCGCCCGGGCTGATCGCGCGACCTGCCGTATCCCGGGGCGGACCGGGGCGATCGAACATACGATGGCGGGGAACCGGTGCGGTGGTCTCCACGACACCGGCCCGTGGAACAACGCTCGGGGTGGGAGACGCATGGCACAGGCCGCCGACGCAGCGCGGACCGTCATCCTGACCGTGGACGACGACCCGGGAGTCTCCCGTGCCGTCGCCCGCGATCTGCGGCGGCGTTACGGCGAGTCGTACCGGATCGTGCGCGCGGAGTCCGGGGAGTCCGCGCTCGGGGCCCTGCGCGAGCTGAAGCTGCGCGGCGACCTGGTCGCCGTGATCCTGGCCGACTACCGCATGCCGCAGATGAACGGCATCGAGTTCCTGGAGCAGGCGCTCGATGTCTATCCGGGCGCGCGCCGGGTGCTGCTGACCGCGTACGCCGACACCAACGCGGCGATCGACGCGATCAACGTCGTCGATCTCGACCACTATCTGCTCAAGCCCTGGGACCCGCCGGAGGAGAAGCTCTACCCGGTCCTGGACGACCTGCTTCAGGCCTGGCGCTCCAGCGCCTACAAGCCGGTGCCCAGCACCAAGGTCGTCGGGCACCGCTGGTCGGCGCGGTCCTCGGACGTGCGCGAGTTCCTGGCCCGCAACCAGGTGCCGTACCGCTGGTACTCGGTGGAGGAGCCCGAGGGCCGGCGGCTGCTGACGGCCGCCGGGCAGGACGGGCAGCGGCTGCCGCTGGTCATCACCCCGGACGGCACCGCGCTGGTCGAGCCAGAGGCGCCCGAGCTGGCGGCGCGGGTCGGCCTGGCGACGACCCCGACGGCCGACTTCTACGACCTCATCGTCATCGGCGGCGGACCGGCCGGGCTCGGCGCGGCCGTCTACGGGGCGTCCGAGGGCCTTCGGACCGTCCTGGTGGAGCGGTCGGCGACCGGCGGCCAGGCCGGGCAGAGCTCCCGGATCGAGAACTACCTGGGCTTCCCCGACGGGGTCTCCGGCGCCCAGCTCACCGACCGGGCGCGGCGCCAGGCGGCCAAGTTCGGCGCCGAGATGCTGACCGCCCGCGAGGTGACGGGACTGGAGGTGAACGGTGCCGCCCGGATCGTCCGGTTCGCGGACGGCTCGGCGATCGCCGCGCACAGTGTGATCCTCGCGACCGGCGTGCAGTACCGGCAGCTGGAGGCCCGCGGCTGCACCGACCTGACCGGGTGCGGGGTGTTCTACGGGTCGGCGCTGACCGAGGCGGCCTCCTGCCAGGGGCAGGACATCTACATCGTCGGCGGCGCCAACTCGGCGGGCCAGGCGGCGATGTACCTGTCCCGGGGCGCGAAGTCGGTGACGCTGCTGGTGCGCGGCCCCGACCTGTCGGCCTCGATGTCGCACTACCTGATCCAGCAGATCAACGAGGCACCGAACATCTCCGTCCGCCCGCACACGGTCGTGGACGCGGCGCACGGCTCGGACCACCTGGAGCAGCTGACGCTGCGTCACACCGTGACCGGAGAGAGCGAACGGGTCGACGCGCAGTGGGTGTTCGTGTTCATCGGCGCCGCACCGCTGACCGACTGGCTGGGTGACGCGGTGCTGCGCGACGAGCGCGGCTTCATCCTGGCCGGTCCCGATCTGACCGCCGACGGGCGGGCGCCGGCGGGCTGGGAGCTGGACCGGCCGCCGTACCACCTGGAGACCAGCGTCCCCGGCGTGTTCGTGGCCGGTGACGCGCGTGCCGAGTCCGCCAAGCGTGTGGCGTCCGCCGTAGGAGAGGGAGCCATGGCCGTGATGCTCGTCCACCGGTATCTGGAGCAGTCATGAGGGGGGAGCGGTCATGAGCGGCCGGATCATGCCGTGCAGCCCCCAGGAGATCAGGTCGCTCTTCCTCTTCGAGAAGCTGGCTCCGGAGCAGCTGGGGCGGCTGTGCAGCGAAGGGCGGGTGGAGCTGTTCGAACCGGGCCCGGTGTACACCGAGGGCGACCCGGCCACCTGTTTCTTCGTGATGATCGAGGGCACGGTGGTGCTCTCCCGCCGGGTCGCCGGCGACGACGTGGAGGTCACCCGCACCTCGCAGCGCGGCGTGTACGCGGGCGCGATGCAGGCCTACATCGGCGACCGGGTGCGGCAGGTCTACAACAACTCGATGCGGGTGACGGAGCCGACGCGGTTCTTCGTGCTGCCGGCGGACATCTTCGCGGACGTCATGACCGAGTGGTTCCCGATGGCCGTGCATCTGCTGGAGGGCCTGTTCTTCGGGTCGAAGAACACCCAGGCGGCGATCGGCCAGCGGGAACGGCTGCTGGCGCTCGGCTCGTTGTCGGCGGGGCTCACGCACGAGCTGAACAACCCGGCGGCGGCAGCGGTCCGGGCCACCGCCACCCTGCGCGAGCGGGTCGCGAAGATGCGCCACAAGCTCGCCGTGATCGCCGAAGCGCCCTTCTCCCGTGAGACGTTGGCGAGCCTGATCGAGATCCAGGAGCGCACCGCGGAGCGGGTGGCGAAGGCGCCGGTGCTCAGCCCGCTGGAGGCCAGCGACCGGGAGGACACGCTCACCGACTGGCTGGAGGACCACGGCATCGACTACGGCTGGCAGGTGGCGCCCACCTTCGTGCAGGCCGGGCTCGACGTCGACTGGCTGGAGCAGGTCGCGGCGGCGGTGGAGGCGGAGATCCTGCCGGGCGCGGTGGGCTGGCTCAACTACACCGTCGAGACCGAGCTGCTGATGAGCGAGATCGAGGACTCCACCACCCGGATCTCGCACCTCGTCGACGCGGCGAAGCAGTACTCGCAGCTGGACCGGGCGCCGTACCGGGTGGTGGACGTGCACGAACTCCTCGACAGCACCCTGCTGATGCTGTCCGGCAAGAGGGGCCCCGGCATCAGGGTCGTCAAGGAGTACGACCGCACGGTCCCGCCGGTGCCCGCCTTCCCGGCGGAGCTGAACCAGGTGTGGACCAACCTCATCGACAACGCCGTCTCGGCCATCAACGGCGCGGGCGGCGAGGGCACGCTGACCGTGCGGACCGGGCTCGACCACGAGCGGCTGCTGGTGGAGTTCCGGGACACCGGGCCCGGCATCCCGCCCGAGATCAAGGACCGGATCTTCGACCCGTTCTTCACCACGAAACCGGTCGGCGAGGGCACCGGGCTCGGCCTGGACATCTCCTGGCGGATCGTCGTCAACAAGCACCACGGGACCCTGCGCGTGGAGTCGGTGCCCGGTGACACCCGCTTCCAGGTGCTGCTCCCCCTGACCGCCGAGACGACGGCGGAGGAAGTGGAGGAAACGGTATGAACGCTGTCGACGGAGTCGACCCGGGCGTCCCGCCCAGCGGCACGGGATGCGTCGAGTGCGAGGAGGCCGGCGGCTGGTGGTTCCATCTGCGCCGGTGCGCGCAGTGCGGGCACATCGGCTGCTGCGACGACTCCCCCGCGAAGCACGCCACCGCGCACTATCACGCGACAGGGCATCCGGTGATCCGGAGTTTCGAGCCGGGTGAGGAGTGGTTCTGGAACTTCGCCACGGACGAGTTGTACGCCGAGGGGCCCGAACTCGCCCCGCCGGCCAGCCATCCCGCCGAGCAGCCGGTGCCGGGCCCCGCGGGACGGGTGCCGGTGAACTGGGCGGAGGCGTTGCGGGGGTAGTGACCACGGGACGGGGTCCGGGGGTTCTCCGTGTCAGGATGGGGGCGTGTCACAGATCGCCTTCAGTGCGCCGCCGTTGATCGGGCGGGACGAGGAAACGGCCCGGCTCATGGGCGTGCTGGAGCGTGCCCGTGGTGGTGTGGCGCGGGCGGTGCTGGTCGCCGGGGACGCGGGCGTGGGCAAGACGCGGCTGCTGGACGAGGTCGCCGGGCGGGCGACGCGGGCGGGGACGACCGTGGTCACCGGGCACTGTGTGGACCTCGGCGACGTCGGCCTGCCGTACCTGCCCTTCACCGAGATCCTCGGCGCGCTCGCCGCCGACGGGCGCTTCACGGCGGTGCTGGCCGCGCATCCGGCGGCGGACCGGCTGCTGGGCGCGGGCCCGGACCTGGCGGGCGGGCCGGACGGACGACTGCGGCTGTTCGAGGACGTCGCCGGGCTGCTGGCCGAACTGGCCGCCGTGGCACCGCTGCTGCTGGTCCTGGAGGACCTGCACTGGGCCGACCAGTCCTCGCGGGACCTGTTGCGCTTCCTGCTCAGCCGGGGCGTGCTGCAGCGCCCGGGCGGCGGCGCCGACCGGCGCCTGGCGATCCTCGCGTCGTACCGCGCGGACGATCTGCACCGCCGCCACCCCTTGCGCCCCCTGCTCGCCGAGCTGGTGCGGCTGCCGGCCGTGGAGCGGCTGGAGCTGCGGCCGCTGCCGGACGGGGAGGTGGCGCGGCTGGTGCGGGCCCTGGAGGACCGCCCGCTGCCCGAGGCCGTCGTACGGGGCATCGTGGCCCGTGCGGAGGGTAACGCGTTCTACGCGCAGGAACTGTTCGCGGCGGCCGGCGTGGACGCCGACGGGATGCCCAGCGGGCTCGCGGACCTGCTGCTCATCCGGGTCGAGCAGCTCGCCGAGACCGCCCAGCAGGTGCTGCGGACCGCCGCCGTGGCCGGTCGCCGCGTGGAACACGAGCTGTTGCGCGAGGCGGCCGGGCTGCCCGAGGACGAGCTGGAGGCGGCGCTGCGCGAGGCCGTCGGACGGCAGTTGCTCGTCCCCGGGGACCGCGACACCTACGCCTTCCGGCACGCCCTCACCCGCGAGGCGGTCTACGCCGACCTGCTGCCCGGTGAGCGGTCCCGGCTGCACGGCGCGTACGCCCGGCTGCTGGCCGCCCGCGGCCACCTCCCGGAGACGGCCGCCGAACGCGCCCACCACAGCCGGGAGAGCCACGACCTGCCCGGGGCGCTGGCCGCCTGTCTGGAGGCGGCCGACCACGCCCGGCGGCTGGGTGCCCCGGCCGAGGAGCTGCGGCACCTGGAGACCGCGCTGGACCTGTGGCCGAACGTGCCGCCCGGGGCACGGCCGAGCGCCGACGGGATCGCCCCCGTCACACTGACGCTGCGCGCCTCCGCCGCGGCCGCGCGGGCCGGGGACTCCCATCGGGCGGTCTCCCTCAGCCGGGCCGCGCTCGCCGACGTCGGCCAGGACGCCGACTCCGCGCTCGCCGCCCGGATCCGCTACACGCTCGCCGGCAACCTGCTCAGCGTGGACCGGCTGCGGGCCGCCTTCCGGTACAGCAGCGAGGCGCTGGCCCTGATCCCCGCCGAACCCCCGTCGCGGACCTGGGTGTGGGCGGTGGCCACCCACGTCATGGCGGCCCGTCACCTCGGCGCCGACGACACCGTCCTGGACGTCGCCCACCGCGCCCTGCGCGTCGCGCAGGAGCTGGGCCTGCCCGACGCCGAGGCCGATCTGCTGATCTCCCTGGCCAATCTGGAAGGCGGCGGCCGGCGCTCCGCCGAGGGTCAGGAGAAGCTGCGGCGCGCCCGGGAGCTGGCGCGGTCGGCCGGGCACGGGCCGGTGGAGATGCGCGCGTTGTTCAACGAGGCCATCAGCCGTCTGGAAGCGGGCGACCTCGACGTCTGTCTGCCCCTGCTCGCCGAGGCGCTGGAGCGGGCCCGCCGAACCGGGCTGCTGTCCTCGCCGTATCCGCTGGAGATGCGGTATCTGCAGCTGCTGGCGCTGTACACGCTCGGCCGGTGGGACGAGTGCCTGCGCGCGGCGTCCGAGGCCGCGGCCGTCCTGCCCGCGACGGGCGGCTTCGCGGCGGGGCCCGCGTTGTACGTGGCGGTGGCGCGGGGCGACTCCGGGGCCGCCGAGCGGGCCGAAGCCCTGCTGCAGGGCCCGTTCAACTGGATGGGCACGCTGGTCGCCGGCATCGTCCGCACCGACGCCGCCGCGCAGCGCGGCGAGCCGGAGGCGGCCGTGGAGCGGATGCGCGACGCACTCACCGCGCTGGCCGACGACTCCGGGCGGCGGCCCGACGTCACCGTCCGGCTCGCCGCGCTCTGTCTCACCGCGGTGGCCGACCGGACCGTGGAGCTGCGGCGTGCCGGGGACGAACCGGCCCTGCGCCGCTGGGTGGACACCGCCGCCGAGCTGGTGGAACAGGCCCGGGCCTCGACCGCGGGGGACGAGCAGGGCCGCCCGCAGGGACCGGAGGGCCAGGCCTGGCTGGCCCGCGCCGAGGCGGAGTGGGCGACGGCCGGGTCCGGCCCGGATCCGGCCGCCTGGGAGAAGGCGGTCGCCGCGTTCTCGTACGGCGATGTGTACGAGCAGGCCCGCTGCCGGCTGCGGTACGCGGAGGCGCTGCTGGCCGTGGAGCGGCGCGCGGAGGCAGCCGAGCAGGCACGTGCGGCGAGGGCCACAGCGGCCGCGCTGGGCGCGGCACCGCTGCTGGAGCGGATCGACGCGCTCACCCGCCGGGGCCGCCTCACCCCCGCCGCGGCCGGCGCCGCGGCGGCGTCGCTGACCGCCCGGGAGCAGGACGTGCTGCGGCTCCTCGCGCGGGGCCGCAGTAACCGGCAGATCGGCGAGGAGCTGTTCATCAGCGGCAAGACGGCGAGCGTGCACGTGTCGAACATCCTGGCCAAGCTGGGCGCCGCGAGCCGTACGGAGGCGGTGGCGCTCGCCTACCGGCGCGGGATGATCACCCCGGAGCCGACCGGGTCGGGGTGACCGGGCCGGAACCCGGTCAGCGGTCGCAGCGGAGGCTCCGCAGGTCGACGGCGTCGGCCAGCGCCCGCATGCCCTTGTCGTCGGGGTGGAGGTGGTCGCCGCTGTCGAGGAACGGCAGCAGCCGCGCGGGGTCGTGGGGGCTGCGCAGGACGCGGTCGAAGTCGGTGACCGCGTCGAAGTCCCCGCCGGTGCGGATGTACCGGTTCACCTCCCGGCGCACGGCGTCGGCGGCGGGGTCCCATTCGGGCCAGCCCTCGAACGGGCCGATCGTGGCGGCGACCACGCACTTGCCCGCCGCGTGCACCCGGTGGGCGATCCGCCGGTACCCGGCGACCAGGTCCTGCGCGGTGACGCCGGTGTGCGCCTTGACGTCGTTCACCCCCTCGAAGAGGAAGACGGTACGGACCCCGGGCAGGGACAGCACGTCGCGGTCCAGCCGGTTCAGGGCGCTCGGCCCGGCGCCGTCCGCGAGCACCTGGTTGCCCGAGACGCCCTCGTCGGCCACGCCCTGGACGGCTGCGTGGGCGGTGTTCAGGCGCCGGGCGAGGTAGTCGGGCCAGCGGCGGTCGCGGTCGCCGGTGGAGGCCCAGCCGTCGGTGATGGAGTCGCCGAGCGCGGCGACGGCTCCGGTGGCCGCGCGGGACGGCCGTACGGACACGGCGTCCAGGTACCACCAGGAGCCGGTGGTCGCGCCCCAGTTGGCGGCGCCCTCCTCGGCGGTGTGGTCGCCCGGGCCGGTGTACGACGTCTGCATCGCCATCCAGTGGCCGGTCGCCGGACCGGCCGCGTCCGGGGTGTGCAGGCTGACGGCCAGGTCGCGGCCGGCCGGCCAGCTGCCGGTGAGCGGGTCGCTCCAGGCGACGGCGCCCGCGGGGACGGTGACCGTGGGGGCGCCGCCGAAGGTGAGCCGCCGGTTGCTGCCGGGGCGCAGGGCCGCGCCCCGGCCGCGCAGGCCGGCGTAGGCGCTGTCCAGGGTCAGCGGCCGGTCGCCGAAGGCGTTGGTGACGCGGACGCGCAGGCCGGTGCCGCCGACGCTGGTGTGCACGATCAGCCGGTAGCCCTGCCCGGCGGTGCCCGCGCCCATGCGGTCGGCGCTCGACGCCCAGGTGACGACCCCGGACGCCCGCTCGGCGGACGGGGGCGGGGCGGCCGCCCGGGCGGGCGGGGCCTGGCAGGCGACGGCCGAGAGCAGCACGGCGGCGACGCGGCAGCCGCGTCCGAGCCGGCCGGTCATCGGACGAGGTCCCGGAGTGTGACGGATCCGCCGGGTCGCCTGCGGACCGTCCGGGACGTGCCTGCGTGTCCCACGGAGGTCATGGTGCCGCCGACGCCGCGATCGCGCACCTCGGTGGGTCTTCCGTCCCGACGAGCGGCGAGAGGGGGCGGTGGGTGCTCTCGCCGAGGTTGTCCGGGGACATCCGCTCCTCCAGCCGGCCGGTCTTGGGTGCCGAGTTCCGCGGCCGCCGTGCGGTGGTTGCCGAACAGCGCCCACACCGGTTTCTGAGCATAGGTGATGCGTCCCTCGGGTCACCGGCGCGGGGACGTCGACATCCGGTCGATGTCGGGTGCGTCGCCGGGGCCGCTGTCGCAGGTGACGGTGTCGTCTCCTTGCCGCCGGAGCAGCTGGAGCAGTCGGCGACGGACGCGTTGCCGCTCAGCGTGCCCGGCGGCGGAGCCGAACGCGCGCGTGCACCTCTCGCGGCCCGGACATGCGGGCCCGGACATGCGGATGCCCCGCGCGGGGCGGGGCATCCGGTGGTGCGGCCGTCCGTCAGTGGGCGGCCGGCGTGTTGGCGGCGGTGACGTTGACCGCGGCCCACGCCTTGTCCACCGTCTTGTACTCGGTGCTGCTCGCACCGTACAGGTCCTTGGCCGCCTTCAGCGTCGCGATGCGCGCGTCGTGGAAGTCGGTCGTGGAGACCATGTAGCGGGTGAGCGCCCGGTAGAAGATGGCGGTGGCCTTGGTGCGGCCGATGCCCTTGACCGTGGAGTGGTCGTAGGTGGGCGAGTCGTAGTTGACGCCGTTGATCGTCTTCTTGCCGCTGCCCTCCGCGAGGAGGTAGTACGCGTGCGAGGAGACACCGGAGCCGGCGTGCACCTCGGCGCCGTACACGGACGGCGACCAGTAGTCGATCGTGCCCTCGAGCTTGTCCAGCGACGGGTGGTCGAGGCGGCGCAGGAACTTCTGGGCGAGGCCCAGCTTCTCGCCGATCAGGTAGTCCGGCGTGTCCTTGGCGTTCTTGGCGTAGAACTCGACGTTGGAGCCGAAGATGTCCGCGAGGGACTCGTTCAGCGCGCCGGGCTCACCGAACTGGTTGCCGTCCCGGTCGACGTGGGTCGGCTCCAGTTTGGCGGTGGCGTCCACCACGCCGTGGGTCAGCTCGTGACCGGTGACGTCCAGGACGACGAGCGGCTTCTTGAACATCTGGCCGTCGCCGTCGCCGTAGAGCATGCAGTTGCAGGTCGGGTCCCAGAAGGCGTTGGCGACCTTCTTGCCCCAGTGGACCATGCCCTGGGCGGCCTTGCTGTTGTTGGCTATGCCCTTGCGCCCGAAGGTGCTCTTGTAGAAGTCCAGCGTCTTGGTGATGCCGTACTGGGCGTCCGCGGCGGCGCTGGCACGGTTGGCGGTCGTGCCGTTGCCCCACACGTTGGTCGTGCTGGTGAACTTCGTGCCCGAGCTGAACTTCTCGGTGTACGAGCCCTTGGCGTCGCGCGTCTCGGTGCCGTACCGGCTCGGGTCCTTGAGCTGGTAGTGGCCGCGCGAGGTCGCCGTGGTGGTCAGGCCGACGCTGCCCACGAAGAGGGTCTTGCCGGTGCCCTGGGCGCTCGACGGGTAGCGCGTGGCACCGGAGGCGCCGGAGCCGAGCAGGCCGGCCGCGCCGGAGGCGGAGCCGATGCCCGTGGCCGGGTCGATCGTCTCGCCGTGCTGGCGCAGGCTGTCGAGCAGCTTCGGCGACAGGAACTCGTCGCTGTCGGGCGTGTTGCTGCGCACCTTGCCGGTGACGGCGTCGACGACGACGGTGTTGGAGCCGCCCTCGTCGGTCACGGTCACCTGGTAGGCGAGCGCGGAGGCGCCGTCGCGCGCGTCGACGACGAGCTGGGCGGTGCCCGCGTCGCCCTTGGCGGCCTGGGCGGCCTTGGCGGCGGCCTGGTCCGCGGTCAGCTTGGCCTGCGTGGTGGCCGGCTTGACGGCGTGTCCGGCCGCGCGGGTCACACCGGCGAAGGCCAGCTTGTGGTCGAGGTGGACGATGAGGTCACCGCCGAGCACGGGCATGCCGTCGTGCGTGCGGACGAACCGGACGTGCCGGGCGCCCTCGGGGTCGAGCATGACGTCCTGGGCGTGCAGTTCATCGCCCTGGGAGACGCCGGTCGCCGAGGCGTGGGCGAAGGCCGCGGTGCGCGCCGCCTCCACCACCGCGGTGGCGTTCGTGGTGGCGGCGGCCGTGGACCGCTCCGCACCCGTGGAGGGACCCGCGAAGGCCGTACCGGCCAGGCCCGTGGCGGCGGTGGTCACCGCGATGGCGACGGCGACGCCGCGTATGTGCGGTCTACGCACTGATCAGGGTTCCTTCGTTCGAAGGCAGCCGGGATCACCAACCGCCTTGCGGCGTGACGCGATTGGGCGTCACGGGGGCTGGTCGGGCCCCGTACCGCCACCCTTGCGGATCAGTCATGTGCACGTAAAGGTGGAATGATCGATTTCACGACCTTCTAGGGCAATCCTTTACAAATGCGCGCCACAGAGTGATCAGGAGCTGACCAACTGTGTGTCGGCTGTGGAGACGTCGTCTCCATCCCCTAGGTTCCAGGGCCGGAATGTGACCGAAGTCGCATCAAGGACCGTATGGATGCGCATCGCTGAAAGAGAGTCCCGGATGGTCTCAGCAACGGTGGCACGGGGTGTGGTCCTCGGGGCGGTCGCGCTGTCGCTCCTGGCGGTCCCGGCGCGGGCGGCGACCGCCCGGCCGGACGCGCCGGGGGCAGCGGCGTCGCTCCCGGCTCCCGACACCGTGGGCCTCGACGCGGCACTGAGCTCCGCGGTGGACCAGGGCGCGCCGGGCGCGCTGGCCCGCATGGACGACCACGGCCGGACGTACACGGCGGCGCGCGGAGTCGCCGACCGGAGCACCCGGCGGGCCCTCACCCCGGACGACCGGTTCCGCGTCGGCAGCGTCACCAAGACCTTCTCGGCCGTCGTCCTGCTGCAGCTCGCCGACGAAGACCGGCTGGCGCTCGACGCGCCGGTCAACCGCTACCTGCCCGGCCTGCTGCCGGACGACCGGATCACGGTCCGCGACGTGCTGAGCCACCGCAGCGGCCTCTACGACTACACCAACGACATGTTCGCCGACAGCGTGTCCGGCTTCGAGGCGGTGCGGAACAAGGTCTTCACCTACCGTCAGCTGGTCGGCCTCTCCCTGCAGAAGCCCCTCACCCACGAGCCCGGCACCGCGTACTCCTACTCCAACACCAATTTCGTGGTGGCGGGGATGCTCATCGAGAAGCTCACCGGGCACGCCGTGCGGACCGAGTACGAGAACCGCATCTTCAGGCCGCTGAAGCTGCGGGACACGTTCTACGTCCATCCCTCGACGGTCATTCCGGGCCGGTACGTCCGTGGGTACCTCACCCCGGACCAGAGCGGTGAGCCGTTGGTCGACGCCACCGAGCAGACGGTGTCGTGGGCGCAGAGCGCGGGGGCGATCATCTCCAGCGCGCGGGATCTCGACACGTTCTACGGCGCGCTGCTCGGCGGCAAGCTGCTGTCCGCCGCGCGGCTCGCCGAGATGGAGCGGTTCACGCCGGTCGACGGTACGACGGCGTACGGGCTCGGGCTGCGGCGGCGCGATCTGTCGTGCGGGGTGTCCGTGTACGGGCACACGGGGGTGGTGCAGGGGTACTCCACGTACGCCTTCGCCACGAAGGACGGTGCGCAACGGCTCACGGCTGTCGCCAGCACGTCCAACAACAAGAAGGTGTCGGACGCGTTGGCGGGGGCCCTGGAGGCGGGGTTCTGCGGGAACTGGGCCGCCAAGAGGTAGGAGGGCGCCCGTGGAACCTTCCGGCACGTGCCGGGCGTTGCCCCGGGTGTGACGAGCGAGCTGGTACCCGGGGGCAATCTGGCCCTGCCCCTCGGCGTGGTGCGGATGCGGGTGGCCGGGAGCTTCGATGTGTCCGCTCTGGTCACCGGGTCGGACGGCAGGGTCGCGTCCGACGCCGACTTCGTGTTCTACAACCAGCCTCAGGCGCCGGGAATCCGGCTGCTCGGTGACACCCTGACCGTCGAGCCGGGCCGGCTGCGCGGCGGTGCGTGCCGGGTCACGGTCGTGGTGAGCGCGGCCGAGCCCGGTACGCCGCTCGGTCGGCTGCCCGCTCCCCGGCTCGACGTCACCGACGGATCCGGGCGTCCGGTGGCCCGGTTCGCACCGCCGCGTCCCGGTCCGGAGACCGTGCTGCTGCTCGCCGAGCTGTATGTGCGGCCCGGCACCGGCTGGAAGGTGCGGGCGATCGGGCAGGGGTACGCGGACGGGCTGGCCGGGCTCGCGCGTGACTTCGGGGTGCAGGTCACGGACGACGGCGCACCGCCGGCCACCGCCGTGCCGGGTGCGCGCGGCCACGCGGCAGGGCCCACGGTGACCGAGGTCCGCGCGCCGCACCTCGGCGAAGGCGCCCCGGACGACTTCCTCCGTATGGTCAACTCGGCCCGTGCGCAGGCCGGTTGCCCGGCCGTCACCCTCGACCCGCGCCTCGGTGCCGCCGCGCGGGCCCACGCCCGGGCCATGGCGGACGCCGGACGGCTCGGCGGCGAGGGGCCGGACGGTGTCTCGGTGCACCAGCGCATCACCGGCGCCGGATACGCGTACGTCGCCGTCGGCGAGCACCTCGTCTCCGGTCCGCGCACCCCGGCCCGGTTCGTGGACTACTGCCTGCGGTCGCCGGGACCCCGGCGCACCCTGCTCGACCCGGCCTTCCGGCACGCCGCCCTGGCCCACGCCGACGGCGGCGACCGGTACTGGACGGCGCTCTGGGCCGCTCCCCTGACCCCGGACGCGCTGTCACGCACGGCCGCCGAGGTCGTCGCGCTCACCAACGCCGAGCGCGGCCGGGCCGGCCTGCCCCCACTGGCGGTCGACCCGCTGCTCACGGCCGCCGCCCAGGCGCACTGCGCGGACATGGTGGCCCGCGACTTCTACGACCACGTCTGCCCCGACGGCTCCCAGCCCTGGGACCGGGCCCGCGCCGCCGGATCCTCCAGGCGCACGATCGGCGAGAACATCGCCTGCGGCCAGCGCTCCCCCGCCGAGGTCGTGGACGGCTGGATGAACAGCCCCGGTCACCGCGCCAACATCCTCAAGCGGGACTTCGGCCACCTGGGCGTCGGCTTCGCGGGCGGCGGCCGGGCGGGCACCTACTGGGCCCAGCTCTTCGGTGGCTGACCGGTCACGTTCCGCGATCTTGGCGGAATGGAATCCTCCGGGACACCATGCCCCGCATGAAGGGTGATCTCTTTTCCAGTGAGCACATGGTGCAGCCGGCCGTCGAGCCGGGCATGTCCGTCGAGAACGCCAAGTGCGTCAAGTACGCCGTGAACGGCGAGATGTACGCCCGCCAGGGCGCGATGGTCGCCTATCGGGGGGACCTGAAGTTCGAGCGCAAGGGGCAGGGCGTCGGCGGCATGCTCAAGCGCGCGGTCACCGGCGAGGGCCTGCCCCTCATGGCGGTGCGCGGGCAGGGCGAGGCCTGGTTCGCGCACGAGGCGCAGAACTGTTTCATCGTCGAGGTCGAGGCCGGCGACCAGTTCACGGTCAACGGCCGCAACGTGCTGTGTTTCGACGCCTCGTTGTCGTACGAGATCAAGACGGTCAAGGGCTCGGGCATCGCCGGCGGCGGCCTGTTCAACAGCGTGTTCACCGGCCAGGGCCGGCTCGGCCTGGTCTGCGAGGGCAATCCGCTGGTCATACCGGTCTCCGCGCAGTTCCCGGTGTACGTCGACACGGACGCGGTGGTCGGCTGGACGGCGCAGCTGCAGACCTCGCTGCACCGCTCCCAGTCCATCGGCTCCATGCTGCGCGGCGGTTCCGGCGAGGCCGTCCAGCTGATGTTCCAGGGCGAGGGCTTCGTCGTGGTGCGCCCGAGCGAACTGACCCCGCAGAAGGCACAGCAACACTGAACCTTCACAGGGCACCCGGTGGAACCTTCACAGGGTGACCCGTAGCCCGGGGGCAACCCCCGTCGACGTGCCTGCGTCTTGATCGACAACAGACCGACACGCCCCGGTCTTCCGGCCGGGGCATATTCCGAGATACCTATACACGCGATGTATACACAGCGTGTATAGAAAGGTACGCATGTACGGCAAGGCTTTCGCCCCGGAGTACCAGGGCGCACTGACCACCCTGTCCGTGAACTCCTCGCTGGTCGACGTGCTGGCGGAGGGCACCGAGAAGCTGCGCGAGGCCGAACGGTCCGGGCGGCCCGCCGAGGCGGCCCGCTGCGGGCTCGCCGTCGCCGAGGCGCACCGGCGGCTCGGTCACGTACAGGACGCGGACCGCGCCTGGAAGGCGAGTTACCGCGCCGCCCGGGACGCCGGCGACACCGCCGCGATGGCCTGGGCGCTGTGGAGCGGCGGCACCCTCGCCCGGCAGCGCGGCGCCTTCCCGCTGGCCTGGCGGCTGCTCGGGCTCGCGGCGGAACTCGGGGAGCGCGGCGGCGACATCGTCTGCCGGGGCTACTCGCTGGCCGGCCTCGCCGAGACGGGCCGGATCCAGGGCGACTACGCGGCGGTCGGCCGGCTGCACGAGCAGCTGCTGGCCGAGGCACGCCGGCGCGGCGAGGCCCGGCACACGGTGTGGGCGCTGGAGGGCATCGCGCAGATGCACCGCAACACCGGCGACCACGACCGCGCCTACGCGCTGTTCGAGGAGGCGGCGGAGATAGCCGAGCGGGCCGAGGACCGGCGCGGGCACGCCTGGGCTCTGCGCGGACTCGCCGACATCCTCTCCGTCCGCGACAAGGACACCGAAGGGGCGCTGGAGCTGCTGTCCCGCGCGGAGGCGGGCTGCCGGGCGATGAACCTGTCCAGCGCCCTCGCCTACAACCACAAGATGCGCGGCAACGTCCTGTACCGGGCGGAACGTTTCACCGAGGCGCGGGAACTCTACGAGCTGGCGCTGGAGGAGTTCCGGGCGATGAGCGAGCCGCGGGGCGAGGCGCTGGCCCGGCTGGGGCTGGCCAAGTCGCTGGCCCAGCTGGGCCGTGACCGCGCCGAGACGGCCGCCGAACTCGCCGACCTCGCCCGGACGCTGGAGCGCAGCGGGCTGAAGCACGCCCGGGAGATGGTGGCCCGGGCCCAGGAGGAGTTCGGCCTCGGCGCGGAGGTCGCCCGGTGACCGCCGTACAGGCTCCGCCGTCCGCTCCCGAAGTCCTCGCCCGCTGCCGGGACCTGGTGCAGCCGGCACTGCGGGAGGCGGTGGGGCGGCTGCATCCGTGGGTCGCCGAGATGGCGGCGTACTCCTTCGGCTGGTGCGAGGTCGGCGGGGCCCCCGCCGCCGCCCCGGGCGGCAAGGGCGTGCGGCAGGCGCTGGCGGTGCTCGGCGCCGAGGCGGCGGGCGCCGACGGGCGGGCCGGAATCCCGGCCGCGGTCGCGGTGGAGCTGGTGCACGGCTTCTCGCTGCTGCACGACGACATCATGGACGGCGACGCGACGCGGCGCCGCCGCCCCGCCGTGTGGAAGGCGTACGGCACCGGTCCCGCGGTGCTCGCCGGGGACGCCCTGTTCGCGCTGGCGGTGGAGACCCTCTCCGTCGCGCCGCGGGGCGCCGGCGCCGTGCGGCTGCTCTCCGCGGCCCTCGCCGACCTGGTGCGCGGGCAGGCCGACGACCTCCTGTTCGCCACCCGCCCCTGCACCGGCCCGGAGCGCGTGACGCCCGAGGAGTACGGGGTGATGGCGGAGGGCAAGACCGGTGCGCTGCTGGGCTGCGCGGCCGCGCTGGGGGCGGCGCTCGGCGGGGCGCCCGAGGCCGCGGTGGACGCGCTGGACCGTGCCGGACGGCATCTCGGCGTCGCCTTCCAGCTGGTCGACGACGTGCTCGGGATCTGGGGCGACCCGGCCGTCACGGGCAAGCCCGTGGGCGGCGACCTGCGGGAGCGCAAGAAGACCTATCCGGTGCTGGCCGCGCTCGGCTCCCCGGCGGCGGCCTGCGGTCTCCCCGAGCTGCTCGGCGCGCCGGAGCGGGCCGAGGAGGCCGCCGCGCTGATCGAGGCGGCGGGCGGCCGTACGGCGACACTGTCCGAGGCCCGGGCGCACACGGCCGCCGCCCGGACGCTGCTCACGGGGGCCCCGCTGGCCACCGAAGCCGCCGGGGACCTGTTCCGGCTGCTGGACCACCTGGTCCACCGCGAGCTGTGACCGTCCGCGCGCCCGGGGTGAAACCGTGTTGACCTCCACGGTCCCGGCGCGTCAGGGTGCGAGGGGCGCGGTCCACACCCCCGCGCCGGAAGGGTGGAGCACCTTGATCGGCATCACGGAGATCGAAGCCGCGGCGGAGCGGATCGCCGGGCATGTCGTACGGACGCCGACCGTCGCGAGCCCGGGTCTGACCGCGCTGCTCGACGTCCCGGTCACGGCCAAGCTCGAACTGCTCCAGCGCACCGGCTCGTTCAAGGCGCGCGGGGCGACGGCGAAGCTGCTGTCGCTGAGCGAGGCCGAACGGGCGGCGGGTGTGGTCGCGGTCAGCGGGGGCAACCACGGGATCGCCCTCGCGGTGATGGCCGCGGCCCTCGATGTGAAGGCGACCGTGGTGATGCCCCGTACCGCGCCTGCGCGTTCCGTCGAGATCGTGCGGGAGGCCGGGGCGTCGGTACGGCTGACCGACGGCATGGACAGCGCCTTCGAGCTGGTGACGCGGCTGCGGGACGAGGGGCTGACCCTGGTCCACCCGTTCGACGACCCGGTGGTGATCGCCGGACAGGGCACGGTCGGGCTGGAACTGGCCGAAGACGTCGCGGACGCCGACGAACCGACGGACGTCGTGGTCAGCATCGGCGGCGGCGGGCTGATCGCCGGGATCGCGGCCGCGCTCGCGGCCCGACGCCCCGGGGTGCGGGTATGGGGCGTGGAGACCGAGGGCGCGCAGGCCATGTCCGCGGCGCTGAAGGCGGGCGGACCGGTGCCGGTGCCCCTGTCGTCCCTGGTCACCACGCTCAGCGCGCCCGCCGTGTCGCAGCTGACGTACGACCATGTCTCCGCGCTGGTCGAGGAGGTGCTGGTGGTCTCCGACCGGGAGGCCGTGCAGGGCTCGCTGGACCTGGCCGACCACGGCAAGGTGTGGGCCGAGCCGGCCGCGGGGTGTCTGCTGCCGGCGGCCCGCGAGGTGGTGGCACGGGTCGGCGACGGTGCCCGGATCGGCCTCGTGGTGTGCGGGGGCAACACGACACCGCGCGAGCTCACGGGCTGGGCTGAGCGGTTCGCACTGCTGTGAGGCCGGGCCGCACCGGGGCCTTACCGTCGGTTACCCACAGGTCGGACGACCACCGGGTGCGGCCATCCCAAACTCGCAAGCCCTTTCGAAGAGTTGAATAAAAGGCAGGAACGCGGCCCGGGTCACGGTTTCTTTGAACGCATCCCGGCGCACCCCGCGTACCTCTGTGAGACACACAACAGGGGTTCCAGCGAGGGATGACCATGGTCAAGGCGCACGTCTCCGCACACGAGTGGGTCGCCGGACGCTACCGGCTCCTCGAGGTCTTCGCCCGCGAGACGAACCGGCTGTGGTGGTACGCCGAGGACGTGGCGGCGGAGCAGCCCCGGCTGGTGGCTCAGACCGCCCTGCCGGAGGGGTCCGCCGAGGACACCGTGCGCCGGGTCACGGCCCGCCTCATCCGCACCTCCGAGACCATGCGGCTGCTGTGCCCCGGCCAGGTCGCCACGGTCGTCGACGCGGTGGTGGAGAACGGCACCCTGTGGACGGTCACCGAGTGGATCGACGGCACGCCGTTGTGCGAACTCCTCGACCGCGAGGGTGCGTTCCACCCGGTGCGGGCGGCCCGGACCGGCCTGGAGCTGCTCGACGTGCTCCAGGCCGCGCACGACGAGGGCATCACGCACGGTGAGCTGAGCCCGGGCCAGGTCTTCGTACGGGACAGCGGCCCGGTCGTCGTCACCGGCTTCGGACTCGCCGGCGCGACCCTCGTGCCGCGCCTCGCGGCGCCGTCGTACGCCTCACCCGAGCAGGCCCGCGACGAGCGCATCGGGCCGGCCGCCGACCTGTGGGCGCTGGGTGCGCTCCTGTACACGATGGTGGAGGGCCGGCCGCCGTTCCGGGACCGCGGCCGGCCCGACACCACCCTGAAGGCCGTGGACCGGCTGCCGCTGCGCACCCCGCTGCGCGCGGGCCCGCTCACCCAGTCCGTGCAGGGGCTGCTGCGGAAGAACTCGCGGGAGCGGCTGACCCGCCCGGTCGTCCGGGCGGCCCTGCTCCGGGCCCTCGACGAGGACGCGGACGCCGACCGGCAGCCGGCCCCCGCACCCCGGCTGCGCGACGCGTACGCGGGCGTGCGCCTCGCCGGACGGGAGCACGGCAGACGAGCTCTGGCAGCGGGTACCGCGCTGGCCGCGCTCACCGTCACCGCCGCCGTCCTGGCCGCGACCCACCAACTGCCGGGCACCGGAACCGCGCAGGCACCGGACCGCCCCTCCGCCACGGTCACCCCCACCGGCAGGCACACCGGCGGCGGGGGCGGGACGCCGTCCGCGAGCCCCACCCCGAGCAGCCCGCCCGCCCTGCCGGCCGGCTACCACCCCTACACCGCCCCGGAGGGCTTCTCCGTGGCCCTGCCCGACGGCTGGCGGCGGCTGACCACCTCCCGCGTCAGTGGGGCCTACCGCGTCACCTTCGGCCGGGACGCGGCCTCCCCCACGCTGGCCGTCACCCACAGCGAGCACGTGGGCCCCGACCCGGTCGCCGTCTGGCGGGACGACGTCGAACCGGATCTGCGGAGGCTCCCCGGTTACGGCCGCGTCGGCACCGTCCGGGCCGCCACCTACCAGGGGCACCGGGCCGCCGACCTGGAGTGGCTGGCCGGCTCGGGGGACGCGCGGGTGCACACCTTCGGGCGCGGTTTCCTGACGGGCGGCGGCGACGGCTTCTCCCTGCGCTTCACGACTCCGGCCGCGACCTGGGACGACGCCGGCAACCGGCTGGCACTGAAGACGTTCCTGCAGACGTTCCGCACGCCGGCGCACTGACCGGCGTCCGTGGTTCGTTTTCGAACCGCCGACCCGGGGACTCGCCCCTTATGGTGCGAATCGGATACACGATGATGACCGAGCAGGCCGGCCCCCGGGACCTGGTGGACCACGTGGTGCGGGCCGAGGAGACCGGCTTCGACTTCTCGGTGATCTCCGACCACTACTTTCCGTGGCTGCGCTCGCAGGGCCACTCCTCGTACGCGTGGAGCGTGCTGGGCGCCGCCGCCCAGGCCACCTCGCGGATTCCGCTGATGACCTACGTCACCTGCCCCCTCCTCCGCTACCACCCCGCGATCGTGGCGCAGAAGGCGGCCACGGTGCAGCTGCTGTCCGAGGGCCGGTTCCGGCTCGGGCTGGGCGCCGGCGAGAACCTGAACGAGCATGTGGTGGGCGGCGGCTGGCCCCCGGTGGACGTGCGCCATGAGATGCTCGAAGAGGCCGTCGGAGTCATCCGGGCGCTGTTCGAGGGCGGCCACGTCACCCACCACGGACCGCACTACGACGTGGAGTCGGCCCGGCTGTGGGACCTGCCGGACCAGCCGCCGCCGATCGGCATCGCCGTCTCCGGCGAGCAGTCCTGCAAGCTCGCCGGGCACCTCGCCGACCTGGTCATCGCGACCGAACCGAAGCCCGGGCTGCTGGAGGCCTTCGACCGGCACGGGGGCAGCGGCAAGCCACGGGTCGGACAGCTGCCGGTGTGCTACGACCCCGACCGGGACACGGCGGTCAAGCGCGCCCACGCCCAGTTCCGCTGGTTCGGGCTCGGCTGGAAGGTGAACGCCGAACTGCCGCACCCCGATTCCTTCGAGGCCGCGACGCAGTTCGTGACCGAGGACGACGTCGCCTCCTCGATCCCGTGCGGCGACGACCCGGACGCCTTCGTGGAGGCCGTACGGCCCTACGCCGAGGCCGGGTTCGGGGAGATCGCGCTCGTGCAGATCGGCGGCGACGCACAGCCGGAGTTCCTCAACTGGTCGGCGAAGACCCTGCTGCCCGCGCTGCGGGAGGCCCTCGGCTGACCACGTGGACCCAGGGGCACAGCACGACGCGGGACACCACCGCCTCGCGTCCCTATAGGCTTTCCTGTCCGCATCCGCACCGGGGTGCGGTCCCTTGAGCATCCTCGCAGGAGAGTCATCCGTGGCCCTGGTCATCGACCCGTCCGAGACGTCCGCCCCGGCCGCGCCGCCCCTGTCCGACCTGGTGGCGCGCGACGCCCGGGAGTTCGGCGGCTACGCGCGCACCGGCGGCTGGGCCTTCGCCCTGATGGTGGCCCGCAGTGTGCGCCCGGGCGGACAGCCGGCCGGTGCGACGCCGAAGGTGTCCGCGAAGGAGTTCGCGCAGCTGGCGGGCTGCTCCCCGGAGCGGGTCATGCGCTACTACAAGGCCTGGGACCGGGCCGCCGACGACGGGCTCGTCCCACACTTCGAGACCCTTGAGCCGGGTCAGGAGGTGGACCTGCCGGACGCGGACGTGTGGCTCGGCTACTACGCCTCCCGCAACAGCGCGACCTCCGAGCGCGGCACCGCGATCGCCGAGGCCGCCGAGGCCGAGGGCATCCGCCCCACCAAGGCGCTGGAGGTCGCCGAGAACCCGACCGCGCTGCGCGCCGCGATCCTCGCCGACCCTTCCACCGCCCGCGCGGCCCGCTCCGCCCTGCTGGACCGGCTGCGGGAGGACCCCGGGCTGCAGGCGGAGCTGGCGCGTGACGTCGTACGGACCGACGACCTGAAGAAGGCCGTCGCGACCGAGAGCCGGGCCGCCGACCGGATCGGCTACGTCCGGCAGATCGCCGAGTCCGGGCAGATCCGGACCCCGGCCGGGCAGACCGTCGAGGCCCCGGCCGAGCTGCGCGAGGAGGCCGAACGTCATCTCTCGCTGATCGACGAGCTGGAGGACGGCGAGGACACGGGCGAGTGGGCCACCGAGGCCTACGACACCATGAAGTCGCTCGTCGTCGAGGCGGTCGAGGCGGACCCCGAACTGCGCGTCCAGGAGCGCCGGACCAAGTTCTACAGCAGCCTGCAGAAGGCGACCAGGGCCTTCGAGGAGCTGACCTTCGACGACGCGCGGGACTTCTACGAGGACGACATGGTCCGGCGTCTGGAGGAGCTCCAGCAGGCCATCGGCAGCTGTCTGACCGCGCTGCGCGGCTCCGGCGGGAACGCGGGGAATCAGTCGCACGGGTGAGCATCCCGGGCGCCACGGGGGTACTAGAGGACTCTACGCCGATTGTTGCCGGAGGCCCTCGCATGACCTCGTTCGTGCACATGACCCTGGTGGTACAGCTGCGCGCGGAAGGCACCGGCCGGTGCCCCGTGCTGGCCCATCTCAGCTACGACGCCGACGACCCGTTCGCCGTGACCGCCGTGTTCGGCCACGACGGCCGGGTGCTGGCCTGCTGGCGGCTGGACCGGGAGATGCTCTGCGACGGTCTGGTGCGGCCGGTCGGGGCCGGGGACGTGCGGTTGCGGCCCGCCGCGACCGCCGCGTGGCACGAGCTGCGCATGGAGTTCCTCGGGGACGCCCGGCCGGACGGCACCCGGCACCGCGCGGTGGTGTTCGCCTGGGCGCCCGCGGTCGCCGCGTTCCTGCGGGAGACCCATCGGATCGTCCCGCCGGGGCGTGAACGCGTCCCGGTCGACGAGCTGCTGGCCGATATCCTCTCCGCGGGCTGAGCGGCCGCCCCGCTCCCGCGTCCGGCCCCGACCGCTCCGCTCCTACGTCCGGTCCCGGTCGGGGGCGCCGCCGGCCGGCCCCGCGCCCGCGGCGCCGTCGGGCGAGCGGGTCGTGTGCCGGTGCCGGGCCCACAGCGGCAGGCCGTACCAGCAGACCAGGTACCAGACGACGACAGGCACCACCAGATACGGCACATAGCCGTTGTGGGTGGCCACCCGCAGGATCAACAGCAGGGAGGACGCCATCGTCACCAGGAGCATGACCAGCCCGACGAACGTCATCCGGGACGCCAGCCGCACCGCCTGCGGCTTCACGCGGCGGCCGGACACCAGACGGTGCAGGGACACCGGTCCGATGAGGGCACCGGTCGCACAGGCGCCGAGGACGACGGTCACGATGTAGATGACCTGGTCGGTGGGGGCGAGCTGGGCGTACTTGGGCTGGAAGACGACGGTCAGCAGGAAGCCGAACAGGATCTGCACGCCCGTCTGGGCGACGCGGACCTCCTGGATGAGTTCGACCCACATCCGGTCGGCCCGCTCCTCCTCGGTCTCGTTGCGCCCCCTGCGCCGTCCTTCCTCCGTCATGCGGTGCGTGTAACCGCGCGGCCGTTCGTTCAAACGGCGCGTGCTTCCCCGGCTACCAGCGGTGCTCGACCTGGTCCTTGATCCGCCGCTCGTAGAGTTCACGGATCGCGGTGAACGTCTCCTCGGGCAGCGGCGGCAGCTTGGCGGCGGCCGCGTTGGCACGGGCCTGCTCGGGGTTTCGGGCGCCGGGGATCACCGTGGTCACGCCGTCCTGCTCCACGATCCAGCGCAGCGCGAGCTGGGCCGGGCTGTAGCCCTCGGGGGCGAGCGCGGCGAACTCGGCGGCGGCCTCGACACCGGTCCCGTAGTCGACACCGGAGAAGGTCTCGCCCTGGTCGAAGGCCTCCCCGTGCCGATTGAAGGTGCGGTGGTCGTTGGCGGCGAAGACCGTGTCCTTGGTGTACTTGCCGGACAGCAGGCCGGAGGCGAGCGGCACGCGCGCGATGACGCCGACGCCGGCTTCGCGGGCCGCGGGGAGCACCTCGTACAGGGGCTTCATACGGAAGGGGTTGAGGATGATCTGCACGCTCGCCACGTTCGGCCGGGCGATCGCGGTCAGCGCTTCCGCGCAGGTCTCCACGCTGACGCCGTAGGCCGCGATGCGCTCCTCCTCGACCAGGGTGTCGAGGGCGTCGAACACCGCGTCGGAGGAGTAGACGGGCGTCGGCGGGCAGTGCAGCTGGACCAGGTCGACGCGGTCGACGCCGAGGTTGCGGCGCGAACGGTCGTTCCAGGCGCGGAAGTTGTCCAGGACGTAGTTCTCGGGGATCTGCTCGACCCGGCGGCCCATCTTGGTCGCCACCAGCACGTGCAGGTCGGGCCGGCCGTGCAGGAACGAGGCGATGGTCTCCTCGCTGCGTCCGTCGCCGTAGACGTCGGCCGTGTCGAAGAAGGTGACCCCGGCCTCGGCCGCCGCCTCCAGGACGGCCAGGGCCTCCTTGTCGTCCACGTCACCCCAGTCGGCGCCCAGCTGCCATGTGCCGAGACCGACCACCGATGCCCACTGACCCGACCTGCGGATTGCGCGTTCGTCCATGCCGCCAGTCTGACATCCGGCACCCGAGCGGGCGGAAGCGGCCGCTCCGGTGGGCGAGCCGTTCACCGGACACGGCGTCGTGCGCGCCATCGCCGTGCCCGGCAGGAGACTTGGGCCGGCTGCCTCACAGGTGTTCCCGGCGCCAGGGATCAAGGGCGTGCTTGCCTCGGGTCCGGCCTGCTTCGAGCTGCCGCAGCACCGCCGGCCCCTCGGCCAGGGGATGCACCTCGGGGGTGCCGGGCGGGTACACGCCCTGGGCGATGAGGGCCTCCAGCTCGACGACCAACGACTGGTGGAGGGACGGTGCCTTCGCCGCCAGCGCACCGATGTGCAGGCCCTTGACCTGGACCTGGTGGGTGAAGACCAGGTCGTGCGTGGTCAGCGTGGCGTCGCCGGAAGCGGCACCGAACACGACCACGCGCCCGGTGAAGGGCTTGGTGACCGACAGGCTGACGTCGAACGTGGCCTGTCCCACCGATTCCAGGACCAGGTCGACCCCGCCGGTCAGGCGGGTGATCTCCTCGGCCAGATCGGGGCGTGCGCTGTCCAGGACCGCGTCCGCGCCGAGCGCCTGGACGGTGCCGTGCTTGGCCGGGGACGCCGTGGCGATCACGCGGGCGCCGTAGTGGCGGGCGAGACGGACGGCGGCCTGCCCCACCCCTCCGGCCGCGGCATGGACGAGCACCGCCTCACCGGTCCTGAGATCGCCCAGCGGCTTCAGTGCGGCCAGGGCGGTGGCCCAGTTCAGCACCAGACCGAGGGCTGCGGCGTCGCTCCAGCCGGAAGGCACGGGGAGTACACCCGTCGCCGGCATCGTCATGTACTGCGCGAAGGCGCCCGGGCCGGCTCCGACGACGTGGGTGCCGAGCCGGAGCGGGCTCTCGATGCCCGGGCCTGCGCCCACGATCTCGCCGGCGGCTTCGAAGCCCGCCGTATAGGGCGCCCGCGGGCCTCCCCCGTAGGTTCCGCGGCTCTGCATGACGTCGGCGAAGTTGACCCCGGCGGCGCCCACGCGGATCAGGTACTCACCGGGGCCCGGGACGGGACGCCGCCGGTCGGTCGTGAGGGTCAGGTCCTTCGGTCCCTGATGTGAGCGCTGGACCAGTGCGCGCATCGTCTGCTCGTCGGTGTTCATGCGCCGACCGTAGGAGTCTCACACTTGCGTCAAGGTCAAGTGGCCGTCACGGACCGGGGCGGCGGGCCTCCTGCAGGTAGGCGTCGAGCGCCGCCTGCTGGTCGCTGAGAACGGCGATGCGCGCGGCGAGCCGGTCGCGGAAGCCCTGCACTTCGTCCAGGAACCGGGCGCACACCGCGTCGGTGTCCCCGTCGGATCCGTCGGTGAGGCCGGGCAGCGCGTCCCTGATCAACCGCACGGGGAGCCCGGAGTCCAGCAGCGAGCGGATGACGAGCACCCGGTCGACGGTGGACTGGCAGTAGTCGCGGAACCCGTTGCCGCACCGGCCGGGGACGATCAGTCCCTCGTCCTCGTAGTGCCGCAGCGATCGTGCGCTGACGCCGCTGAGCCGGGAAGCCTCACTGATCTTCATACCCGGAGGCAACGCCCGGGCGCACCGCGGTCTTCCAGCGCTCGGCGCCGGACAGCGGACCGTGTCAGGTTCCGGGGGTCAACTGGGCCTGTACGAGCGGTCCGTAGCGGTCGGCGATGGCGTCGATGTCGCTCTCGCGTAGGTGCGGGCCGCGTGCGATGCCGTACATCACGCCGAGGCCGACGAGCGCGGCGACGGCGAGTTCCGCGCGCAGCCCCGGGTCGGGGCCGGTGAGCCGGGCGGCGAGCCGTTCGGTCACCTGGGCGCGGAAGTTGGCGCGCAGGATGTCGCCGTGGTCGCCGTGCAGCGGGGCGAAGGCGATGCGCAGCAGCGGGTCGGCGCCGCGTTCGCGCTGGCTGGACAGGACGTGCCGGGCCATGTGCCGGCCGAGGCCGGGCAGCGGGGCGTCCAGCAGCGCGTCGGCGTCGGTGGCGAAGGACATCACGCGGGCGAACAGGGCGTCCCGGTTGCCGAAGTACTTCACGATCAGCGGCGGGCTGACGCCGGCCCGTTCGGCGACGGCCTTGAGCGTGATGTCGGCGTGCGCGTGCCGGGCCAGAAGGTAGCGGGCGGCCTTGAGGATGGCGGCCTTGGTGTCCTCGGCGTCCCGGCGTGCGGGTGCGGTCGGGTCGGTGGCGTCGGTCCGGGTGTTCACGTCCTCATGCTCCCTCCATCGCCTCGTCGCGGGCGCCCCGGGTGGCGCCCTCGGCGCGGCGGGTGCCGTCCGAGGGACCGTCGCCGGGTATGGAGAGGGCGGCCGCGCAGGCGGCGAGGGCGACGGCGCCCGCCATCGCGAAGGCGAGCAGGTAGCCGTGCAGGGTGGGCACCTGGGCACCGGCCACGGGGCTGCTGTGGTGGACGAGGACGACGGCGACGGCGGCACTGGAGGCGGCCTGGCCGATGGTGCGCATCAGGACGTTGACGCCGTTGGCGGAGGCGGTCTGCGCGGCCGGCACGGCCCGCAGGATGAGGGTCGGCAGCGCCGAGTAGGCGAGCGTGGTCCCGGTCGCCACGACGGTGGCACCCACGATGATCATCCACAGCTGCCGGCTGTCGGCGACGCGGACGGCGTACCCGCAGGCGATGACGGCGGCGCCCAGCGCGAGGGTGATCCGGGGGCCGCGCGCGGCCGAGATACGGGCCGACAGAGGCGAGAACAGCAGCATGGTCACGCCGCCGGGCAGCAGGCACAGGCCGGTGGCGACGATCGACAGGCCGAGGCCGTAGCCGCTGGCCTTCGGCGCCTGTACCAGCTGGGCGGTGACCAGGGAGTTGGCGTAGAAGGCGAACCCGGTCAGCAGGGCGGCCACATGCGACAGGCCCACCCGTGGCCGGCTGACCAGCCGCAGGTCGACCAGCGGTCGTTCGGCGCGCAGCTGCTGCCACCACCACAGGGCGAGGACGAGTGCGGCCCCGAGGAACAGCCCGAGGACCCGGGGGCTCCCCCAGCCCCAGGTGCCGCCCTGGGAGACGCCCAGGAGCAGGCAGGCCAGGCCGGTGGCGAGCCCCAGCGCGCCCAGCACGTCGAACCGGCCGGGCTCGCGTACGGGCGACTCCTTGACCGCCCACCAGGTCGCCGCGACACCGAGCGCGCCGAGGGCGCTGGTGAGCCAGAACATGGTGTGCCAGTCGGCGTACTGGACGACGAGTGCGGCGAGCGGCAGGCCGAGCGCGGCGCCGATGCCGACCGTGGAACTCATCAGCGCCACGGCAGAGCCGCGGCGCTCCGGCGGGAGTTCGTCGCGCAGGATGCTGATCGACAGCGGTACGACGGAGGCGGCGGCGCCCTGGAGCGCGCGGGCGGCGATGAGCACGCCGATGTCGGAGGACAGTGCGCACATCACCGAGCCGACGGTCATCAGCACGAGCGCGCAGGTGAGCACCCGGCGCTTGCCGTACATGTCGCCGGCCCGGCCGAGGACGGGGGTGAGGACGGCGCCGGAGAGCAGGGTCGCGGTGACCGTCCAGGAGACCGCCGCGGGCGAGGCGCCGGTGAGCCGGGGCAGGTCCGGCAGCAGGGGGACGACGACGGTCTGCATGACCGCCATGAGGATGCCGCCCGACGCCAGCACCGGGATGGTGAGCCGGTTCCGCAGCGGGATCGGCCCGGCCGGGGGCGGGGGTGTCGGGGCGGTCTGGTCCATCGGCGCTCCTGATGGCGACGTGACGGCGAGGTGAATGACAATTCACCTTATCGAGTGAATGGCCATTCACCAACATTCCCGGTCACGTGACGTGAGCGTTCGGTCCCGCGGCGGGGAGGGCGGGGTGAAGCGGGCCGAACGAGACGGGCACGATCACGGACGGGACGCCTCGCCACCCGGAGCGGCCGGGTCACCCCGTCGCGAAGTCGCGGCGTCCACGTCGTCCGATCGCGTCAGTTTGGCGGGGTGAGCCGGACCACTCGGACGGACCGCGGGCGAGAAGGATCGCCGAAAACGCGGCCCGCGTGGCAAGGAATTCCCCGTTCCGGAGCGGATCACCACCCGGGCACGGCAAGATCATCTTCGTTCAACACTGTACGACATGTAACCAATTGTCCGGATCACAGCCAACCGGTTCCGGGGGATTTCTCCCCGTCACCGAGCCCCCGATAGGCATGCGTCGTCACCACAGGAACACCCTCCAGGAGGACCGCATGCCCGACCTCACCCGGCGCCGCGCGCTCACCGCGACGGCAGCCCTCGCCGCGACGGCCACCGTCACCGCCCTCGCGGCACCGGCGGCCTCGGCCGCGGGGCACGACCACACCATGCCGATGCCGGACACCTTCAACGAGGTCTACAAGGGCCGCCGGATACAGGGCCGTCCGATGAGCGGAGGCGGCCACCACCACGAGCACGGCGGCGGATACGAGGTGCTGATCGACGGCGTGCCACTGCACCTGATGCGCAACGCCGACGGCACCTGGATCAGCGTCGTCAGCCACTACGACCCGGTGCGCACCCCGCGCGCCGCCGCCCGCGCCGCGGTGGACGAGCTGCAGGGCGCCGCGCTGCTGCCCTTCCCCGCCAACTGACCGCCCCCGCAAGGACTTCCGGAGCACCCGCACCATGACCGTACGCAAGAACCAGGCCAACCTGAGCGCCGACGAGAAGCGCCGGTTCGTCAACGCCGTCCTCGAACTCAAGCGCAACGGACGCTACGACGAGTTCGTCCGCACACACAACGCGTTCATCATGTCGGACACCGACACGAGTGAGCGGACCGGCCACCGCTCCCCGTCCTTCCTGCCCTGGCACCGCAGATTCCTGCTCGACTTCGAACAGGCGCTGCAGTCGGTGGACTCCTCGGTCGCGCTGCCCTACTGGGACTGGAGCACCGACCGCACGGTGCGTGCCGCGCTGTGGGGGCCGGACTTCCTGGGCGGCACCGGGCGCAGCACGGACGGCCGGGTGATGGACGGCCCGTTCGCCGCGTCGGCCGGCAACTGGCCGATGAACATACGCGTCGACGGCCGTACCTTCCTGCGCCGCTCGCTCGGCACGGCCGTGCGCGAGCTGCCGACGCCCGCGGAGGTGGAGTCGGTGCTGTCCATGGCCACGTACGACATGGCGCCGTACAACAGCGCCTCGGACGGCTTCCGCAACAACCTGGAGGGGTGGCGCGGGGTCAATCTGCACAACCGGGTCCACGTCTGGGTCGGCGGCCAGATGGCCACCGGGGTCTCCCCCAACGACCCGGTGTTCTGGCTGCACCACGCCTTCGTCGACAAGCTGTGGGCGGAGTGGCAGCGGCGGCATCCGGGCGCGTCGTACGTGCCGGGCGGCGGCACGCCGGACGTCGTGGACCTGAACGAGACGATGAAGCCGTGGAACGACGTGCGCCCGGCGGATCTGCTGGACCACACGAAGTTCTACACCTTCGACAGCTGAGACCGCCGAAGACGGCCCACGACGGCCGACGACCGCTGAAGGCGGCTGATCAGGCCTCGGCGGTACGGCACTCCGGGTGACCCCAGCCCTGCGCGTTCTTGGCGATGGACTCGCCGGCCGCGTAGGCGCGGCCGCACAGGCAGCGGCCGGAGAACTTCGCCTTGATCGTACGGGAGGACGCTCCGCCGCCGGCGCGGCGGGGCGCCTTCTTGCGCGGGGCCGCCGCCTTCGGGGCGTCGGGCGACGACGGCGGCTCGGGAGAGCCGAGCGCGCTGCCGGCCGCCTCCTGGACGGTGGCGGCCTGGCTCGCGGCGCGGTCGGCGAAGTCGTTCAGGGGATCGCCGTCGACCTGGTGGGCCGGGACGTAGCGGAACTCGACCGTCCGGCCGTCCAGCAGCGCGTCGATGCGCACGACGAGCTCCTGGTTGGCGACCGGCTTGCCGGCCGCGGTCTTCCAGCCGTTGCGCTTCCAGCCGGGCAGCCAGGTGGTGACGGCCTTCATCGCGTACTGGGAGTCCATGCGGATCTCCAGCGGCACGTCCGGCTCGACGGCCGCGAGCAGCCGCTCCAGGGCCGTGAGTTCGGCGACGTTGTTGGTGGCCCGGCCGAGCGGGCCGGCCTCCCAGCGGACGGCGGTCCGCTCGTCGTCGGAGATCACCCATGCCCATCCGGCCGGTCCGGGGTTTCCCTTCGAAGCCCCGTCGCACGCGGCCACCACACGTTCACGCATGTGCCCGATCATGCCATGGCCGCGCGGCCGGCCGTGCTCCGTCGTGCCGCGGACGGCCTGCAGCGGGAGCCGGTCAGACCTCCTTGACCGCCGGCATCTCCCCTTCCGTGGTCGCGATGTCGATCACGGAGAAGTTCGCGCCCTGCGGATCGCTGAGGGCCGCGAACCGGCCGAAGGGACTGCTCATCGGCCCGAAGCGGAGGACACCGCCGAGCTTGGTGGCCCGCGCCACGGCCTCGTCGCAGTCGTCGACGGTGAAGTAGACATTGATGTAGGACGGCACCTCGGGCGGGAAGTCGTCGGTCATCCGCATCCGGCCGAGGACGGTGTCCTCGCCCACGTCGAACATCCGGAAGTCGACGGCCTGGTCCTGGAGCTGCTTCATCCGGTACGGGAAGAGGGCGGAGAAGAAGGTGTCGGCCTTCTCGGGCTCACGGGTGAAGACCTCGGCCCAGCAGTAGGCGCCCGGGGTCGCGGTCGCCTCGAAACCCTCATGGGTGCCGCCCTGCCAGACACCGAACACGGCTCCGCTGGGCTCACGGGCCAGGCACATCGTGCCGAAGGTGCCGACCTGCATCGGCTCCATGAGCACCTCGCCGCCGTTCGCGCGGATCTTCTCCGCGGTCGCGGCGGCGTCCGGCGAGGCGAAGTACAGGCACCACTGGGACTGGCCCTCCTGGCCGGGCATGGGCGGGACCACGGCGGCCACCGCCTTGCCGTCCGCGTAGGCCTGCGTGTAGTTGCCGTACTCCGACGACGACTCGCCGAAGGTCCAGCCGAGGACGTCGGCGTAGAACCGCTTGGCTCCCTCGACGTCGCTGAACATCGCATCGGCCCAACAGGGCGTTCCCTCGGGTTGCACGGCCATCCTCGCGGCCCTCCTGGTGTTGTGCTGCCCCCGTGCTCACGCTAGCCAGCCCGCGGACGGCCCGCGCGCCGAACGCGCGACTGCCGGACACTGGGGAAGGGGCCCGCTGCTTCGGAAGGGCGGACGTGATGACGACGCCGACGATGCGGGCCTGGTCCGTCGTGCGGCCCGGGCCCGTCGAGGGTGACCCGCTGCGGCTCGTGGAGCGGCCCGTGCCGCTGCCCGGCGCGGACGAGCTGCTGGTGCGGGTGCGCGCCTGCGGGGTGTGCCGGACCGATCTGCATGTCACCGAGGGTGACCTGCCCGTGCACCGGGCCGGGGTGACGCCGGGGCACGAGGTCGTCGGCGTGGTGGCGCGCGCCGGAACCGGGGCCGGCGACTTCGCCGTGGGCGACCGGGTGGGCATGGCGTGGCTGCGCCGGACCGACGGGCGGTGCGCGTACTGCGCACGGGGCGCCGAGAACCTGTGCCCGCGCTCGGAGTACACCGGCTGGGACGCCGACGGCGGCTACGCCGAGTACGCCACCGTCCCGGCCGGCTTCGCCTACCGGCTGCCCGGCACCTTGGACGAGGTGGCGGTGGCACCGCTGCTGTGCGCCGGGATCATCGGGTTCCGTGCGCTGCGGCGGACCGGGCTGCCCAAGGGCGGACGGCTCGGCCTGTACGGCTTCGGCGGGAGCGCGCACCTGTGTGCGCAGATCGCCCTCGCCGAGGGCGCCACGGTGCATGTGATCACCCGGGAGCCGGCGGCCCGCCGGCTGGCCCTGGAGCTGGGCGCGGCCTCCGCGCGGGACCTGCGCGAGCCGCCGCCCGAGCCGCTGGACGCCGCGATCCTGTTCGCCCCGGCCGGTGAGCTCGTCCCGGTCGCACTGCGCGCCCTCGACCGCGGCGGCGTGCTGGCGCTCGCCGGCATCCACCTGAGCGACGTGCCGGTCCTGCACTACGAGACCGAGCTGTTCTACGAGAAGGAGCTGCGCAGCGTCACCTCCAACACCCGAGCGGACGGGCGGGAGTTCCTCGTGCTGGCCGCCCGGTACGGCGTCCGCGCGACCACGCACCCCTATCCGCTCTCCGAGGCGCCCAGAGCCTTGCGGGACCTGAAGGCCGGACGCTTCGACGGGGCCGCGGTACTGGTGCACGACCGTTCCTGACCCCGGCCGCCCGGGCACGCGCGGGACCACCCGCGCATGATCAAGAAACGCGCCCCCTTTCGCCCCGAACAGCGGGTTTACGCAACCAAGTCACGCAACCGCCCCCTTTGCGCCGTATCCCGGAGATCACCACGGCTGTTTGGCTTGTGCCTGCGCACTCGCACCTCGCGCACCACTGCCTCTTCACACCCCCTTGTTCACCTCTCCGCTGGAGGGAATGTGTCCACACCGGACAGCGTCGTCGGTCCCGCCGTAGACGAGCCTGAACCCGATCCGACCGCCGGCCGGCAGCTCACCAGTCTGAGCACCCGGGCGGCACGCCAGCTCGCCACGACCACCAAGTCCGAACCGCAGATGCAGGCCATCACCTCCCGATGGCTGCTGAAGACACTGCCGTGGGTGGACGTCAAGGGCGGCACCTACCGGGTCAACCGGCGCCTCCAACTGCGCACGGGGCGCGGCCGGGTGAGCTTCGAGCACAACGGCGGGAACGACATCCGGGTCATCCCGCACACGCTCACCGAACTGCCCATCCTGCGCGGCTACGACGACCTGGAGGTGCTGACCGAGGTCGCCGGCCGTTTCCAGGCCCGCGAGGTGCGCGCGGGACAGGTGCTGTTCGAGGCCGGGCAGCCGGTCACCGAGGCGTACCTCGTGGTGCACGGCAGGTTCACCCGGTACGCGGCGGGCAAGTACGGCGAGGAGGAGATCGTCGGGGTCGTCACCGACGGCGACCAGATGGGCGACGAGGCGGTCGGGCAGTCCGACCCGCTGTGGCTCACCTCGGTCCGGGCGGAGACCGCGGGCGTGGTGCTGGCGCTGCCCTGGGCCGTCGTCGAGGAGGTCATCGAGCGCGTGCCCTCACTGGGCGCCCATCTCCAGGCCTATGTGGACCGGCAGCAGCTGCCGATGAACCGCAAGGGCGAGGCCGAGGTTCCGGTGCAGGCCGGCCACGTCGGCGAGGAGACACTGCCCGGCGGCTTCGTGGACTACGAACTCGCCCCGCGTGAGTACGAGCTGTCGCTCACCCAGACCGTGCTGCGGGTGCACACCAGGGTCGCGGACCTCTACAACCACCCGATGGACCAGACCCAGCAGCAGCTGCGCCTCACGGTCGAGGAGATCCGCGAGCGCCAGGAGTGGGAACTGGTCAACAACCGGGAGTTCGGGCTGCTGCACAACATCGACTACGGGCAGCGGATCAGCACCTTCACCGGCCCGCCGACGCCCGACGACATGGACGAGCTGCTGTCCATGCGCCGCAAGACCAAGGTGTTCCTGGCCCATCCCAAGGCGATCGCGGCCTTCTTCCGGCAGTGCAACCGACGCGGTCTGGTGCCCGGCACGGCGAGCGTCGACGGGCACGAGGTGCCGGCCTGGCGCGGGGTCCCGATCTACCCGTGCAGCAAGATCCCGATCAGTGAGAACCACACCACCAGCATCATCGCGCTGCGCACCGGTGAGGCGGACCAGGGTGTCATCGGCCTCTACCAGACCGGCATCCCGGAGGAGTTCCAGCCGGGCCTGAACGTCCGCTTCATGGGCGTCAACGAGCAGGCCGTCATCAACTACCTGGTCACCGCCTACTACTCGCTGGCGATTCTGGTCCCCGACGCGGCGGGGATCCTGGAGAACGTCCAGCTCGGCCGGACCGCCGACTGACACGGCCTGGAGCACAGTCATGAGCACATCCACCCACTCCTACGCGCTGCCCGGGCCACCGAACATCGCCCAGAGCCTGCGTCCGGCCCGGCGCACCGGGGCCGTCCCCGGACTCCGCTACCGGCCGGCGGTACCGGCAGACCCGGAGAAGGCGGCCGAGGTCGATCGCAGGCTGGAGGCCTGGGCCCGCGAGCTGGACCTGTTCCCCGAGGCCTGGAAGGGAGACTTCTCCGGCTTCCAGTTCGGCCGGGCCGTCGTCCTGCAGCATCCGGGCGGCCTCGACCTCGACCGTCTCACCGCCGCCGGAAAACTGCTGCTCGCCGAGAACATCGTGGACTCCTGCTACTGCGAGGAGGACGAGGGACGGGGCGGATCACGGCGGGGCCTCGGCGGGCCGCTGATCATCGCCCAGTCGGCGCTCGACCCCTACCACGGCATCCCGGAGCTGGAGACGGAGTGGCGGGACGGTATCCAGGCCGACGGGCCGCTGCGCTCCTACCACTTCGCGCTGGCGGACTACGCGACCTTCGCCACGCCCAGCCAGACCGGCCGGTTCGTGCACGACATGGCCCGCCTGCACATGGGCTATCTGGCCGAGGCCGCCTGGATGGAGACCCGGTACACACCGCGGGTCTGGGAGTACCTGGTGATGCGGCAGTTCAACAACTTCCGCCCCTGTCTGTCGCTCGTCGACGCCGTGGACGGCTACGAACTGCCCGAGCCGGTCTACGCCCGCCCGGAGATCCAGCGGATCACCGCCCTCGCCTGCAACGCGACCACGATCGTGAACGACCTGTACTCGTTCACGAAGGAGCTGGCGAGCGATCCGGACCACCTCAACCTGCCCCAGGTGGTCGCGGCCAACGACCGCCGCGGGCTGAAGGCCGCCTATCTGAAGTCCGTGGAGATCCACAACGGGATCATGGAGGCCTTCGAGGAGGAGTCCGCCGCCCTGTCGGCGACCTCGCCCCTGGTCGCGCGCTATGCCGAGAGCCTGGCCGCCTGGGTCTCGGGCAACCACGAGTGGCACGCCACCAACACCCACCGCTACCACCTGCCCGACTACTGGTAGCAGATCCACAGCTCACCTGAAACACCATCAGTACCACTTCGAGGAGCAACTGTTGACCACCGCCCCTGTCGCCCGGAAGACCAGCACGTCGGCACCGGTGCCGACCCAGTCCACGTACCAGAACCGCGTCGCGGACTACTGGAACGCCGAGGAGAACCCGGTCAACCTCGAACTCGGAAAGATCGACGACCTGTACCACCACCATTACGGCATCGGGGAGGCCGACTGGACGGTGCTCGACGAGCCCGATCCCGATCTGCGCAAGGCGCGGATCACCACGGAACTGCACCGGCTGGAGCACGCCCAGGCCGAGCTGCTGGCCGGCCACCTCGGCCCGCTCACGCCCACCGACCGGGTCTTCGACGCCGGCTGCGGCCGGGGCGGCGGCAGCATCGTGGCGAACCTGCGCCACGGCTGCCACGCCGACGGGGTCACCATCTCCGCCAAGCAGGCCGACTTCGCCAACGAGACGGCCCGCCGGCGGCAAGTCGACGACAAGGTGCGCTACCACCACCGCAACATGCTCGACACCGGCTTCGCGTCGGGCGCGTACGCGGCGTCGTGGAACAACGAGTCCACCATGTACGTCGAGCTGGACCTGCTGTTCGCCGAGCACGCCCGGCTGCTGCGCCGGGGCGGACGCTATGTGACGATCACCGGCTGCTACAACGACACCTACGGCCGGGCCTCACGCGAGGTGTCCCTGATCAACGCCCACTACATCTGCGACATCCACCCGCGCTCGGAGTACTTCAAGGCGATGGCCCGCAACCGCCTGGTGCCAGTCCACGTCGAGGATCTGACCGAGGCCGCGATCCCCTACTGGGAACTGCGCAAGCAGGCCGACCACCTGGTCACGGGCATCGAGGACACGTTCCTCGACGCCTATCGCAACGGCAGCTTCCAGTACCTGCTGATCGCGGCCGACCGGATCTGAGCCGGGGACCGACGTCAGGAACTGCCGTCGACATGGGACGCCGACCCGGCCCTGGCGGGGAACTCCCGGTATGCGATCACCGGGATCCCCGTCGAGGCCGGGTGGGGCCGTCGGCCGCTACTCCCCCGCGTGTGCCCTCTCCAGTGCGGCGACGTCCAGCTTGCCCATGGCCATCATGGCCTTCATGGTGCGGGCCGCCTTCTCCTGGTCCGGGTCGCCGATCAGGTCGGGCATCCGGTCGTAGACGACCTGCCAGGAGACGCCGTACCGGTCCTTGAGCCAGCCGCAGGGGCCGGCCTCGCCGCCGTCCTCGGTGAGCTTGGTCCAGTAGTAGTCGATCTCGTCCTGGTCGGCGCAGAGGATCTGGAAGGACACGGCCTCGTTGAACCGGAACTGGGGGCCGCCGTTGAGCGCGACGAACTTCTGGCCGTTGGCCGTGAACTCGGCGACCAGCACGGAGCCCGCCGGGCCGGGACCGGCCTCGGTGTAGCGGCCGATGCGGCCGATGCTCGAGTTCTTGAAGACCGAGACGTAGAACTCGGCGGCCTCCTCGGCCTGGCCGTCGAACCACAGACACGTGACGAATCCGTCGGTGGTCATGAGTACCTCCTGGGCGGGGAACGCGGTCATCTGTATCGACCGGTCCGCGCGGCGAAACTCATCGGCGGGGGCGCCGGATAATCCGTGCGGGTGAACGGCGTCCGCGCCTAGCATCCCGATCATGACCTCCACGCCCGCCGAACGCATCGAACCTTTCCGGCTCTCGGTCCCGCAGAGCGACCTCGACGACCTGCACGACCGCCTCGACCGCACCCGCTGGCCGGCCGAGCTGCCCGGAGCCGGCTGGGAGTACGGCGTCCCGGCCGGCTATCTGCGCGAGCTGGTCCGGTACTGGCGGCACGAGTACGACTGGCGCGCCGCCGAGGCCGAGTTGAACCGGTGGCCGCAGTTCACCACCACGATCGACGGCACGAACGTCCACTTCGCCCACGTCCGCTCACCCGAGCCGGACGCCACGCCGCTGGTCCTCACCCATGGCTGGCCGGGGTCGGTCGTGGAGTTCCTGGACGTGGTCGGCCCGCTCACCGACCCGGTCGCGCACGGCGGCGACGCGGCGGACGCCTTCCATGTCGTCGTGCCGAGCATCCCCGGCTTCGGGCTGTCCGGACCCACCACCGAACGGGGCTGGGAGGCGCGCCGGGTGGCCGACGCCTGGGTGGAACTGATGCGGCGGCTCGGCTACGAGCGGTTCGGGCTGCAGGGCGGCGACTGGGGCGCGGGGATCTCCCGCGAGCTGGGGCGCGTCCATCCGGAGCGCGTGATCGGCGTCCACCTCAATCTGCTGCCCGGCGCGCAGGCGGCCACCGAGCCGACCGAGGAGGAGCTGGCCGCGCTCGACCCCGGGGAGCGGGAGCGGACGCTGCTGTCCTGGCGCCGGTGGGACGCCTGGCTCCGGGACGGCGCCGGATACGCCGGCCTGCAGTCCACCCGCCCGCACACCCTGGCCTACGCCCTGACGGACTCTCCCGTCGGTCAACTCGCCTGGATCGTCGAGAAGTTCCGGGAGTGGGCGGACTGCGCGGAGCTGCCGGAGGAGGCGGTGGACCGGGACCGGCTGCTGACCAACGTGATGCTGTACTGGCTGACCGGTACGGCCGGTTCGTCCGGCCGTATCTACTACGAGCGGGCCCACACCGGCGGCGACCGGGCGTGGCAGCCGGCCGAGCCCTCGACCGCGCCGACCGCGCTGGCCGTGTTCCCGGCCGACCCCCAGATGCCGCTGCGGCACAAGGCGGAGCGCACCGAGAACCTCGTCCGCTGGACCGAGTTCGACCGGGGCGGCCACTTCGCGGCCCTGGAGGAGCCGGACCTCCTGGTTCCCGACATCCGAGCGTTCTTCCGCGGGCTCCGCGAGAAGCCGTAGGGGTCGTCGTACGGCCGGGGCGGCTCAGGCGGCCAGGCAGAGGCCGGCGGAGGGGCGGGGACGCGCGGCGGTCGGACGGCGATGCGGGGTCGTGTGGCGGGCCAGCTCCGCGTGGGTCAGGGACAGCAGGTCGGCGAGGCCCAGGCCGAGTGCGTGCGCCGCGGCGGCGAGGACCTCCGAGGAGGCCTCCTTGCGGCCGCGCTCGATCTCGGAGAGGTAGGGCAGCGAGATCCTGGCCGCGTCGGCCACGTCCTTGAGGGTGCGCTCCTGGGACCGCCGCTCGCGGCGCAGCACCTCACCGACGAGATCACGCCACAACGGCTCCTTGCCCTCCTGCTGCCCCGCGTTCTCTCTGTTCTGCGTGTTCCCCGTGTTCCGCGCGGGCGAGGACTCGGGGTCCGCCGGGCGGGCGGGCGCCGGTCGCAGCGGGATCACTCGGGCTTCGTTACTCACCTGGTTGGTCACCCGCGCCAGCCTACGAGCCGGGGGCCGCCGGGCAAGGGCGCCGCGTTGCGCTCTGGGGGAAATCGGCGGGGCGTGTTTCGCGCCACTGCGCGACAACACATGCATGCGAGACGTGACCGGGGGTACCCGCCCCGTGAGCGGCACCGCCGGCACGCATCAAGTACCGGGGGTTCGGGTATCCGGAATAAAAGGTGGGAAACGGACAAAAGCTGGCCGCTCGGGCAGACGGCAGACGGAGCACCGTGACATTCGTGGGAGAGGTAATGAACACCGCCGGGATCCGGTCAGAAGCAGAGGTCGCCGAGAGGGCCGAGCAGGACAGGACGGGCGAGGAGTCACTGCCTGGAATCGCGGACCCTGCGTCCGTCGCGCCGCGTGACGCACGGGAGCTGTCCCGCCAGTTCTTCCGCCGCCTGACCGAGCTGGAGGAGGGCACGCACGAGTACCAGTACGCGCGCAACACCCTCATTGAGATGAACATGTCGCTGGTGCGGTTCGCGGCCGGACGGTTCCGGGGACGCGGCGACGACATGGAGGACATCGTCCAGACCGGCATGATCGGCCTGATCAAGGCCATCGACCGGTTCGAGCTGACACGCGAGGTGGAGTTCACCTCCTTCGCGCTGCCGTACATCGTGGGCGAGATCAAGCGGTTCTTCCGGGACACCACGTGGGCGGTGCACGTGCCGCGCCGGCTCCAGGAGGCACGGGTGGAGCTGGCCAAGGCGCGCGAGGAGCTGTCCAGCCGGCTGGACCGGGACCCGACGGTGGCCGAGCTGGCGACGCTGATGAACATCTCCGAGGACGAGGTGGTCGAGGCCCAGCTCGCCTCCAACGGGTACAACTCCGCCTCCCTGGACGCCGCGCTCACCGGCGACGGTCCCGAGGACGGCGAGGCGGTGCTCGCCGACTTCATCGGTGTCGAGGAGGAGGGGCTGCGGCTCGTCGAGGACTTCCACGCGCTCGCCCCGCTGATGGCGGAGCTCAGCGAGCGGGACCGGGAGATCATCCATCTCCGGTTCGTCGAGGAGGCCACCCAGGCGGAGATCGGGGCACGGCTCGGCTGCTCCCAGATGCATGTGTCCCGGCTGATCAAGCGCATCATCACCCGGCTGCGCGAGGGCATGCTCGGCGAGCTGGGCTGCGCCTGAGGTCAGCCCGCTTCCGGGCGGCGCAGTTCGAAGCGGGCCCGCACCCGCTTGCCGACCGGTACGCGCTCCGCGGTGACCGCCGAGGCCAGGGCCCACACGATCTCCAGGCCGTGCCGCCCGACGCGTTCGGGATCCTTGGGGTAGCGGCGGGGCAGGGCGGAGCTGCTGTCGTAGACGGACACCGTGACGGCGCTGTCGGTGCCCTCCAGTTCCAGGATGTAGGGGCCGTTGCTGTGCCGGTCGGCGTTGGTGACGAGTTCACTCACGAGCAGCAGCAGCTCGCCGTCGGCACGCCGGTCGGCGGTGGCGCACCACTCGGTCCGCAGCTGCTCCAGGAACCGGGAGGCGAAGGCACGCGCCTCGGCGATGCATCCGGGTTCGCCGGTGTAGTGCGCCGCGCGTCGCAGCGGCTCCACGGGTACGTCGAAACCAGTCGGTATCACTGCCCCGCCCAGATGCTCGGTCATGCTGTCTCTCTCGAAAACTCGGCCCGGCCGGTCGCCTGTCGCACCTGTCCTCGTACCCCGAGCCGGGCCCGGCAGTCCCCCTGGGCGTTCGCCCGCCGCGCACAGTGGCGAGGGTCACGAGGGTGTCGTCACGCCGGCGGCGGAGTTCTCGGAGGACGGCGGCGCGGAGCCGGTCGTCCGCTCCTGCGACGACTCCTCGCCGGAGCTCTCGGTCGCCGGGGAGCCCGCGGACGGTGACGTCGGCCCGGCGGAGGAGGACTCGGACGACGACTCCGACGACGACGCCGGCCCGGAGGAGGACTCCGGCTCCGACGACTTCGGCTCGGCCGGCTTCGACCTCGACGGCGAGGACGAGGACGACGGCGAACTCGACGAAGACGGCGAGGACGACGAAGAGGAAGAAGAGGACGAACCAGGCGAGGAGGACTTCGAAGAGGACGAGGCCGGCTTCGAAGGGGGCCGGGAGGACGGGCTCGACGAGAGCGAGGAAGACGACGTCGACCACGACGGCGAGGTGCTCGGCTTGCCCGACGTGGGCCCGCAGGGCCGGGGCGAGGGGCCCGGCGTCCCGGGCTTACCCGGCGAGGGCGGGCACGGCTCCGGCGGGTTCCAGGGGTGCGGGAACACCGGCGGCCTGGCGTGCCGGTCGTGCCGGCCGTCGGGGTCGCCGCGCTGCCGGTGGATCCAGTCGTGGTGGGGGGCGTCGTAGAGCACGAAGACGTCGACGACCTTCGGCGCGGGCGTCACCACCACCACGTTCGAGGGCCGGTACGACGACCAGCGG
Organism: Streptomyces durhamensis; assembly: GCF_000725475.1. Lineage (NCBI taxonomy): Bacteria > Bacillati > Actinomycetota > Actinomycetes > Kitasatosporales > Streptomycetaceae > Streptomyces > Streptomyces durhamensis. Next base: position 70,211 of record NZ_JNXR01000006.1, read on the forward strand.
GTGCCCACCAGTTTCGGTGTGGCCTTCTGGGCCACCGGCGATGCCAGCGGGTTGCCGCAGGCGCAGCGCACCCGGGGCACACCGTGGCCGTCCACCAGCACGGCGGTGCCCGCCTGGAGCACCGACTGGTAGGCGGTGGCGGCGCCGTCGCGGTAGCCGTGGTTGGTGACCCGGGTGTCGACGCGCAGCTGGACCGGGGTCAGCGAGCGCAGGTAGGCGGGCACGCCGGAGGGCTGGACGCCGACCACGGAGGCGAACGCCTTGTTCTTGCCCGGTTCGGCCTGCAGAGCCTTGATCTGTTTCTCGACATCGCAGGAGGGAGTGCTCTGGGTGCCGCCGTAGAGGCCGGGCGCCCCGCCCTCGACTCCCCGCACCGCGTTGGCCCTGCCGGAGGCGGCGGGGGCGGAGGGCGACGGCGGCGCTGAGAGCAGCCACGCGCGGTACCGATTTCCACCACGGCCCGTGCGGCCCCCCGGGCCCGGCGCCGGCGCCCGGGGGCTGCGCGGGCGGTGGTCCGGAGGGGGGCCGGGAGGAGCCCGACAGCGGGCCGGAGGGCGGTCCGGTCGGGCGGCCTGAAGACGGAGGTTCGGCGCTCACGAGCACTTCTTCCCGTCGCGATCGTCGCGATACGCGGCGCGATGCGCGGCGTTTCTTGAGTCACATCCCGTGGGGTGCGTTCGGCTGCACGTCGATCCCATTGTGTGTCGCAGGGTTCTGACACTCGCAAGCCGACGCGGACGGCCCACTCGGCGGGCGCGGTGCCCTGCCGCTGCTTAGCGTGGCAGGCGTGAGCGCTCCGACCGTCTCCGCGCGGCCCGCCGCCCACCACGGCTGGGCGCGGGCCGTGGCCACGGTGCTGACCGGGCTGGCCGTCATGGTGCTCGTGGCGGCATTCGGGCTGTGGGCGGCCGGGGCGGCGGACCTGCCGGACGGCGCGTTCCCCAGGGTGGTGGTCGCGACCCTGGTCACGGCGGTGGGCGGCAGCGTGGAACTGTCCGGCAACGCGGGCGTCCTGGCGCAGACCCGGGCCGGCATCACCGTGATCCCGCTGTCCGTGACGCTCGCCGGCGCCCTGGTGATCGGCGCGGGCTTCCTGCGCCCGCTGCGGCACCGGGCGGTGGCCTCGGCAGGTGAACTGGGCGGCTGGGCCGCCCGGATCGCCGTGCTGTGGCTGCTCGTGCTGGTCGGCCTGGCCTTCGGCGCCCGGCAGACCTTCGCCGTGGACGTGGGCAGCGGCACCCTCAGCGACCTGACCGGGCTGTTCGACGTGTCGCCGAGGGTGGGGTTCACCGCGAACGTGCCGCTGACCGTCCTGTTCGGACTGCTGTGGCTGGCGGGGGTGCTGCTGCTGGCCCTGCTGGTCGCGTACGGGGCGCCCCTGCCGGCGCGGCTGCTGCGTTTCCAGGAGTCGGTGCGCCCGGCGGCGCACGCGACGGTGGCCCTGCTCCTCGCGTACGTCGCCGTCGGGCTCGTCACCGCGCTGATCACGGCGGCGACCCGTGGGCACGCCCCGGCGACCCTCGCGCTGATCCTGCTCGGCCTGCCGAATCTGGCCTGGCTGGCCCTCACCCTCGGCATGGGAGCGACCTGGAACGGCCGCGTGGACGGCCCGTTCGGCCTGCCGATGCCGCACGTCCTGGACGCGATCCTGCGCACCCCGGACGTGTCCGCGCTGAACCTGCGCTCGCTCACCGCCCACGACGCCCGGTGGTGGTGGCTGGTGGTGCTGGACGCGATCCTGCTGCTGGCCGTGGCCTTCCGGATGGCGGTCCGCTCACCGGCCCGGATCCGCCTGTGGCAGCACGCCGTCCACCTGGCCGTGGCGCTGGCGCTGGCGGTGCTGATGATCTGTCTGACGGGCCGCGTCTCGGCGCACTACGGACTGTCCCTGCTCGGCATCGGTGACGTGGGCGGCGGGCTGTCCGGGGAGCTGTTCCTCAGACCCCAGCTGTGGCAGGCGGTGGGCCTGGGTGCGGTGTGGGGGCTGGTCGCGGGGTTCGTGGGCGCTCTGCTGGCGCTCCCGGTGCGCAGGCGGGGCGAGGTGGAGCGGCCTTAGGGGTCTCAGGACCCGAACGCCGGCTCGGCCCAGCGCGGGGGCCGTGGGGTCGCGGCCGCCGTGTGGTCCGTCTCCGTGTCGGGCTCTGTGCCGGGCCCCGCCGCCGCGTGGACGTCGGCCGGGGCCGCGCCGGGCGCGGTGGCGGCGCGCAGGGCGGAGACGAAGGCCAGGCAGGTGTCGTAGCGGGCGTCCGGGCTCTTGGCGAGGGCCCGGGCGAAGACCGGGTCGACGGCCGGGGCGAGGCCGGGGCGGACCTCGCTCGGCGGGGGCGGCTCGTCGTACTGGTGGGCCCAGAGCAGGGCCATGTCGTCCTCGCGCAGGAACGGCGGACGGCCGGCGAGGGTCTCGTACACGACGCAGGCCAGGCCGTAGACGTCACAGCGGCTGTCGACCGGCCGGCCGGAGATCTGCTCGGGGGCCACGTAGTCGAGGGTGCCCACGAACTGGCCCACGCTGGTGAAGCCGGTCAGGGACAGCGACTTCTTGGTGAGCCCGAAGTCGGTGAGGTAGACGTGCTCGGGATGGTCACTGTCGATGCCCTCCGCGATCAGGATGTTGCCGGGCTTGACGTCCCGGTGGACCAGGCCGTGCTCGTGGGCGGCGTCGAGGGCGGAGGCGACCTGCGCGGCGATCCGTACGGTGTCCGGCAGCGGCAGTGGTCCGCGCAGGTCGAGGAGGCGGCGCAGGTCGCTGCCGGAGACGTACCGCATGGCGATGTAGAGCACTCCGTCCGTCTCGCCGGCCTCGAAGACCGGCACGATGTGCGGGTGGTCGATCGCCGCGGCCACCTGGGACTCGTGGGTGAAGCGCTTGCGGAAGGTGTCGTTGCGGGCGAGTTCGGGGGCGAGCAGCTTGAGGGCGACCGTGCGCTCCAGGCGCAGGTCGCGGGCCCGGTAGACGACGGCCATGCCACCGCGCCCGATCTCGCTCTCGACGAGATAGCCCGCCACCTGCCGGCCGATCAGCTCCGAGGGCCGGCCGGAGAACAAACTGGTCTCGCGTGCCATCAGCGCTCGCCCTCGGGCGCGACCAGCCGGGTCGGGGCGTGCCCGGTGTCGCCCTCGCCGGTGACCGCCCGGTCGGTGGCGTAGGTGGTCAGCCGCCGTCCGTCGCCGTAGACCCAGCGGCCCTCCTCGGGGTCGTACAGCCACATGGACTCACCGTCGACCACGACCCCGATCCTCAGGTCCCGGGTGCGGTCCTCGAAGTCCTCGCCGTCCAGGGCACCGGCCGCCAGTTCCTCGACCGCGGACCGGTAGTCGGCCAGGGCCTGTTCGGCGCGGGCCAGCAGGGGCCGGGGATCGGCGGTGCCGTCCGGAGCGTCGCCGGCGGGCGGGTCGTCGGGTACGGCGACGAGCCGGCGGCCGTCGACCCAGGCGCCCCAGCCGTTGGAGCAGCGGACGTACCCCCAGTCGCCGCGCCGCTCGACCAGCTCGACCGGGAGCAGCGGGTCGAGGGGCACGGTGGGCCGGGCCGGGTCGGGCGACTCCCAGGCGGGCATGCCGCGCCGCGGCACGACGTGCGTGGGCTGGAATCCGGGACTGGGCGCTTTGCTCATCGGGGCGCCTGCTTCCGCGTGCGTGACGTCGTCGTGGGTGCCATCGTGCCGCCTACCTCCGCATCACGGCGGGCTCGTGCCGGCGCAGCAGCCGGGCGACCGCGAGCCCGTAGAGGGCGGACAGCACCACCAGCATGGCCAGGTCGAGCAGCCAGACGCCTGTCGAGTGCCGGAAGAGCGGGTCGGCGGTCAGCGTGCCGGGCACGGTCCTGGACAGCCCCACCGTGCCGGCCATGGCGGCGAGCGCCCAGCGGGAGGGCACGAGCCAGGACAGCTGGTCCAGGCCGGGCACGCCGCTCAGCCTGAGCAGGGCCCCGCAGAGCACGACCTGGACGATGGCCAGCAGCACCAGCAGCGGCATCGTCACCTCCTCCTTGCGCACCAGCGCGGAGACGAGGAGGCCGAGCATCATGGCGGTGAACGCCAGCAGGGCGACGGCCAGGGTGATCTCGGCGAGCGGCGGCAGCAGGACGCCCCTGCCGCCGGGCGCGTTCAGGTCGACGCCGAGGAGGGCGACCAGGGTGAGGACGACGGCCTGGACGACGCTGATCGTGCCGAGCACCACGACCTTGGACATCAGATAGGCCGACCTGGGCAGGCCGACGGCGCGTTCGCGCTGGTAGACGACGCGTTCCTTGACGAGTTCGCGCACCGCGTTGGCGGCGCCGGTGAGCACGGCACCGACGCACAGGATGAGCAGCGCGCTCATCGCCGTCTCCCGGGTGAGCCGTGTGCCCGCGAGGGCCCGGGCCATGGCGCCCATGACGAAGGGCAGCGCGATCATGACGAGCAGGAAGGTGCGGTCGGCGCCGAGGACGGCCGCGTAGCGGCGGACCAGGGTGCCGAGCTGGGCGGCCCAGCCTCGCGGGCGGGGCGGCGGCGCCGTGGTGACGGGAGCCGGGCCGGGGTGGCGGGGCTGGGTGCTGGCCTCGGTGATGTAGTGCCGGTGGAACGGCGAGTCCCGGTACTCCCGCGCCCAGTCGCGGTCCTGGTCGCGGTCGAAGGCCTCGAAGGCCTCCGGCCACTGCTCGAAGCCGAGGAAGGCGAGGGTGTCGTCGGGCGGGCCGTAGTAGGCCACCCTGCCGCCCGGAGCCAGCACCAGGAGGCGGTCGCAGAGGCTCAGGCTGAGGACGCTGTGGGTGACGACGATGACGGTGCGGCCGTCGTCGGCGAGGCCGCGCAGCATGTGCATCACCGAGCGGTCCATGCCGGGGTCCAGGCCGGAGGTCGGCTCGTCCAGGAAGAGCAGCGAGGGTTTGGTGAGTAGTTCCAGGGCCACGCTGACCCGCTTGCGCTGGCCCCCGGAGAGGCTGTGCACGGGTTGTTCGGCGCGCTGTTCGAGACCGAGTTCCCGGATGACCTCCGCGACCCGGGCGCGCCGCTCGCCCTGGGCGGTGTCCTCGGGGAAGCGCAGCTCGGCGGCGTAGGACAGGGCGGCGCGCACGGTGAGCTGGGGATGCAGGATGTCGTCCTGCGGGACCAGGCCGATGCGCTGGCGCAGTTCGGCGTAGTCGCGGTAGAGGTCGCGGCCGTCGTACAGGACGGTGCCGCGGTCGGCGGGCCGCTGTCCGGTGAGGGCGTTCAGCAGGGTGGACTTGCCGGCGCCGCTCGGCCCGACCACCGCGAGCAGGCACTTCTCGCCGAGCGGGAAGGACACGTGGTCGATGAGCACCTTGCTGCCACCGTCCACGGCGACGGTGAGGTCCTGGACGTCCAGGGCCACTTCGCCGGTGTCGACGTACTCCTGGAGTTCGTCGCCGACCAGGCAGAACGCGGAGTGGCCGACACCGACGATGTCGCCGGGGCGCACGGGCGCGCGGGTGACGGGCCGGCCGTTGAGGTAGGTGCCGTTGTGGCTGCCGAGGTCGACGATCTCGTACGTGCCGTCGGTGCGGGCGCGCAGCTCGGCGTGGCGCCGGGAGACGACCAGGTCCTCCACCACGAGGTCGTTGTCGGCCGCCCGGCCGATGCGGACCGAGCGCGCGGGCAGCGGGCGGACGCTGGTGGGCCGGCGGAAGGTGCCGGTCAGCTGGGGCAGCGACACCGCGGAGGGACGGTCGGGGGCGGGCCGCGGGGCTCCGGCGAGTACCGCGCGGGGGCCGTCGGCGGGGTTGCCGAAGCGGATCACGCTGCCGGGGCGCACGGCCCACCGCTCGATCCTGCGGCCGTCGGCGTAGGTGCCGTTGGTGCTGTGCCGGTCCGTCAGGGTCCAGTGGTCGTCATCGCAGTGCAGCACGGCGTGGTCCCAGGAGACCCGGGCATCGTCGAGGACGATGTCGCTCAACGGGTCACGTCCGACGTGGTAGTCGCGGCCCGGGCTCATCACCGTGGAGCCCGTGTCGGTCTCCAGGACGAGTTCGGGCGCCGTCGGGGCGACCGACCGCTCCGCCATGGCCAGAATTCTACCGATTCGCTCACCTGTACGCCCCTGCCGGGGGGTCGGGCTCCGGCTGAACGGACACGTGTCAGGCGACGGGCACCACGAGCACCGGCAGGACGCGCTGCATGCGCACCGCGTCCACGGACTCGGCGAGCAGTTCGTACTCGGTGGTGTCGTCGCTGGCGGCGATCCGCACCAGCCGTCCGCCCGCCAGCTCGTCGGCCACCAGCTCCTGCCGGGCGTCGTCGGCACACCAGCCGCGCAGCAGGGCCGGCACGTCGACGACCGTGTCCGGGACCGGCACCAGCGCGCCCGCCGGAAAGGCGGGGCCCTCCGGGGCCGGGTCGAGGCGCTCGGCGATCCAGGACGCCCGGTCCCTCAGCCACCACAGGGCGAGGGCCAGCGTCGGTGCGCGGTAGGTGCCGAGCGGTACGCCGATGCGCCGGCCGTCGCACATGCCGTACGCCGTGACATGGCACAGGAATTCGTCGTGCATGTCTCACTCCCCCGTCGCCTGGCTGTGTGGCGGCTGGACCTCGCTCTGCGTGCGGCTCTGTGCGGTGAAGTGCCCCTGGCGTTCGAGTATCGCCACTCCCGAAACACAGTCACCATGACTTTCCGGCCAGTCTGTTGGCATATTCACCACCTGTTCTGGCCGGAATGCACCGGCGCGCACGGCCCCGGGGCATTACCAGGCAGGTAATCGACCCGCCCCTCGGGTCTCCGGCATGGTGGTCACACCGGATCGGCGAAGCCCCGGATCCGGTCCCGACCAGCAGCAACGACCTCGATGGAGGCTGATTCACCATGTCCGCGCACACCGACCGTTACGAGACCGCCGCCGGCCGTTACTTCGAGGCCTGGAACGCCACCGAGCCCGAGGCCCTGAAGAAGGCCGTCGCCGCCGCCTGGACCGCGGACGGCGGCTACACCGACCCGCTCGCCGAGGTCCGCGGCCACGAGGGCATCGCGGCCGTGATCGCGGCGGCGCACGAGCAGTTCCCGGGGTTCGTCTTCCGCCCGCTCGGCGTTGTGGACGGCCACCACGACACCGCGCGCTTCGGCTGGGAGCTGGTGAACGAGGCCGACGGCTCGGCGCCGGTGGCCGGGTTCGACGTCGTCACGCTGGACGCGGAGGGCCGGATCCGGCAGGTCCTGGGCTTTCTGGACCGGGTGCCGGCGGGTGCCTGACACCGTCTGGCCGACGAAGCGGCCGCCGCCGGAGTGAGTGCGGCCGCGGGGGCGGCTCGGGTGACCGTGCCGCTTCAGGAGCGGGATGGGTGAGCGCGCGGTCGCGGGGTGTCAGGGGGAGCGCGCGGCCTCGGGGGTGCCAGGGGAGCGCGCGGCCCCGGGGGCCGCGGGGCCGCCAGGGTGAGCGCGCGAGCACGCGGCCACAGGACCGCCAGGGCGAGCACGCGATCACAGCACCGCCCGTCGCAGGCGAGCTCGCGGCCACAGAACCGCCGGGGGCGAGCGTGCGGCCACAGGACCCCCAGGGGCGAGCAAGCGATCACAGCACCGCCCGTCGCAGGCGAGCGCGCGGCCACAGGACCGCCGGGGGCGAGCGTGCGGCCGCCGGGCCGCCGCGGGTGGGCGTGCGATTCGGCGGCCACTGGACCGGTCGGCGGCGAGCGCGCGACCACAGAACCGCCACAGGACCCCCAGGGGCGAGCGTGCGGCCGTGGGGGCTCATGGGCGGGCCCGCGGCTCCCGGAGTGGCTCGGGGGCCGGTTCCCGCAGGGACGTGGGCGGCTCGGCCGGACCTGATGCCTTCGGGTCTGCGCGGTCACCCCCGAGGCGTGCGGACGCCTCACCACCGGCTCGCCTCAGGGCCGGCGGCGAACGGCTCAGCCCTGGAGCCCCCGTCGGCACCGGCTCACCTCCGGTCGGGGCGGCGGCTCGGTGGGTTCAGGCCTTCACGATCGCGTCGATCCGCGCCAGTTCCTCGTCATCGAAGTGCAGGTTGCGGATCGTGCCCACGCTGTCCTCGATCTGCTGCGGGCTGCTCGCGCCGACCAGCGCCGAGGTGACCCGGCCGCCGCGCAGCACCCAGGCCAGGGCCAGCTGGGCCAGGGTCTGGCCGCGGGACTTGGCGATCTCGTCGAGCGAGCGCAGCCGGGCGACCAGGTCCTCGGTGACCGCGTCCGAGTTCAGGAAGGGGCTGTCGCTCGCCGCCCGGGAGTCCTCGGGGATGCCGTCGAGGTAGCGGCCGGTGAGCAGGCCCTGTTCCAGCGGGGAGTAGACGATGGAGCCGACCTGGAGTTCGTCCAGGGCGTCGAGCAGACCCTCGTCCTCGGGGCGCCGGTCGAGCATCGAGTAGCGCGGCTGGTGGATCAGGAGCGGGGTGCCCAGGCCAGCGAGGATGCGTGCGGCCTCGCGGGTCTGCTCCGCCGAGTAGTTGGAGACGCCCACGTACAGCGCCTTGCCCTGCTGGACCGCCGAGTGCAGCGCGCCCATGGTCTCCTCCAGAGGAGTGTCCGGGTCGGCGCGGTGCGAGTAGAAGATGTCGACGTAGTCCAGGCCCATACGCGTCAGGCTCTGGTCGAGCGAGGAGAGCAGGTACTTGCGCGAGCCCCATTCGCCGTACGGGCCCGGCCCCATGAGGTAGCCGGCCTTGGTGGAGATCACCAGCTCGTCCCGGTACGGCGCGAGGTCGGCCTTCAGGGCCTCGCCGAGCGCGGACTCGGCGGCGCCGGGCGGCGGGCCGTAGTTGTTGGCGAGGTCGAAGTGGGTGACACCCAGGTCGAAGGCGCGGCGCAGGACGGCCCGCTGTGTCTCGACGGGCCGGTCCGGGCCGAAGTTGTGCCACAGGCCGAGGGACAGCGCGGGGAGCTTCAGTCCGCTGCGTCCGGAGCGCCGGTAGGGCATGTCGGCGTAACGGTCGGGGTGTGCGGTGTACAACGCGACTCCAGAGGGGTTGGCACACGTGTCTTCCCGGCTCCCGGGAGCTTGCGCTCCTGGTCACCGCTCCCACTCTTCCCCGCCCGCCGGGCAGCGGTCCAACAGAAGAATCCGATGGGATTCAGCGACTAGGCTTCTCAATCATGGAACTGCGCCATCTGCAGCACTTCGTCGCCGTCTCCGAGGACCAGCATTTCACCCGGGCCGCCGAACGCCTGATGGTGTCCCAGTCGGGGCTGTCGGCGTCCATCAGGGCGCTGGAGCGGGAGCTGCGGGCGCCGTTGTTCGTGCGCACCACCCGCCGGGTGACGCTCACGGAGGCGGGGCGGGCGCTGCTGGTGGAGGCCGAGCGGATCCTGGCGCAGGTGCGGGCGGCGCACGAGGCGGTGGCCGCGGTGCAGGGCGTGCTGCGCGGGACGCTGGCACTGGGCACCGAGCAGTGCATCGCGGGCGTTCATCCGGCGCGGTTGCTGGCCGCGTTCCGGGGGCGGCATCCGGACGTGGAGATCCGGCTGCGGCAGGCCGGTTCGGGCGCGCTGGCCGAGGAGGTCACGGCCGGCCGCCTCGACCTGGCCTTCGCCTACCGCACCCAGGCGGACACCGACCAGCTGCGCTCGGTGGCGCTGACGAGTGAGCCGATGACCGTGCTGTGCCATCCGGGCCATCGGCTCGCCTCGGCCGACGCGGTGCTGACCCCGGACGACCTGGCCGGTGAGGTCTTCGTGGACTTCCACCCGGACTGGGGCCCGCGGCGCACCACCGACGCCGCGTTCGCCGCGGCCGGTGTCCGGCGCACGGTCGCGCTGGAGGTCAACGACGTGCACAGTCTGCTGGACCTGGTGGACGAGAACCTGGGGATCGCGGTCGTACCGCGGCACTTCCGGCACAAGCGGCCCTCGCTCACGGCGCTGCCGCTGAAGGGCGCGGGCGAGGCGGAGTACCAGACGGTGGCCCTGCTGCCGCCGGACCGCGCGACCAGTCCCGCCGCCCGGGCACTCGTCACCCTCCTGGAAACAGGGGGCGGGACGCCGGAGCCGGCGCCGCCCGGTGTCCACGGGAGCCTGATTCCGGACGCATGAGCGCCCGCTGTTTGGGATGGTGGACGGTATGCACGCAAAGGACATCCTCATCGACGGCTACGGCCGCATCCAGGAAGAAGTCCATGCCGCCCTCGACGGCCTCGGACCGGACGAGCTGCACCACCGCCCGGCCCCCGACGCCAACTCCATCGCCTGGCTCGTCTGGCATCTCACCCGGGTGCAGGACGACCACATCGCCGACGCCTTCGACCTCGACCAGGTGTGGCTGTCCCAGGGCTGGGAGAAGCGCTTCGGCCTCGGCCTGCCCCGCCATGACACCGGCTACGGGCACAGTCCCGCGAAGATCGCGAAGGTGCGGGTCGAGTCGGCCGACCAGCTGACGGGGTACTACGACGCCGTCCACGAGCAGTCGCTCGGCGCGCTGCGCTCGCTCGCCGCCAAGGATCTGGAACGGGTCGTGGACGAGCGGTGGGATCCCCCGGTCAGTCTGGGTGTGCGCCTGGTGAGCGTCCTGTCCGACGACCTTCAGCACATCGGACAGGCCGCCTACCTGAGGGGGCTGCTTCAGAGCGCTGCCGCGTAACCCGGCAGGACCACGTCCTCGATGAGGGCCTTGCGCTCGTCGAACGGGATGAACGCGCTCTTGAGGGCGTTCACCGTGACCGTGCGCAGGTCCTCGACCGTCCAGCCGGCCTCCTCGACCAGCAGGGACATCTCCCGGGTCATCGTCGTGCCCGACACCAGGCGGTTGTCGGTGTTGAGGGTGACCCGGAAGCCGAGGTCCTTCAGGGCCGTGATGGGGTGCTCGGCGATCGAGGTGGCGCAGCCGGTCTGCAGATTGGAGGTCGGGCACATCTCCAGGGCGATACGACGGTCGCGCACCCAGGAAGCGAGCCGGCCGAGCTTGCCGGCCGCGAGGTCGGGGATGTCCTCGACGAGGCGCACGCCGTGGCCGATGCGCTGGGCGCCGCACACCTGCAGGGCCTGGTGGATGCTGGGCAGGCCGTGGGCCTCGCCGGCGTGGATCGTGAAGGGCACGCTCTCGCGCCGCAGGTGCTCGAATGCCTCAAGGTGGTCCGCGGGCGGGAAGCCGTCCTCCGCGCCGGCGATGTCGAAGCCGACGACACCCGCGTCGCGGTAGGCGACGGCCAGGTCGGCGGCCTCACGGACCCGGTCGAACATCCGCATCCCGCACAGCAGGGTGCCCACGCGCACGGGGGTGCCGGCTGCGGCGGCCTTGGCCATACCGGTGGCGAGGCCCTCCTGGACGGTCTCCACGACCTCGCGGAGCGACAGCCCGCCGTTGGTGTTCAGCTCGGGGGCGTAGCGCACCTCGGCGTAGACGACACCGTCGGCGGCGAGGTCGAGGACGTACTCCTCGGCGGTGCGCAGCAGGCCCTCGCGGGTCTGCATGACGGCGAGGGTGTGCTCGAAGGTGGCTATGTAGCGGACCAGGTCGCCGGAGTTGGCGGCCTCGAAGTACCAGGCGGCCAGCTCGTCGGGGTCGGTGGTGGGCAGCTGGTGGCCGACCGCGGCCGCGAGCTCGACGACGGTGGCGGGGCGCAGGCCGCCGTCGAGGTGGTCGTGCAGGACGGCCTTGGGGAGCCGGCGGAGGGTCTCGGTGTCGATGCGGGGCGCGGTCATGGCAGGGCTTTCCTCAGGTGGTGCGGTGGGATGTCAGTGGTCGGCCGGCTGGAGCAGGTCCCAGCGGTTGCCGTAGAGGTCCTGGAAGACGGCGACGGTGCCGTACGGCTCGTGGCGCGGCTCCTCCAGGAAGGTCACGCCGGCCGCGGTCATCCGGCCGTGGTCGCGGGCGAAGTCGTCGGTGTGCAGGAAGAACCCGACGCGTCCGCCGGTCTGGTCGCCGATCCGGGACCGCTGGTCCTCGCCCTTGGCCCGGGCCAGGAGCAGGCCGGTGCCGGTGCCCTCGGTCCCCGGCTCCACGACGACCCAGCGGGAACCGTCGGGGCGCGGGGCGTCCTCGGCCAGCCGGAAGCCCAGGGCCTCGGTGTAGAAGCGGATGGCCTCGTCGTAGTCGTCGACGACGAGGGTGACCAGGGCGACGCGTCGCATCGGGACCTTCCGGTGGGGGTGGTTAGCGGGTGAGGTTATACGTAAAACCCTGCGCGCGCCAGTCCCTGTTCTACGCGCGTTGCCGTGCGGTGGTGCCAGGCACGTACGCAGGGCCGCGGGTGGGTTCTCCGGAGGGGTTCGTCAGGGTGTCTCGTCGCCCTGGGCGACCTCGACCCGGTGGTGGAAGTCGGCCATTCCCGCGGCCGAGGCCACGCAGGAGACGGCCGTGCAGGCGATGAGGAGAGCGGCGATCGTCCGGCCGGCCCGGGGTGCGCGCGGAGCGGCCAGCAGGGCCTGGACGCGCTGCGGGACGGGGCCGGTGGTCGCGGCGGGCACGAAGCCGGGGCGCTCGGTGCGGGCGGCCTGGCCGGCGAGGGCCGCACGGGCGATGGCCCGGGCGATCAGGCGCCGGTCGCCGACCCGGACGGCGGCGGCCTCGTCGGCGGCGCGCTCGGCGGCCAGCCGGATGGTCTCGCGGACCGGGCGCAGGGCCGGATGGCAGTGCGCGGCGAGTTCGGCGGCGGCGAGGAAGTAGTGGTGTCCGCCGTCGTTGTGCGCCCGCTCGTGCGCGAACAGCGCCTCGCGCTCGGGTCCGTCCAGGCTGCGCAGCATCGCGGTGGTGACGACGACGCGGTGCGGGCGGCCGGGCAGCGCGTAGGCGTCCGGGCGGGGCGAGTCCACCACGCACAGGTCGCCGGCCGCGGGGCCGCGCCCGGCCTCCGTCCGGGCCGCACGGAAGGCGCGGGTCTGGCGCAGCACCGAGCGGACGAGGGTCCAGCCGCAGACGGCGAGCACACCGACGGAGGTCGCGGCGGCCGGCAGGACGACGAGGTCCGAGGCGGTGCGCAGCGGGTGGATCAGCTCGCCGAGCGCGGCGAAGAGGGGGAGCTTGAGCAGCCCGACGAGGACGAACGAGCCGAGCGCGGCCAGCGAGCAGCCGGCGAGGAGCACCGCGCAGGCGGTGACGGCCCACAGCGCGGCGACCGGGACCAGCCGGTCCAGCGCCCGGCGGGCCAGGGCCGGGAGGGCGAAGGGCAGCAGCAGCGGGAGCAGGAGGAGCGCGGTCATCGTTCGCCGGATTCGAGCAGGTCTCGCAGAATGCGTTCGTCGTCGGGGCTGAGCTGGGCGACGAAACGGGCGAGGACCGTCTGGCGGTCGTCGTCCCGGTCCAGTTCGCTGTGCATCCGGCGGGCGGTGAGGCCCTGGGCGTCCTGGACGTCCCGCACCGGGACGTAGGCGTAGCCGCGGCCCTGGCGGTGCCGCTCGACGACTCCCTTGTCGTACAGGCGGGTGAGGATGGTGGTCACCGTCGTACGGGCCAGGTCCGTGCCGAGGCTCCGCTGGACCTCGCCGGGCGTCCGTGGTGCGCCGGCGGCCCAGAGCGCGGCCATGACGCTCGCCTCGAGTTCACCGGCCGGCCGCCGCTCGTCCTTCGCCTCGGTCATGGAACGTTCCTCACCCCGTCCTCGTCTGCGGTCGTTGCGACCGTCTACACGATGGTAGTCAAGCGGACCCTCGAACGGCCGTGCGCCCGGGGCACCCGTCCCCGAGGGGGCGGTGCCGGACGTCCGGCCGTTTCCGAGCGTCCGTCGGTGTGAGGCGCGGGCGCGGCGGCGTTCGCCCGGCGTGCCGGGGGAACGCCGGCGCCGCCCGTCCGCCGCATGACCGCGGTGCGGTGCGGCGGGCGGGCAGGGCGCCGGGTGCGAAGGTGCGGGTTTCAGCCGAGCGGCTTCTCCAGGACGGCCTTGCGGTGGCTGAACGTCTCGATGGAGTACCGGCCGTGGTAGCTGCCCGTGCCGCTCTCCCCCACGCCGCCGAACGGCAGGTCGGAGACGGTGAGATGGGCGAGGGGAAGGCCGTGGCCGAGGCCGCCGGAGGAGGTCTCGGCAGCGATGCGGGCGCGGGTCTCCTCGGACTCGCTGAACACGTACAGCGCGAGCGGCTTGTCACGGTCGTTGATGAAGGCGATCGCCTCGTCCAGGCCGGACACGGTGACGAGGGGCAGGATCGGGCCGAAGATCTCCTCCTGCATGACGGGCGACTTCGGGTCGACGTCCGCGAGGACGGTGGGCGCGATGTACTTGGCCGTACGGTCGCTCTCCCCGCCGACCGCGACCCGGCCGGAGTCGAGGAGGTCGGAGAGCCGGTCGAAGTGCCGCTCGTTGATGATCCGGCCGTATTCGGGCGAGGCCTGCGGGTCCGTGCCGAACAGCGCCTCCACCGCACGCACCAGCGCGCGCTCCAGGGCGGCGGCGGTCTCCGGGTCGGTCAGCACGTAGTCGGGGGCGACGCAGGTCTGGCCGGCGTTGAGGAACTTGCCGCGGGCGAGCCGGTCCGCGACCACGTCGAGGTCGGTGTCCCGGTCCACGAACACCGGGGACTTGCCGCCGAGTTCGAGGGTGACCGGGGTGAGGTGCTCGGCGGCGGCGCGCATCACGACGCGGCCGACCGTGCCGTTGCCGGTGTAGAAGATGTGGTCGAAGCGCTCGGCCAGCAGGGCCGTGGTCTCCGGGATGCCGCCCTCCACCACGGCGACGGCGTCGGTGTCGAGATAGGCCGGGATCAGCTCGGCGAGGGCGGCCGAGGTGGCCGGGGCCAGCTCGCTGGGCTTGGCGACGACCGCGTTGCCGGAGGCCAGGGCGCCGACCATCGGGGCGAGCAGCAGCTGCGCCGGGTAGTTCCAGGGGGCGATGACGAGGACGACGCCGAGGGGGTCGTACTGCGTCCAGGCCCTCGCGTCGGCGCCGAGGTGGGCCGGGACCGGGGCGGGCTCGGGGCGCAGCCACTGCGCGAGGTGGTCGAGGGTGTGGTCGATCTCGCGGACGGTGAAGTCGATCTCGGTGCGGTAGGCCTCGGTGCCGCTCTTGCCGAGGTCGGCGCGGAGGGCGGTGGCGAGGTCGGCCCCGCGCTCGGTGAGCATCGCGCGCAGGCGGCGCAGCTGGCCGGTGCGCCACTCGACGGGCTTGGTGCGGCCGGTGGTGAAGGTGGCGCGCAGCCGGGCCACGATGTCGGCGGGCTGCTCGGGTGCGTGGTGGTTCACGGATGCCTCGCTGAGGTGCACGGGCTGGTTCGGGCCCGAGCCTAGGTGTCAGTGGATGTATTCACCAACCTTTCAGGTTCTCAAGTTCATTCCGGCTGCTCGGGGTGACGAGGGTCACGCGGCCGGGCCGGTCTCCCGTCGGCGTCGCTCCAGATAGGCCCGCTCGGCCTCGCTCGCGGCCAGCTCGGCGGCCAGACCGTACGCGGTGGCGGCCTCGGCGGTGCGGCCCAGGCGGCGCAGCAGGTCGGCGCGGACGGCGTGCAGCACGTGGTAGCGGCCGAGGTCCAGGGTGTCGACCAGGTCGAGCGCCGCGGCGGCGCCCTGGGTCTCGGCCAGGGCGACCGCGCGGTTCAGGGCGACGACCGGGGACGGCGCCACGGCCATGAGCTGGTCGTACAGGCGCAGGATCTGCGGCCAGTCGGTGGCGGCGGCGGTGGGCGCGTCGCCGTGCACGGCGTTGATGGCGGCCTGGATCTGGTAGGGGCCGGGCCGGCCGTGGCGCAGACAGCGCCGGACCAGGTCCTGGCCCTCGGCGATGAGGGCCCGGTCCCAGCGGGAGCGGTCCTGCTCGGGCAGCGGGACGAGGACGCCGTCGGCGTCGCGCCGGGCGGGCCGACGGGACTCGGTGAGCAGCATCAGCGCGAGCAGGCCGGTGACCTCGGGTTCGTCCGGCATCAGGGCGGCGAGCAGACGGCCCAGGCGGAGCGCCTCGGCGCACAGGGCGGGGTCGCCGGTGTAGCCCTCGTTGAAGATCAGGTAGACGACGGCGAGGACACCGCCCAGCCGCGCGGGCAGATCGGCGGCGCGGGGCACGCGGTAGGGGATGCCCGCGTCCCGGATCTTGGCTTTGGCCCGCACCAGCCGCTGGGCGAGGGTCGGCTCCGGCACCAGGAAGGCGCGGGCGATCTGGGCGGTGCTCAGCCCCCCGAGGAGACGCAGGGTCAGGGCGACCCGGGCCTGGAGGGCGAGCGCGGGGTGGCAGCAGGTGAACATGAGGCGGAGCCGGTCGTCGCGCACGGGACCCTCATCGGGCGGTGCGTCGGACGCGTACAGGCGGGCGGCCTCGGCGTGGCGGGCGTCCCGGGAGGACTCGCGGCGCAGCCGGTCGATCGCCCGGTTGCGTGCGGTGGTGATGATCCAGCCGGCCGGGCTCG
The DNA here is from genome assembly GCF_000725475.1 of Streptomyces durhamensis. NCBI lineage: Bacteria > Bacillati > Actinomycetota > Actinomycetes > Kitasatosporales > Streptomycetaceae > Streptomyces > Streptomyces durhamensis. Next base: position 86,413 of record NZ_JNXR01000006.1, read on the forward strand.
GCGGCACACCGGCCTCGGGCCAGGTGCGTACGGCGGTGGTGAAGGCGTCCTGGACGGCTTCCTCGGCGAGGTCGATGTCGCCGAGGAAGCGGACGAGGACGGAGACCGCGCGCCCGTACTCGGCGCGGAAGACGGCCTCGACATCGACGGTGTCCGGCATGGGCGCCCGTGCCCTCCTGTCCGATCACGCCCCGACCCGGACGATGCCGGCCGTGGGGTGGGGTGCGGGCCGGTGGGCGGCGGCTGTCCTGTCGGGGCCGGCCGTCGCAAGCGTACGGGCTGCCTCATGCCGAGCACCGCAGACAGGCGCGGACTTCCCGCCCGCCGCGGGTCTGATGGACCTCGGTGGACTGCGCGAGGGAGTCGACGATGCCGGTGCCTCGGCCGTGCTCGTCCGGAGCCACGTCGTGAGGGACGCGCTCGACCGCCGTGCCGGAGTCGGTGACCACGATGTGCAGGGTGCCGCCGTCGAGGACGAGCAGCAGCGTCATGCGTTCGCGGCCGTACTGGGCGGCGTTGGCGGCGAGTTCGTCGACGATGAGGACGGCGGAGTCCCGCTCGCTCTCGGGCACGCGCCAGCACTCCAGCAGCTCGGCCGCGAGATGACGGGCGGCGGGGACATGCGCCTCCTGCGCGGGCAGGGTGAGCATCGCCTGGTGGTGGCAGGACCGTGCGGGGAGTGAGCCGGCACGGGCGGAATCGGTCACAAACATGGTCTTCTGGCTCTTCTGCGTAGGAACCTGTATGTGAGCACTCATTGAGTTCTACGGATGGCGAGCACATATAGTTCGAGCCATTCGCCCCTTTTGCGCATCTTGTGGGATCGAATTCGTCCGCTGGGCGGTGAGCCGGTGCGCCCCGCTCGCCTCATGCCCGGATCGTGACCAGCTTCTGGCCGTCGCCCGCGACGATCTCGAAGTGCTCGATGGCGGACGGGGGCATCGGGACCGCCCCGGGGATCGTGGTGCCGACGGGATACTCGCCCGCCCGCCAGGTGGCGGCGTCCGCCCTGGTTCCACCGGTCCCGATCGCCTGCAGCCGGCAGGTGATGCCCGCGGGCGCCCCCCGGGCGGAGACCTGCAGCACACTGCCCCACGCCGAGGGTGAGACCCGCACCGACGCGGTGACGCCGGTGGTGGGGTCGCTTCCGGAGAAGATGCGCGACGGAGCCGGGGTGACCGGTGCGGGCCGTGTCGCCTGACCGGCCACCGGTCCGCCGACCGCCAGCCAGGTGCCGCCGACCGCCGCACCGGCGACCAGCGTCAACGAGGCGGCCGCCCCGGCCAGTTGCCACCGCCAGGTCCTGCGGCGCCGGGCAGCGGCCTGCCGAAGCATCCGGTCGAGCAGTCCCGCCTCGGGAGCCCGCGGCACCGCGGACGGGCCGGGCGGGGCCCGGAACGAGCCCCCGGCGCTCTCCGCCGCCCGCCGCACCAGCCGGTCGGCCGGGTCCTCGTCGCCGGCCGGCGCGGGCCGGCCTTCGGCTTCCGCCGCGGTGACCGTCGCGAGCAGTGCCGGAAGTCCGGCCAGCTCGGCGTGTTCCGCCCGGCACGCGTCGCATTCGGCGAGGTGCGCCCGCACCTGTTCCGTCTCCGCCGGCGACAGCACGCCGAGGACATATCCTCCCAGCGCCAGCCGGAGGGCGTCATGGTCCGTGTTCATGGCCGGCACCTCCTCCATGCCGTGGTCATGGCTCGATGCCCCGTTCCCGCAGTGCCAGCCGGAGGGCGTGCAGGGCGTAGTACGTCCGCGACTTGACGGTGCCCGGCGGGATGCCCAGCACCTGTGCGGCCTCCGCCACGGTCCGGCCCCGGTAGTACGTCTCCAGCAGGACCGCACGATGGTCCGGGGACAGCGTCCGGACGGCGTCGGCCACGGCCCAGCTCTGCAACGCCTGCTCGATCCGGTCCTCGCCCGGCGCCTGCTCCGCGGCCCGCTCCAGCGCCTCGCCGCCCACCTCCGCCGGCCTCGCCTGCCGGGCCCGGTGCATGTCGATGACCAGGCGCCGGGCGACCGTGCACAGCCAGGCGCGCGCCGGACCGCGTCCGGGTTCGAACGCGGTGGGGTGCTGCCACGCCCGCAGCAGCGTCTCCTGGACGACATCCTCGGCCCACTGCCGGTCTCCTGACGTCAGTCGCAGCACGTAGTGGAACAGTGGGCCTGCGTGCTCGGCATACAGAGCCCGGAGCAGTTCCTCGTCCGTGGTCGAAACGGTCCCGTCACCCGGAACACGGCCCCCGGAGCGATTCGGATCGGCCGCCTCGCCACGTTTTCGAGCACTCCATGGCATAAGCCGATCATCACTCATATGCGCTGGTTTGTCGTGCCATACCCACTGACTGAATAGATGGCCCGAAAAAGATGTGTATCCACCGAACCGTGCGACACCCCTGCCCGTGAAACCAGGCATGAGCCGTCACGGACGGCATCACCTGACCAGTGGGGAATGAACATCATGTACGTCAACTTCCGCCCCGTGAGCCGCCGATCGCGCTGTGCGGCCGGGCTGGCCGTCGCCACCGCCGGTGTACTGGGACTCCTGAGCGCGTGCGGCCAGTCACCCCCTTCCGCGGGCACCGGCTCCCTCACGCCCGGCCCGGGCCAGCATCGGCTTGCCGGGATGCCCGGCGGCTCGGCAGCGCCCAGCATGACCATGCCCATGGCCTCTCCGGGCGGGGGCACCACCGCCGCGCCGGTGTCCGCGGACACCGTGGCGATCAAGAACTTCGCGTTCTCTCCGGCCACGCTGAAGATCAAGGCGGGCACGACGGTGACCTGGACCAATGAGGACACCGACGCCCACACCGTCACCAGCGCCGGCTCGGGCGGCCCGCTGCACTCGCCCGCACTCGCCACGCACGGCACCTACACCCACACCTTCACCAAGCCCGGCAGCTACGGCTACGTCTGCACCATCCATCCGTTCATGACCGGCACCGTGGAGGTGACCTCATGACCGGGTACGACGGCCATCAGGGCCCGGCACCGGTCGACGGCGCCGAGGAGCCGCCGGCGTCCGAACACGGCATGACCCGGCGCCAGCTCATGCGGCACGCCGGGTGGTTCGGCGGAGCCGTCGTGCTCACCGTGGCCGGCGGAGAGGTGCTCAGCCATGTCGCCGGCTCCCGGAACGCCACCGCCGGGGCCGTCACGGCACCGAGCGGCGCACTGCGGTTCGTGCAGGTCTCCGACAGCCACATCGGCTTCCAGGGCCCGGCCAACACGGACGTGGTCGGCTCCTTCACCGAAGCGATCGACCAGGTCAACGGGCTCGGGTTCACGCCCGACTTCGTCATGCACAGCGGCGACCTGACCCACCTGTCGACCGCGGGACAGTTCGACCAGGTCAGGCAGATGATGACCGGGCTGCGCACGGAGCGTGTGTTCACCGTGCCGGGCGAGCACGACTCCATCGGCGACGCGGGCCGCGCCTACCGGCAGATCTTCGGCAAGGGCACGCTCGGCGACGGGTGGTACAGCTTCGACACCCGCGGTGTGCACTTCCTCGCCCTGGTCAACACCCTGAGCCTGGAGAAGCTCGGTCACCTCGGCACCGCGCAGATCGACTTCGTCCGCAAGGACCTCGCCGGCCTGTCGTCGGACACCCCCGTCGTGGTCTTCAGCCACATCCCGCTGTTCGCCATGTACCCGCGGTGGGGCTGGAGCACGGACGACGCCTTGAAGGTGATCGCGCTGCTGCGCCGCTTCTCCTCGGTCACCTGTCTCAACGGACACGTCCACCAGCTGTTCACGAAGACGGAGGGCAACATCACCTTCCACTCCGCCACCACCACCGCCTACCCGCTGCCCAGGCCGGGGCGGGCACCCGCGCCCACTCCGCAGGTCGTGCCCGCCCGGCAGCTGAAGGACGCGCTCGGCATCCGCACCGTGGCCTACCGCAGGGGAGACCAGCAGCTGGCGATCAAGGACGAGAGGCTGGCGTGAACCCCGGGCAGTGCCTCGCCGAGTCCCCGGATCACCTCGCGACCGCCTCGTGCGGGCCGCGAGATGGTCCGGCGGGACGCACGGCTAGTGCTGGTCCACGAAAGGCCGTACCTCGACGGGCAGCGTCGTGGCGAGGGCGGCCTTGCGGCCCCACTCCAGGGCCTCGTCCAGGTCGGCCGCCCGGATCAGGCACAGTCCGCCGAGGTACTCCTTGCCCTCGGCGTAGGGGCCGTCGGTGATGAGGACGTCACCGTCCTTGGGCCGGAGCACGGTGGCGGTCTCGGGACCGTGCAGACCGCCGGCGAAGACCCAGGCCCCGGCGGCGCGCAGCTCGTCGTTGAAGGCCTCCACATCGCGCATGATCGCGGCGAGCGCGTCGGGGGCGGGCGGGGTGCCGTCGGCTGGCTGGACCACGCTGAGCAGGTAGTGCTTCATGACGTCCTCCTGTTGTCTTCAGGGTCTCTCGGGTGCCTGACACCTCCTACACGAACGGCCCGGCCCCGGATCGACACGACGCCGGAAGAATTCCCGGACAGAATTCCTCGCATGACGGCCACCACCGCACATCCGCTCCTCGACCGCGCCCTTCGGCTCGCCACGGACCTGCTGATCCCCGAGGCCGAGCGCGTCGACCAGGAGGGCGTGCCGGTGAGCCACATCGAAGCGGTGAAACGGTCGGGACTGCTGGGAGCGGGCGCCCCGGTCGCGTACGGCGGCTCGGGCGCGCCGCCGGACGTGGTCCGCCGGATCGCGGAGATCCTGTCCGGGGCCTGCTGTTCGACGTGGTTCGTGCAGACCCAGCACCACACGCCGGTGCAGACCCTGGCCCAGAGCGGGCTACCGGTCCGGGAACGGTTGCTGGGGCCGCTGGCACGGGGGGAGCTGCTGTCCGGGGTGGCGTACGCGCATCTGCGGTCGTATCCGCGTCGCGTCCCGGTGCGCGTCCGCCGGGACGGTGGCGGCTGGCGCTTCGACGGGACCGTGCCCTGGTACACGGGGTGGGGTCTGAACGACGTGATGCTGCTCGCCGGGGTGACCGAGGCGGACGAGGTGCTGTTCGCGTTCGCGGAGGCGCGTGAGCAGGCGGGGCTGCGGGCGTCGGAGCCGATGCGCCTCGCGGCGCTGACGGCCGCGCGCACGGTGTCGCTGGAGCTCGACGGGCTGTGGCTGCCCGAGGAGGCGGTGGCCCTGCGGGCGCCGTACGAGCACTGGGCGCCCGGGGACCGGGCCAGGACGCTGAACGCCACCCCGGCGGTCTTCGGCGTGGCGGAGGCCGCGCTGTCCCTGCTGGGCCCGGAGACGGCCGCGCCGCTCGCGGCCCGGCTCGCCGATGTGCGCCGCCGCGCCTACGCCCTGGTCGACCGTCCGGCGCCGCTGGAGCGGGTAACGGAGCGGCTGGCGGTGCGGGCGGAGGCGTACGAGGTGCTGCGAACGGCCACCACCGCGGCGGTGGTGGCCGGCGGCGGCCGGTCGATGTCCCTGTCGAGCCGTGCCCAGCGCCTGGCCCGCGAGGCGCTGTTCCTGCTGGTACAGGGCCAGACGACCGAGTCACGAACGGCGCACCTGCACGCCCTGGCGGCCACCTGAGCCCGGGCCTTCCGGCCACCGGGGACACCACCACGGCCCGCGGTCGGCACCGACGGGGCCGCGGGCGCCCTCGGTGGCCGAGGCAGCCGTCCGTCCTCGGGGTGTTCGCGGAGGCCGGAGCCGTCCGGCAGCGGGGCCTTGCCGTCACCCCGACGCGGCCGCAGGTGTTCGGCGCTGCCGGAGCCGGGTGCCCGTCGTCACCGTCCGCGCAGCACGCCCTGGGCCAGTGCGTGGGTGCCGACCGCGGCCGCCGCGGCGAAGGCGAGGCCCTCGGCCAGCTGCCGAGGCCGGGCGGGGCGCAGGACGCCGGAGCGACGCAGCCGGCCGCGGGCCCACACGCTGAACGGCAGGACCACCAGGGGCGTGGTCGCCGAGCCCGGGGTGTAGCCGCGCAGGGTGGCCGCCTGGACCAGATGGACCAGGCCGTGCAGGCCGAAGGCGTTGAGCGCCGTCTGGTACACGGCCGAGCGACCCCCGGTCCGATGGCCGTCCGCCGCCGCGGCGGCCAGCACCACCGCCATCGCGGCGACCGCGGTGCTGAACTCCCGCGCGTCCACGGCCTCCAGCCGCCGCCACACCGTCTCCGGCACCCGGGGGAACCTCTTGCGCAGCTCCGGCACATGGGTGCGCACCCAGCGCGGCACCATCACCACTTCCTCGGTGTCGTGCACCGCCCACGCGGCCAGCAGGCCCCAAGTGACCGCCCTGGAAACGTCGTTCGGGTTCTGTGTCATGAACCCGCAGTCTGCCAGGACGGTTGATCAACTCGCGAACGGCACCTGGGCCGAGGCGGCGGACACCGTGCCGCCGGGATGCGTCCACAGTCCCTGCGCGGCGAGCCGGGGCAGCACGCCCTCGCCGAACCGGTACGCCTCCTCCAGGTGCGGGTAGCCGGGGAGGACGAACTGGTCGATGCCGAGGGCGTGGTACTCCTTGATCCGCCCGGCGATCTCGTCATGGCTGCCGACCAGGGCCGTGCCCGCGCCGCCGCGCACCAGGCCGATGCCCGCCCAGAGGTGGGGATGGATCTCCAGGCTCTCCCGGCGCGCCGCCGTGCAGGGCGAGCATCCGCCGCTGCCCCTCCGACTCGCTGCGGGCGAGGCCCGCCTGGACGGCCCGCACGGTCACCGCGAGCAGTCCGGAGGCGGACAGGCGGTCCACCTCGCCCCGTGGCAGCCGCCACTCGGCGGCACCGCGCGGAACCCCACGGCCAGGGCCTCGGCGGCGTCGGCGATCACGTGTGCGGTCATGGCGGTCAGCTCGCCGCCGCCAGCGCCGGGGCGCGGTCGAGGGCGGCGGAGAACTGGTCCACCACGTGCCCCAGCGCCTCGGCGGTGGGCGGGGCGACCGTCAGCGAGCCGTCCTCGCCCACGGTGATGTCCTTGTCGAGGGTGAACCAGCCCTGGACGATGTGCGCGGCACCCATGGAGTTCAGCACCGGCCGTAGTGCGTAGTCGATGGCGAGGACGTGCGCGCTGGAGCCTCCGGTGGCGAGGGGCAGCACGGTCTTGCCGGTGAGCGCGTACTGCGGGAGCAGGTCCAGCAGCGCTTTCAGGACGCCGGAGTACGACGCCTTGTAGATGGGTGTGCCGATCAGGACGCCGTCGGCACGGGCGAACAGCTCGGCGGCCTCGGCGATGGCGGGGTGCCGGAAGTCCGCGCCGAGCAGCGCTTCGGCGGGGACGGTGCGTACGTCGAGCGGAATCACCTCGTGGCCCTGGGCGATCAGCCGCTGGTCCAGGTGGCGCAGCAGGCGACCCGTGCGCGAGGAGGCGGAGGGGCTGCCGGAGACGGACAGGACGGTGGCCATGGGTGCCTCTGTTTCTGGGGTGCGCCGGGCGCCCCTACGGGGGACGGGCGCTCGGGGAGTGGGGTCGGTCAGGAGTACCAGGCGGGTCCCCAGTGGGCGAATTTCACAGGCGCTGCGGGCATGTGGAACTCCTGTTGCGGAAGAGTTTTCGGGCACGCCTGATTCAAAAGCGTGCGAGGGCACGGTGAATTCGGGCGAGGAAAGAGGAGATGCGGAGAGGCGGCGGATTCCGAAGGGTCGATCAGGCCGCGGGGCAACAGGAGGCGCTGGAGACGCGCGCGAGGTCGACGTGGCGTCGCCGCGTGAGGTCCAGTCGCATCTTCATGCCGTCGATCGTGTCAGCCCCGCGGAACGGCGGTCAAGGAAAAACCGACCGGTCTCGTATCGCGGACCGTTGAATTTCACGAAGGTGCGACAGGTGAACCCTTGAACGGGCCGGGAAATAGGCCGCGTTCTGCGGCGGTGCGGACGGAACGGCTGGAATACATCGCGGCCGTGACAAGGCTCGGCTCTCTGCGCCGCGCGGCCGACGAACTGCGCCTGTCCCGGCCCGCGTTGAGCGAGACGGTGCGCAACCTGGAGCGGGGCACTCGGCGTCGACCTGCTGAGCGCAAGCGGTCGGGCGCCACGATCAGCGCGGCGGGTCGGGAGCTGCTGCCGCACATCGTGAGCGTGCTGGAGGCGGTGGACCGGCTGCGGTCGGCGGCGGCCGGCGCGCGGCACCGGACCCGCCGTTGGTGCGGGTCGGCACGGTGAACGCGGTGACCGTGCCGCTGCTCATCCCGTGCTGCGGGCCCCGCATCCGGTCACCGAGGTGGAGGTGGTCGGCGCACAGCGCTGCCGTGCGGACGTTCGCCGGCGTTCTCGTGCTCGACCGACGGCGCGGTCGTGGGCAAGCAGCTTGCGGCCGAGGGGCTCGGGGCGACCGTGCTGCCGGACTTCGGTGTCCTCGGGAGTCCACTGGAGCGGTCCGGCACGCTCGTCTTCCGGCCGATCGCGGACGACACCATCCGGGTACTGCGGATGCTCCAGCGCCGGCGCGCGGAGTCGGTGCCGCAGGCGGCCCGGGATCCGCACGCGGAGTTCGTACGCCGGGCGGGGAGCTGACGGCGCCGCCCTGACACCCCGGGCGCCACGTCGACCGCCGTGCCCGGGGCAACGACTCCCCGGTCGGGCGCTCAGGAGCGGCCGTCGTCGTCCTGGGGCTGGGCCACGACGAGGAACGCGTCGGACTTCAGGTCCATCACCACGGTCACCCGCTCGCCCTCGGCGCGGCGCGCGGCCGCGTACTCCTCCGCGGGCCATGATCCGCGCGGGGCTCCGGCGGGGAACCACTCCAGCACCTTGGCGTTCATGACGGTCGGTCACCTCCGGGGTCGGCAGCCGGACGGAACGTACATCCTGTACTTCTGCGGCTGCCCCGTGTCGGTACCGGCATGCCATCCGGTACCGGAGTACTCCTGATCGTCCGGTCCCCCCTCGACCGTCCCGCCCGCCGCCCGCGCCCACGGAGCCGCGCCATGAACGCCTCGGTCGTCCTGTTCACCGCCGATTTGCGCCTGCACGACCACCCACCCCTGCGGGCCGCGTCGGCGGGCGGCCGCCAGGTGGTCCCGCTGTTCGTGCGCGACCGCGGTGTGGCCGACGCCGGCTTCGCGGTGCCCAACCGGCTGGCGTTCCTCGCCGACTGCCTGCGGGACCTGGACGCGGGGCTGCGCGAGCGCGGCGGGCGGCTGGTGCTGCGCTCCGGCGAGGTCGTCGAGGAGGTGTGCCGGGTGGCCGCGGCGGCGGACGCCGACGAGGTGCACCTGGCGGCCGACGTGAGCGCCTACGCCCATCTGCGGGAAGAGCGGCTGCGGCGCGCCCTGGAGGCGGACGGGCGGCGGCTGCACGTGCACGACACGGTGACCACGGTGGTGGCGCCCGGGGTGCTGACGCCGGCCTCCTCCGACCATTTCGCCGTGTTCACTCCGTACTTCCGCCGCTGGTGGGCACAGCGGCCGCGCGACCCATTGGGCGCGCCGCGCTCGCTCTCGGTCCCGGACGGCGTGGGATCCGAGGGTCTTCCGTCCCGTGACGCGTGGCCGGGGGTGTCGGCAGGGCTGGCCGCCGGCGGGGAGGCGGCGGCCAGGAAACGGCTCGCCTCCTGGCTCCGCTCGGGCCTCGGCGCGTACGAGGAGCGGCATGACGACCTGGCCGGCGACGCGACCTCGCGGCTCTCCCCGCACCTGCACTTCGGCACGCTGTCCCCGGTCGAACTCGTCCACCGGGCGCGCAGGGCGGGGGGTCCGGGCGCGGAGGCGTTCGTCCGGCAGCTCGCCTGGCGGGACTTCCACCGTCAGGTGCTGGCCGCGCGTCCCGCGGCGGCCGCCGCCGACTACCGCACCCGGCACGACCACTGGCGCTCCGGCCGGTCGGCCGAGGAGGACGCCGAGGCCTGGCGGGAGGGCCGTACCGGCTATCCGGTGATCGACGCGGCGATGCGCCAACTGCGGCACGAGGGCTGGATGCACAACCGGGGGCGCCTGCTGGCGGCGAGCTTCCTGACCAAGACCCTGTACGTCGACTGGCGCGTCGGGGCCCGTCACTTCCTGGATCTGCTGGTGGACGGCGACCTGGCCAACAACCAGCTGAACTGGCAGTGGGTGGCGGGCACCGGCACGGACACCCGGCCGAACCGCGTGCTCAACCCCGTCGCCCAGGGAAGGCGGCACGATCCCGAGGGTGCGTACGTGCGGCGCTGGGTGCCCGAGCTGGCCGGCGTCCCCGGGGCCGCGGTGCACGAACCGTGGAAGCTGCGGGGGGCGGACCTAGCGGGCATCGGCGCGTACCCGGACCCCATCGTCGACCTCGCCGACGGCCTGGCCCGCTTCCGGCGAGCCCGGTCACAGAACCGACACGTAGCTACAGATAAAGAATAAATAAGAGCAAACTGGGAACATGCGGTGATATCCGCACACCGCACCAGACGCGGTCTGGCCTGCTAAGTCAAAGGAGACGAGTCATGGCCAACCTGCACAGGGGTGATATGACGACCCACCCCGATGTCTCCGAAATGCGGGAACGCTACGCCCGCATGCTCGGCGGTCGTGATGTGGCGCTCGTGGACGGCCCGGTCTTCCTGCTCGGGCTCTACTGCGCGGCATCTCCGTGGATAGTGCACTACACGGCGAGCCAGCCCGCCCTCATGACGCACAACCTGATCATGGGGATCGCCATAGGGCTGCTCGCACTGGGATTCACCCGTGCTCCCGAGCGGATGTACGGCCTCAGCTGGGCCATGTGTGCCATGGGCATCTGGCTGATCATCGCCCCGTGGATCGTGGGCAGCAGCCCGGACGCGGGTGTGATCATCAACAACATCATCATCGGCGCACTCGCGCTCGTACTCGGACTCGTGTGCGCCGGTACGGCGATGAAGAGCTCCCCCAGGGCGTGACCGGAGGCACGAGGGAAGGAAGACACGCAGAAGGTGAGGCCGGTCCGCACGGGCGGACCGGCCTCCGTCGTACCCGCTCAGCGGCCCGGCACCCACCAGCCGGGGCGCTAGCTCATCTCCAGGGCCTTGTACTCCTCGGCGATCTCCCTCGCGCCGAAGGGCCACACCTTCTCCCGCCACGCCCAGACGGCGAAGGCCACGCAGCCGAGGGCCAGCCAGGCCAGGGACCATTCGACGGGGTGACGGCCCGGGGAGTTCTTGTCGGCATAGCCGTAGATCACGCACCAGCCGGCGAACGCGATGACGCTCGGCAGGGGGTAGAGCCACATGCGGTACGGGCGGCGCAGGTCCGGCTGGCGCCGGCGCAACACGCTCAGCGCCACGATCTGGGCGAGCGCCTGGACGATCACCATGACCGTGGTCAGCAGCTGGATCAGGGTCGCCAGGTCGGTGTGGCGGCCGATCAGGAAGCCGACCGCGGTGATCACGCCCATGGTCGCAAGGCCGAGCGTCGGGAAGCGGTGCCTGGGGTGCAGCTTCTCGTACGGCCGGAAGAAGACGCGGTCGCGGGCGGCGTCGTAGGGCACCCGGGAGCCGCCGAGCAGGCCGGTGAAGACCGAGGCGAAGGCCGTGACCAGGATCAGCACGGTGACCGTGTCGGCGGCGCCCCTGCCCCAGGTCTTCTCCAGCACCGCCGCGGCGACCGAGGTGGAGGCGATGTCGTGCGGGTCGGTCATCCGGCGCCAGTCCACGACGCCGAGGGTGCCGATCTGCAGCAGCAGGTAGATCGCCATGATGCCGAGAATGGAGAAGAGGATCGAGCGCGGGAGGGTGCGGCCGGGGTCCTTGATCTCGGCGCCCATGTATGCCGTGGTGTTGTAGCCGAGGTAGTCGTAGATGCCGATGGTCAGGCCCGCGGCGAAGCCCAGCCAGAAGTGGCTGCTCGTCAGGTCGAAGGCGCGCGCCGGGTAGGTGAAGGCCAGGTGCGGACTGAAGTCGGTGGCCGCGGCGACGATCACCAGGAGAACCGAGGCGATCATCACGGTCCACATCACGGCGGTGATCCGGGCGATGTGCTCGATGCCGCGCCACAGCAGGAGAACGACCAGGGCGATGACGCCGAGGCCGATCAGATCGCCCGCCGTCCGCCCGAGATCGGGGGCCAGATAGCCCAGGTACTGCACGAAGCCGACCACGCCCGTGGACATGATCAACGGGATGAAGAGCATCGCCGTCCACACGAACAGGAACGGCATCAGCCGGCCCGTGCGGTACTGGAAGGCCTGGCGGAGATAGACGTAGCTGCCGCCGGAGCCGGGCATCGAGGCGCCGAGCTCGGCCCAGACCAGTCCGTCGCACAGCGCGAGGACGGCGCCCGCGACGAAGCCGATGACCGCCTGGGGGCCACCGAACGCGGCGACCATCAGCGGGATCGTGACGAACGGGCCGATGCCGCACATCTGGCTCATGTTGATGGCCGTGGCCTGGAACAGGCCGACACGGCGGACGAAACCACCCGTGGGTGGCGGACTACCGGACATGGGGACTCCTGACGCCACGGGCGGCCTCGGCGGCACCCGGCGGGCTGATGGCCGATAAAGTTAAGGAGCCTTACTAGGTGCGTCAAGTATGCGCCGGGAATACCTGAGAATGGTCCGATGACCGCCAGTGACGTCGAAGAGCAGCCGGAGCAGCCCTGGAGCCGCCGGCGGCTGCGCAGCACCAACGAACGGCTGCTGCTCGACCGGCTGCGCACCCTCGGCGCCGCGTCGCGCGCCCAACTCGCCCGGGAGACCGGCCTGTCGAAGCCGACGGTCTCCAGCGCGCTGGCCTCTCTGGAGACGGCCGGCCTGGTGCACGAGGTGGGCACCCAGGCCCCCGAGCGCGGACGCACCGCCGTGCTCTACGCCCCCGACCCGGCCGCCGGGTACGCGCTCGGCGTGGACATCGGCCGGGGCTGGCTGCGGGTGGCGGTGGTCGACCTGGACGGCACGGTCGTCGCGCGGGCCGACGTACGCAACCGGACCCGCGCTTCCGCCGCGCTGGCCGACCTGGTCGTGCGCACCGCCCGCCAGGTGATCGCGAATTCGGGCGTGGACCGGGCCGAGGTGGTGCACGGCGTGGTCGGCACGCCCGGCGTCTACGACGCGCGACAGCGGCGGGTGCGGTACGCGATGCATCTGCCCGGCTGGGGGCGGGCGGGGCTGGTCGACCGGATGCGCGAGGAGCTGGGCGTTCCGCTGGAGGTGCACAACGACGCCAATCTCGCCGCGCTCGGCGAGTACACCTACGGCGTCGGCACGGGCAGCCGGCTGTTCGCGTACATCCTGATCGGCACCGGCCTCGGCATGGGTGTCGTCAGCGAGGGGCGGCTGTTCACGGGGGCGCACGGGCTGGCCGGCGAGATCGGCTTCCTGCCCTGGCCGGGCCGGCAGAAGCCGGAGCGGCTGGAGGACGCGGTGTCCGGGGTGGCCGTGGTGGAGGCCGCCCGCGAGTTCGGGATGAGCGGGCAGCTCACGGCGAAGACGGTCTTCGACGCGGCCCGGCAGGGCCATCCGGGCGCCGCGCGGGCGGTGGAGCTGGAGGGCGAGCGGATCGCGCACACCGTGGCGGCGACCGCCGCCGTGCTCGACCCGGACCTGGTGGTGCTCGGCGGCGGCGTCGGCCACAGCGTCGACCTGCTGCTGCGCCCGGTCCAGGAGCACGTACGCGCCCTCACCCCGCTGCGCCCGCGGATCGCGCCGAGCCGGCTGGGCGAGGACGCGGTCCTGCTCGGCGCGGTCGCCACGGCGCTGGACACGGCCCGCGACCTGGTGTTCGAGCGCAGGACGGCCGGAAGCTGACCGCGCGAACACCGCCCGGGCCGACGGTCATTGACACGGCCCGCGCGGCGCCCTAGCTTGATCCAGGTTAGTAAAGTTTCCTAACTTTACCAGGCCGGAGCTCTGCCATGTTCCCTCGCCCCTCCCCCACCCGCCGGTACGCCGTCACCGCGCTGGTTCTCGGCCTGCTCGGCTCCCTGACCAGCGGCGCCTGGGCCGGCGCCCGGCATCCGGCACCGCCGCACGGGCCCGCCCCGACCACCCGGGTCCCCTCCGCGGCCGGCACCGGCACCCCGCTCCAGGGATACGCCATCCAGTCCTCGGCGAAGGTGAGCGACTCACCGGCGGCCGTCTCCTCCCCCGGCTATCCCGCCCGGGACTGGTACCCGGCAGGCCCCCGCTCGACGGTCATGGCCGCGCTGCTCGCCGACGGCGTGTACGCCGACCCGTTCTTCTCCACCAACCAGCAGAAGGCAGCGAAGGCGGACTTCGAGGTCCCCTGGTGGTACCGCTCCGACTTCACCGTCAAGGACACCGCACGGCGTACGTTCCTCGACTTCAGCGGAGTGATCTCGGCGGCCGACGTCTATGTCAACGGCCACCAGGTGGCGAAGGCCGCGGACATCACCGGCGCCTATCCGCACCACGAGCTGGACGTCACCTCGCTGATCAGGCCCGGCACCAACACGGTCGCCTTCCGCGTGCAGCCCAACGAGCCGAACAAGAACCTCACCATGGGCTGGATCGACTGGCTCCAGCCGCCGGCCGACCGGAACATGGGCATCGTCCGGGACGTCGTGGTGCGCCGGGGCGGCCCGGTGGCGCTGCGCGACGCGCACGTCGTCACCCGGCTGGCCGTGCCGTCGCTCGCCTCCGCGGACCTGACGGTGAAGATGCGGGCCCGCAACGACACCGGCGCCGCGGTCACCGCCGAGATCACCGGACGCATCGGCGCGACGACGTTCACCCGGCAGGTACCGCTCGCCGCCCACCAGACGAAGACCGTCGCCTTCTCCCCGGCCGACACCCCGGGGCTGCGCCTCACCTCGCCGAAGGTGTGGTGGCCGGCCGGGATGGGCGGGCAGCCGCTGTACGACCTCGACCTCACCGCGTCCGTCGCCGGTACGGCCTCGGACACCGCGCACGAGACCTTCGGCATCCGTGACGTCCAGGCGCCCCTGAACGCCGACGGCGCACGTCAGTACCGGATCAACGGCCGCAGGCTGCTGGTCAAGGGCGGCGGCTGGTCGCCGGACGAGTTCCTGCGCTGGGACCGCACCTATGTCGAGGACCGGCTGAAGTACGCCGTGGACATGGGGCTGAACACGATCCGGCTGGAGGGGCACCTGGAGCCGGACGAGTTCTTCGACCTGGCCGACCGCCACGGTGTGCTCACCCTTCCCGGCTGGGAGTGCTGCGACAAGTGGGAGGGCCAGGTCAACGGGAGCGGCGAGTCCGGCGACCCGTGGACCGCCGCCGACTACCCGGTCGCCAAGGCGTCGATGGCCGCCGAGGCCGCCCGGCTCCGCGACCACCCGAGCGTGCTCTCGTTCCTGATCGGCAGCGACTACGCACCCGACGCGACGATCGAGAAGAGCTACCTGGACGCGTTGAAGGCGGCCGACTGGCCCACCCCGGTCGTCTCCTCCGCCTCCGACCGCTCCTCACCGCAGCTGGGCAGTTCGGGCATGAAGATGACCGGCCCCTACGACTGGGTGCCGCCCGGCTACTGGTACGCCAAACGCGAGGGCGGGGCCACCGGCTTCAACTCCGAGACCAGCGCGGGACCGAGCATCCCCACCCTCGACACCCTGCACCGCATGATGACCCCCGCCGAACTGGACACCCTCTGGAAGGACCCGGACGCCAAGCAGTACCACCGCTCGCCGTCCCCGGTCTTCGGCACGCTCAAGATCTACGACGCCGCACTCGCCGGCCGCTACGGCGCCCCCACAAGCCTCGCCGACTATGTGCGCAAGGCACAGCTGGCCCAGTACGAGAACGTCCGGGCCCAGTTCGAGGCGTACGACCGCAACGCCACGGACTCCGCCAGGCCCTCGACCGGAGTGATCCACTGGATGTTCAACAGTGGCTGGACCTCGCTGCACTGGCAGCTGACGGACCGCTACCTGGACCAGGGCGGAGCCTATTTCGGCGCGAAGAAGGCGAACGAGCCGCTGCACGTCCAGTACTCCTACGACGACCGCTCGGTGGTCGTCGTCAACCACCGGCACACCGCGGCGACCGGGCTCACCGCACGCGCCACGCTCTTCGACCCCGACGGCAAGCAGAGGTACGACAAGACCGTCACCGCAGTGGGCGTGAACGGCGACGGGGCGCACGGCACCGCGCTCACCCTGCCGTCCTCGGTGAGCGGACTGCCGTCGACGTATCTGCTCCGCCTGGTCCTGACGGGCGCGGACGGCAAGGAGGTGAGCCGGAACGTGTACTGGCTCTCCACCCGGCCCGACACCCTCGACTGGAACGGCACCACCTGGTACTACACGCCGACGACCGGCTACGCCGATCTCAAGGGGCTCGGCTCGATGGCGCCGGTGCCGGTGTCGGCGACGGCCGCCACCCGGTCGTCGGACGGCACCTCGGCCACGACGGTCACGCTGCGGAACACGGGCGGCGGCAGGACGCCGGCGCTGCTGACGGACGCCCATCTGGTGGACGGGCAGGGGAAGCCGGTCCTGCCGGTGCGCTGGTCGGACAACCAGGTGAGCCTGTGGCCGGGCGAGTCGGTGACCCTGACCGCCACCTACCGCACGGCCGACCTGCACGGCGCGGCACCGCGGGTGCGGGTCTCCGGATGGAACACCCCGGAGCGGACGGTGCCGGCGTCATGACGGTGCGGGGGCGGGCCCGGCGGCCCGCCCCCGGCCGGTTCAGCCGACGTCGAGCGCGGTGTCGTCCACGACGAACGAGGTCTGGTACTTGGAACCCTCGGTGCCGGTGAACTTCAGGGTGACGGTCTGCCCCGCGTAGCCGCTGAGGTCGAAGCTGCGCTGCGTGTAACCGGAGGCGGCGTTGAGGTTCGAGTACGTCGCCAGGGTGCCCAGGACCGTGCCGGAGCTGTTCAGCACCTGCACCTTGAGGGTGTCGTAGGCCGTGCTGGTCGTGGTCTCGGCCGTGTCGACGTGCAGATAGAAGCTGAGCTTCGCCGACGAGCAGGCGGACGGAATGGTCACCGACTGGGAGAGGGTGTCGGTGGTGGCGGTGCCGTTGCCGTCGAGCCAGGCGTAGTACGAGCCCGAACGGGCTGACTCGCCGCTGGAGTTGGTGATGACACCGCTGGTGGCGCTCCATGTGCCGTTGCCCGACTCGAAGCCGCTGTTTCCGAGGAGCTGGGCGGCCGTGCAGCTACCGGTGCCACCGCCTCCTCCCCCACCGCTGCCGGTGCCGGAACCGGCCAGCCAGGCGGTGGCGTTGAGGGCGAGGGCGGCGTTGGTGGCGCCGGAGTCGTTCCAGCCGTCGTACAGGGTGTTGCCGGACTGGCCGGTGCCGTCGTCGATCGGGGAGCTGTCGCCCCAGAAGGCGACCCGGCCGCTGCCGAAGGTGCTGGTGAGGAAGAAGGCGCCGGTGTTGCCGGAGTAGCCGCTGCGGTAGACCAGGCCCTTGACGGAGGAGTTGTCGGCGGGCTTGAGGGTGGCGGTCGTGCCGTCGGCGATCAGGCTCTTGGTGACCGTGCCGAAGGAGCCGTGCAGGACCGGGTCGGTGCTGTCGCCGATCGCGGCCGGGTAGCCGGACTTGACGTCGAGCGAGTCGATGGAGAAGCCGAACGGGTCGGTGGGGTCGACGCTGTTGTTCGTCATCAGGTCGTTGAGGATCTCGACCGCGTCCTCGCCGTCGTTGTTGCGGTCGGCTCCGGTGTGGTCGGAGATCATGAACAGTCCGCCGCCGTTCTTGACGAAGTTCATGATCGCCGTCTTCTCGGCACTGGTGAACAGCGTGCTCGGCTCCGGCAGGACCAGCGTGTCGAAGTTCGACAGGTCGGTCGAGGAGGAGCCGCCGTAGCTGAGGCTGGAGCCGGACGGCAGCGTCTTCAGGCTGTAGTCGCCGGTCTTCTGCAGTGCCACGCCCCAGGAGGACAGGGCGCCGGTCCAGTCCGTCTCGGCCGACGGGGAGGAGTCCTGGCCGAGCGGGTCGGGCTGGCTGGTGGAGATGATCCAGTCGGCGTTGCCGGCCGTCTCGGCATGGGCGTTGTCGAACAGGATGCGGTGCGTGGCCGCCGCGTGGGCGGCGGTGCCGCTGCCGAGCTGGACCGCTGCCCCGGTGAGCAGCAGCCCGCATCCGGCCAGGGCGGTGGTGAGTCTGCGGCGGGATCTCCTGGATCCGAACATCCGGCGAACCTCCATGAGGGGTGGGGAGAGGCGGTGCGGCGCCAAGTCTGCGCGCGTAGAGCCCGCTTGAGGGTTCTACACGCGTCAATTGGTTGAAAGGTACATGGCATGAAGGGGCGGTGAACAGAAAGTCGCGGCAACAACCGGAGCGGACTGCGTCCGCTTACAGCGGGCAGACGGTGAGCGAGAGACAACACCAAAAGGGGTGGCCATGGAGATCTCGGGCATCATCAGTGCCGTCATCATCGGGCTCATCATCGGTGTGCTGGGGCGCCTGGTCGTCCCCGGGCGGCAGCACATCGGCATGCTGTGGACCATCGTCGTCGGCATCGCTGCCGCGCTGCTGGGCTCGGCCATCGCCGCCGGGTTCGGGGTCGCGAACACCAAGGGACCCGACTGGATCGAGTGGTTCATCCAGATCGCCCTGGCCGCGGTGGGCATCGCCGCGCTGGACCGGGCGCGGGTACACCGTTGACGGGACGTCAGCTTCCGTAGAGATAGGGGGTCGTGGTGCTCAGCGCGTGGAAGCCGAGGCGCTGCAGGATCGGGCGGCTCAGGGCTGAGGCGTCGACCTGCAGATAGCGGCAGCCGTGGGCGGCGGCGACGCGGGCCCGGTGGGCGACCAGGGCGCGGTAGACGCCCCGGCCCCGCCAGGCCTCCACGGTGCCGCCGCCCCACAGTCCCGCGAACCGGGTGCCGGGCACCAGCTCCATGCGCGCGGCGCTGACCGGTTCGCCGCACGCGAGGGCGACCACGGCGACGACCGTGCCGGGGTCGGCGGCCAGGCGCGCGAGCAGCCGGTGTCGCAGCCCGGTCCCGTCGGTGCCGAAGGCCTTCTCATGGACATCCACGACGAGGTCGACGCCGGCCGGGTCGGTGACCCGTACGAGACGGATGCCCGCGGGCGGTTCGGCGTCCAGGGCGAGCCGGCCGGTCTCACCGATCAGCAGGGTCTCCTCGGGCTCGGCCCGGAATCCGGCGGAGGCCAGCCGGGCACCGAGATCCCCGGGCCGGTCGTGGCCGTAGAGCTTCCACTCGAAGCCGCGGCCGAGGCCGGTGAAGCGGTCGATCTGCTCCTGGATCGCCCGGTCCGCGCTCCCCGGGTCCAGGCCGGACCAGAGCACGCCGTTCCAGCCGTGCGCGTCCGCGACCTGACGCACGACCGCACCGGCCCGTTCGATCCGGGCACCGGGGCCGTCCGGGGTCGCGTTCTCGCGCATGTCTCGGTCGTAGCGGGCGAGCACCGCGGAGTGGTCCATGCACCCAGCTCAGCAGGGACGTTCCGGCGGGGCAACGCGATTACCGCGGGTCCGGGCGCACGGCGGCCAGATAGGCGCTGAGCCGGTCGCGGTTGCGGGACAGGCAGTCGATACGGGACTGGATGCGCTCGATGTGCCCCTGGAGCAGGGCGGCTGTCTGCGGCGTCACGCATTCGGCGGGCGGGTGCAGAGCGCCGGGGCCGGAGAGGTACGGCATGATCGCGCGGATCATCTCGGTGGTGAGCCCGGAGTCCAGCAGGCCGCGGATCTGCCCGACGGCGGCGACGGCGGACTCGGGATAGCTCCGGTAGCCGTTGTCGGCGCGTTCGGGGTGGAGGAGATCCTGCTCCTCGTAATAGCGCAGCAGCCGGGTGGGGACACCCGTGCGGCGCGACAGCTCACCGATCCGCATGCCTGTCTCCCGGTTCGCGCTTGACCTTCACACTGATGTCAGGCTCCGACCATGGTCGCATGACCGTGTCCTCCACGTCTTCCCAGGTCAAGGGTGCCCCGCTGCCGTGGTCGGGGCTGCTGGCCCTGTCCTGCGCCGCGTTCACCGCCGTCCTCACCGAACTCCTGCCGGCGGGCCTGCTGCCCGCGATGGCGCCCCCGCTCGGGGTCGCCGAGTCGCGGATCGGATTCCTCGTCACCGCCTACGCGGCGGCTTCCTTCCTGGCCGCCGTCCCGGTCACCGCGGCTCTGCGCGGGCTGCCCCGACGGCCCGTGCTGTGCGGTGCCCTGTTCGGCTTCGCCGTCAGCAACGCGCTGGTGGCGCTGTCGTCTTCGTATCCGCTCACGTGCGCGGCGCGGCTGCTGGCCGGCGCGATGGGCGGCACGCTGTGGGCGATGCTGGCGGGCTACGCGTCCCGGATGGTGCCGGCCGAGCGGCGCGGGCGGGCCATCGCCCTCGTGCTCGCCGGGATCACCCTGGCGCTGTCGCTCGGCGTGCCGGCGGGCACCGCGCTCGCCGGTGCGGTGGGGTGGCGGGCGGCCTTCGGCGCTCTGGCCGTGCTCGCCGTCCTGCTTGTGGCCTGGATACGGCTGCGGGTGCCCGGCTTCCCCGGCGAACCCCCGCACGCGCGCGTGCCGCTCACCGGGGTCGCGCTCCGCCCCGGCATCCGCCCCGTGCTGTCGGTGACCCTGTTCCTGTTGCTGGGGCACCAGGCGCTGTACACCTACGTCGCCCCGTTCGCCCGGCATGCCGGGTTCGGCCGTACGGGACTGCTGCTCGCGGTCTTCGGGACGGCCACGGTGGCCGGGATCTGGGTGACCGGAGTGCTGGTCGACCGGCATCCGCGGGCGACGCTGCTGGCGGCGCTCGCGCTGCTGGCCGGGGTGCTGCTGGTGCTGGGCCTGGGCGCGCGGACGCCTGTGCTGCTGGTCGGAGCGGTGGCACTGTGGGGTGCGGCCTTCGGCGGGGCGCCGACGCTGATCCAGACCGCGCTGGTCGAGGCGTCGGGGCCGGCCGAGGCCGAAGTGGCGACCTCGTTGCAGACGACGGTGTACAACGCGGGCATCGCCGCCGGCTCGCTCACCGGCGGTGTGGCGCTGGACGTCCTGGGCGCCGGAGCCCTGCCCTGGACCGCCCTGGCGCCCGTGGCCCTGGCGCTGGCGACGGTCGCGGCGGGCCGCCGGTACGCCTTCCCCGCCCGGCGGCACACCCGCACCCCGCAGGCCGGGGCGCCGGCCGCGCCGGTGCACTAGCCCTCCGCTCGCGGTGCCGCGCCGTGCCGTCGGCCGTCCACAGCGCCGTCGTGGCCGGCAGCGGTCGAGCCAGGTCCCGCGAAGCTTCAGGGCGCTGCCGTCGCCCGCCCGTGAGGCCGCGCGGGCCGGTGCCCGAGGGGCGCCGCCGGTGCTGCCCGGCACCACGTGCCGAGTGTCAGCCCAGTTCGAGGGTGGTGACGCCGAACACGTGGTGCTGGGCGTGCGGGCGGACGGGGCCGGTGTACATGCGGGCGGTCTCGAACGAGGCCTGGAAACCGGCCGCTTCGGCGAGCGCGACGCCGGCCGCGTTCGGCTCGGGCACGTCGATGGCGACCTGGCGTCCGGCGGCGTCGGCCGTGAGGGCGGCGAAGAGGGCGCGGGCGTCGTCGGCGGTGTCCGCGAAGAGGGGACCGATGCGCAGGGTGTCCCGGCCGGGGCGGAGCACGCCGTAGCCGGTGAGGCGTGCGCCGTCGTAGCGGACGAGGGCCTGGTGGCCGGGGCCGGTGAGCCACTCGGAGAGGAAGCGCGGTCGGTCGGCCGGGTAGCAGGCGCTGTCGTAGGCGGTGATCGCGGCCAGGTCCGCGGGACCGGCCGGGCGGATCCCCTCGGGCGTCTCGCCCTGCGGGGCGGCGCCGGTGAACCGGATGGTGCGGTAGGCGAGTTCGAACCCGGACTGGCGGTAGTTGTCCTGCTGGGCGACGACGCCGTCCAGTCCGACGGTGCGCTCACCGGCATGGGCGAGGGCGGTCTTCCACGTGGTGAGGCCGTGGCCGTGGCCGCGCAGGTCGGGGCGGACCAGATAGCAGCCCAGGAAGGAGTAGTCCGCGCCGTAGTTCACGACGGAGACGGCCGAGACCGGCTCGCCGTCGATGCGGCCCAGGAAGAACCCGCCGGGATCCTGCGCGAAGAACGCCGGACCGTCGGACAGTCCGGGATTCCAGCCCTCCGCCGCCGCCCACCCGGCGATCACCGGCCAGTCGGCGAGGGTGGCCTGCGTGACGACGAGGTCGTGGGGGACCGCAGAGGTCATCGGTGTGCTCCGTCTTCCGTCGGGACCAGACTGCCGTGCCGCATCCTTCCGGATCGACGGGGGGCAGCGCCACGGGAAGATCAGCCGTTGCCCGCGCCGGGCTTGACTTCGAGCGCACTCGAATCCGTAGCGTTCGGACATGAGCACCGCACAGCACGAGATCGGTTCCGGTTTCGGCGCCACCAGCACCGCCGACGACGTCCTGCGGGGCATCGACCTGACGGGAAAGCTCGCCCTCGTCACCGGCGGCTATTCGGGCATCGGTCTGGAGACCACCCGCTCGCTCGTCAGGGCCGGCGCCCGCGTGGTCGTGCCCGCCCGCCGTCCCGTCACCGCCGAGCAGGCGCTGGCCGGCGTCCCGGGCGTGGAGCTGGACGAGCTGGACCTCGGCGATCTGGAGAGCGTGCGCGGCTTCGCCGAGCGGTTCCTGGCGTCGGGACGGACCCTCGACATCGTGATCGACAGCGCCGGGATCATGGCGTGCCCGGAGACCCGCGTGGGGCCCGGCTGGGAGGCCCAGTTCGCCACCAACCACCTCGGCCACTTCGCCCTGGTCAACCGTCTGTGGCCCGCCATCGCACCGGGGGGTGCCCGAGTCGTCTCCGTCTCCTCCCGCGGCCACCACTTCTCCGGCGTCCGCTGGGACGACGTCCACTGGCGGCAGGGCTACGACAAGTGGGAGGCCTACGGCCAGGCCAAGACCGCCAACGTCCTGTTCGCCGTTCAGCTCGACAAGCTCGGCCGCGACGCCGGCGTCCGCGCCTTCGCCCTGCACCCCGGCGGCATCCTCACGCCGCTGCAACGGCACCTGGCCAGGGAGGAGATGATCGAGCGCGGCTGGATCGACGAGGAGGGCAACGCGCTCGACCCCGAGGGCTTCAAGACCCCGCCGCAGGGGGCGGCCACCCAGGTGTGGGCGGCGACCTCGCCGCAGCTGCACGGGCTCGGGGGCGTCTATCTGGAGGACTGCGACATCGCCGAACGCGCACCGCGGGGCGACGAGCGCACCGGCGTCAAGGACTGGGCGACCGACCCGGAGCAGGCGGCCCGGCTGTGGAAGCTGTCGGCGGAGCTGACGGGCGTCGACGCGTTCGCGGCGTAGCGGCCGCGCAGCGGTACCCGGGGTCGACGTCGGCCTCCACCTGGACGTGGAAACGGTCGCTTCGCCGGCCGGTGGCTCGGTCCTCCTCGCGATCGTCGTGGCGGTGACCTGGCGTGGCACGCGCCGGGCGAACCGGTCGCGCGGGGAAAGCGTCGGCACCGCCACGAACAGCCCGCACGGGGCGCGGCGGAGCGATCCGCCGCGCCCGGCGACACCACCGGGCCGTGGACGGACCGGACCCCACCGGGCCGACGTCCGGTGGGGTCTCGGAGGGTGCCGGTCAGCCGGTGTGACCGGAGCGGAAACGGCGGTACAGGGCCGTGCCGGCGAGAAGGAGCGTGGCGCTGCCGGCGACGGCGGGCGTCGTCACGTCCATTCCGGTGTGGGCCAGCACCGCCGACTGCGCGACGGGCTGCACGCGCGGGCCGGCACGGTGCTTCGCCGGCGCCGGGGGCCTGGGAGCCGGGGTACGCGGGTGACGGGGAGTACCGGGCGCCTCGCCGTTGACGGACCGGTTGCCCCCGGCCGGGTTGCCCACGCCGACCACGTTGACGCTGTTTCCGGTGACGTTGACCGGAAGGTCGACGGGGAGCTGGATGTCGTTGCCGGATGCCACGCCGGGCGAGTCCTGCGCCCCGCCGTGCGCGGACGCCCCGCCCGACGCGGACGCCCCGGCCTTGGCGGCGCCGCGGTTCGCGCAGGCGTTGCCGGCCGCCGGGTTGAGCAGCCCCACCACGTTCACGGTGTTGCCGCACACGTTGACCGGCACGTGCACCGGGAGCTGGATGCCGTTGCCGGAGATCAGCCCGGGCGAGCCGGCCGCGGAGCCGTCGGCGCCGGCACCATCGGCAGCGAAGGCGGCGGACACCGGCAGCGCCAGAGCCATCGCCCCGGAAGCGGCGGCGACGGCGATCACACCGTTTCGGGTAGCCCGTCTCATAGTTCCCTGCCTTCCAGAGGTCGTAGCGGGCACTCACCCGCACCTCATAGAACGCAGAAGAACCATCCGAGTTATGGCTTATCGGTCTTTCACCCCGTCGAGCGACACTGTTATCGAACTGCATGTAAAGCCTCTCAATGATCTCCAACGGGCATGGAGGGCGCGAAGGGTACGGCACCGGGCGCCGCCCCGCTCGCCCGGAGGCGGGCCTTCCGGGGCCCGCTTATGGTGGGTCGAGGGCGCCGTCCCCCCCGGTCCGCGACAGGCGTCCCGGGAGGCGATCGATGCTGGCCAAGCTGTCCAGACGGCCCACCGTGCGGCGCTGCGCGGGCGCCGGAGCCCTCGCCCTGGCACTGCTCGGTGCCGGGCTGCCCCGGGCCGGCACCGACCGGCCGCAGCCGCAGCCCGACCTGTCCCGGTTCTACCGGCAGAAGGTGACCTGGGCGGCCTGCAAGGGCCCGGACATGCCGAAGGACCTCCAGTGCGCGAAGGTCACCGTCCCGCTCGACTACGCCCGGCCCCGCGCGGGCACCCTCGACGTGGCCGTGGCCCGCTATCGGGCGACCGGCGCGTCGCGGGGGTCGGTGCTGCTGAACTTCGGCGGCCCGGGCGGCGCGGGCATATCCGAACTCGCCTCCGGCGGCAAGGAGTTCATGGATCTGACCAACGGCTACGACGTGGTCACCTTCGACCCGCGCGGCGTCGGGCGGTCCTCCCCCGTCAGCTGCGGCGAGGGCGGCGACGAGGCCTCGGACGCGGCGGGCGAACACGCCGACCTCGCCCATCCGCAGGCTCTGCTCACCAAGTTGCGGACGGCTGTCGGCGAGTGCGCCCGGAACTCCGGCCCGGTGCTGCGGCACATAGGCACCGTGAACGCCTCCCGCGACCTGGACGTCATCCGCCAGGCCCTCGGCGACAAGAAGCTCAACTACCTCGGCTTCTCCTACGGAACGCGGCTCGGCGCGGTGTACGCGGCACAGTTCCCGGACAAGGTCGGCCGGATCGCCCTGGACGGCGTGGACACCCTGACCGAGCCGCTGTCCGAACAGGGGGTGGCCGGCGCCCAGGGGGAGCAGACCGCCCTGGACGATTTCCTGGACTGGTGTACGACGGACGTCGCGTGTCCGTTCGGCCAGGACCGGCGGGCGGCCGAGGACCAGGTGGTCCGGCTGGTGCACTCGCTCGACAAGAACCCGGTACCGATGGACTTCGGCGGCACGTTCTCCGGGCAGGACCTGGTGGGCGCGATCGGCCAGGCGCTCTACAGCAAGCAGCTGTGGCCCGCCCTGGAGCGCGCCCTGGCCTCCCTGACGGAGGACGGTGACACGCGGGGCGTGCTGAACTTCGCCGACGGCGGCGCCGCGCCGCCCCATGGGGGACGTCCGCAGGACGGCGGTCTGGTCGATCCGCAGAACGTCCCGTCGGACAACCTGGCGTCCGCGCTGATGGCGATCAACTGCGCGGACGACCCCGACCGGCCCGACGCGGCCCAGATCACCAAGGACCTCAGGAGCCTTCGGTCCGCGTATGACGAGGCCTCGCCGGTCTTCGGCCGCTACCGGCTCACCCAGCTGCTCATGTGCTACGGCTGGCCCCAGGGCACCGACTTCATCCGCGACCGGGTGAAGGACGTCCACTCGGCGAAGATGCTGCTGGTGGGGACCCGCGGCGACCCGGCGACGCCGTACCGGTGGACCGTGGAGACGGCGGCACGGCTCGGCCCGTCGGCCGTGGTCCTCGACAACAAGGGCGACGGCCACACCGGGTACGGCTCGTCCAAGTGCGTCCACCGCAAGGTCGACGACTTCCTCCTCTACGGCACCCTGCCCCCGAGCGGCAGCTCCTGCCCGGCGGACGGTGGGCAATGGAGCAGCACCACGAACACCACCAACTGATGACAGTGGCGGCGCAACCGGGTCACAGGTGCGAATCCGGCACAACCTCCGGCGCATCCCGGCCGTCACACTGGGCAGGCGCGCTGAGGCCGCCGCATCCCGTACGTGACCACGACTGGGGGAGACCACCATGCGTATCCGCGCCGCCATCGCCGCGCCCGCCGCCTCGGCCGCCACGGCGGTCCTGCTGGTGACCGCACCGCAGAGCCAGGCCGCCACGGGCCACGCCCAGCCCGTCCGCTGTGCCGAGAAGTCGCTGACGGTCCGGGCCAGGGACGCGGCCGGCGACCCGACCGTGGTGCGCGTGAGCGTCACCCACCACGGGCTGCGCGCGTGCGTGGTGGACCGGGTGCCCACGGTGACCTTCGGGGAGCTGGACGGCGCCGCCCTGCCGACGCCGCGGGGCGGCACCGGTCGCTACCGGCTCGCGGCGGGCGGGACCGCCTACGCCGACGTCCGGACCCTCGGCGACCCGGCGGACCCCGAGGCCCGCCGGACGGACGGCATCACCGTGGCCGCCTCGGCCGCGCACCGGGGCCGCTCCTTCACCGCCGCACGGCTCGGCACCGGGAAGCAGGTCCTGGTGTGGGAGCCGGTGACGACGTGGTGGCAGCCCACGGCGGCGGCTGCGGACCGGGCCATCGGGCTCAGCTGAGCGTCACCTCGGGCGTGTAGACCTCCAGCCACCGGGCGAGGTCCAGGGCGCGCTCCAGGCCTCGCCGGGCCGCCTGGGTGCTGACCGGCGCCTCGCGTTCGGCGGCCTGGCGGAGCCGGTCGCGGTCGACCAGGTCGAAGACCCGGTGGGAGGGCCGGGAGAGCAGTTCCTTGGCCTGTTCCTGCAGGGCGCGGGCGTACCGCGGGTCCTGCGTGGACGGGTACGGGCTCTTGACCCGCTCGTACACCGAGCGCGGCAGGACGTCCGCGGCCGCCTCCCGGAGCAGGCTCTTCTCCCGGCCGTCGAAGGACTTCAGCGCCCAGGGGGCGTTGTAGACGTACTCGACCAGCCGGTGGTCGCAGAACGGGACCCGGACCTCCAGGCCGACGGCCATGCTCATCCGGTCCTTGCGGTCGAGCAGGGCCCGGACGAACCGGGTCAGGTGCAGATGGCTCATCCGCCGCATCCGGTACTCGAAGTCGCTCTCGCCGTCCAGCCGGTCGATGGCGGCGACGGCGGTGTGGTAGCCGTCGGCGACGTAACCGTCCAGGTCCAGGGCCTTGACGAGATCGGCGCGCAGCACGTCGGCGTCCTCGCCGAAGTGCCGGCCGAAGCTGGCCAGCCAGGGGAAGGTGTCGGCGTGGCGCGCCTCCTCGTCGAAGAACTGCAGGTAGCCGCCGAAGACCTCGTCGGCGGACTCACCGGACAGGGCCACCGTGGACTTCTCGCGGATGGCGCGGAAGAGCAGGAGCAGCGAGGCGTCCATGTCGCCGAACCCGGCCGGCAGGTCGCGGGCGCGGAGCACCTGTTCGCGCACGGCGGGGTCGGCGAGGGACTGCGCGTCGAGCACGATGTCCTGGTGGTCGGTGCCGGCGAGTTCGGCCACGTCGTGGACGAAGGGTGTGTCGGGGGTGCCGCGCAGTTCGTCGGCGACGAAGTTGTCGGTCTGGCCGACGAAGTCGACGGCGAAGCTGCGTACCTTCTCACCCTGTTCGCCGAGCTGCCGGGCGGCGATCGCGGTCATGGCCGAGGAGTCGAGGCCGCCGGAGAGCAGGGTGCAGCGCGGGACGTCGGCGACCAGCTGGCGGCGCACGATGTCGTCGAGCAGCGAGCGCACGGTGGCGATGGTGGTGTCGCGGTCGTCGGTGTGCGGACGCGTCTCCAGCCGCCAGTAGACACGGGTGGACAGGCCGGAGCGGTCGACGGTGACGACGGTGCCGGGTTCCACCTCGCGCATGCCGTCCCAGATCGCGTGTCCGGGCGTCTTGACCAGGACGAACAGTTCCCGCAGCCCGTTCAGCGCGACCCGTGGGCGGACCAGCGGGTTGGCGAGGATCGCCTTCGGCTCGGAGCCGAACAGGACGCCGTCGGGGGTCGGGTAGCAGTAGAACGGCTTGATGCCCATGCGGTCGCGGATCATCACGAGCTTGCCGTGACGGCCGTCCCAGACGGCGAACGCGTACATGCCGTTGAGCCGTTCGGCCACCGCGTCACCCCATTCGAGGTAACCGTGCAGGACGACCTCGGTGTCGGAGTCGGTGGTGAACCGGTGGCCGCGGGCCTGAAGTTCCCGGCGCAGTTCCGTGTAGTTGTACGCCTCCCCGGAGTACACCATGGCGACGGGCCCTTCGGGGGTGTCGACGGCCATCGGCTGCCGGCCGCCGGGGAGATCGATGATCGCGAGCCGGCGGTGCCCCAGGGCGGCCGGGCCCTGCACCCAGGTGCCGCGGTCGTCCGGGCCGCGGCAGGCCATCGTCTCGGTCATCGCATGCAAAGTGGTGGCCTCGGTGGTCAGATCGCGGTCGAAGGAGACCCATCCGGTGATGCCGCACATGCGCTACCTCCTGCCTCCGGCGCGAGACCGGCTCCCCCTCACCTCAGCCTTCCCAGGTGAACCAGGGACCGGCCCGCAAAACCAGATGTATCTAGCACCTATATGGTTCAGCCTCCGCCAGTTGCCCGAGGCAGTCAATGCGGCCGTAACACCGACAGCCACCCCCTCCCCCACGATTTCGGCCGTATTTTGCTCGCGTGAAATCCCGTGGAGCCCGTGCCACCGGGCCGGTGCCGCCAGGAACCGGCCACAGGCAAAAACTTCCCCAAACGCCGCGGGGGTCAGGCCTTTTCGGTCACGAATCCATCCAGTACGGCGGTCAGCTCGGCCGGCTTCTCCAGGGGCAGCTCATGGCCCGCGTCCAGGATGCGCACGACCGCGTCCGGGTAGGCCTTGGCCATCCGGAGCATCTGCCGCACCGGCAGCTGCACGTCGTGGTAGCCGTGCACCATCAGGGTGGGCGTCCGGATCTCGCCGGCCCGGTCGAGGACGTCGAAGGCGCGCATCGCGCCGTACAGGGTCATCACGACCTCGCGCGGGGTCGCGGCGGAGGCGCGGATGTGCGCGCGGATCTCCTCGCGCGGGTAGCCGGGCGCGAAGGCGCGCTGGATGTTGGCGGCGACGAACAGCCGGTACGGCACGAGCGTGGAGGCGGCCATGAGCAGACCCCGGCCGCGGCTGTACGTCATCCGGCCGATGGAGCCCACCAGCACCATCCGCCGCACCCGCTCGGGGTGGGCCAGGGCGATGGTCTGCGCGATCATGCCGCCCATCGAGTGGCCGACCAGCACGAACCGTTCGACCTCCAGGTGATCGAGCAGGGCGAGGACGTCCCGCGCCAGCTCCGCGATGGTGCGCACGCCGGATCCGGTGCTCTCGCCGTGCCCGCGCAGGTCCAGCCGGATCACCCGGCGTCCGGGCGAGAAGTGCGCGACCTGGTGGTCCCAGCGGTGCCGGTCGGCCGTCCAGCCGTGGACGAACACCAGCGGCACCTCCGGTGCGTCACGGGGACCCTCGTCGTCGTACGTCAGGGCCGCTCCGTCGAGTTCGAGCTGCGGCATGTCAGGCCTCCAGGGTGAGCCACGATCCGGTTACTGGCCGGTACGGTAACGGTCCGCGGGCCGCCGCGTCACCGTGGTCCGGCAGAGAGACCCGACGGTGACCTTCGGTCCGGATTACCCCGAATGCCGTACATGTGAATCGGACCTATCGTGCTGTCATGGAGCACGCACTGAGTCCCGCGACCCTCGCCGAACTCCGGCGCCCGCGCCCGTATCCGGCGGTGTCGGTACTGACCCCGACGCACCGCCGCGAACCCGAGAACGGCCAGGATCCCGTCCGGCTGCGCAATGTGGTCACCGAGGCCCGCAGGCGCCTGGAGTCCGACCCCTCCGTCACCCGTGAGCGGCGCAACGACGTCGTCGCGCAGCTCGACCGGGCGCTGGCGGAAGTGGACCTGACACATGCCGAGGACGGCCTGGTGATCTTCGCCGCTCCGGGCGAGCACCAGGTGTGGTCCCTGGCCCGCACCGTCCCCGAGCGGGTGGTGCTCTCGGACACCTTCCTCACCCGCAACCTGGTCGCCGCGCAGGCCGCCGAACGCCCCTTCTGGGTACTGTCGGTCTCCGCGGACCACGTCACCCTGTGGAGCGGCGGCGAAGACCGCGTGGTGCAGGACCACACGGGCGGCTTCCCGCTGGAGCGCAGACAGGAGAACTTCGACCCCGAGCGCCAGATGCGCACGGGCGGCCTGCCGAGCACGTTCAGCGACGAAGGCACCCGCCAGTTCCTGCGCGAGGCCGACACCGCCATGAGCACGGTCCTGCGCGACCAGCCCCGGCCCGTGTACGTCACCGGCGAGCAGGCGGCGCTGTCCCTGCTGGACGAGGTCGGCAGTGTCGCCAAGGCCGCCGTCCACGTCCCGCACGGCGGCCTCGCGCACGCCGGTCCCGAGGCCGTGTGGCAGGCGCTGCGGCCGGTACTGGAGGCGGAGGCCCGCAAGGACACCACGGGCATCGTCCGGGAACTGACCTCGGCCCGCGGTCACCGCACCTTCGCGGCCGGTCTCGACGAGCTGTGGCAGAGCGCCCGCGAGGGCCGGGTCCGGCTGCTCGCCGTGGAGGAGAACTTCCGGGCGGCCGTCAGCGACCTCGGCGCGCATCTGGTGCCGGCCGAAGCCGGCGACCTGGACGCCCGCGAGGACATCGTGGACGAGATCGTCGAGCAGTGTCTGGAGACCGGCGCCGACGTCCGCTTCGTGCCCGACGGCACGCTGGGCGACGCGAACGGGATCGCCGGAGTGCTGCGGTACTGACACTCCCCCACCGGGTGCGTTCCCCGGCAACGGCACCCCCGGCGGCGCTCCCTGCCCAGCGTACGCTACGGCGTGATCGTCGGCGTAAGGGAGCGCACGCATGGGTGACCTGCTGGGAGTGGCGGTACTGGGTGCCGGGCACATGGGCGCCGACCACATACGACGTCTTGACCGCGTGGTGAGCGGAGCCAGGGTCGCGGCCGTAGCCGACCCCGCGGCCGAGCGGGCCGAGGAAGCGGTGGCCGCCCTCGACGGAGTCACCGTGCACACCGACCCGGTGGCCGCGCTCGACGCACCCGGTGTCGACGCCGTCCTGATCGCTTCCCCCGGCCCCGCGCACGAGGAGGCCCTGCTCGCCGCCTTCGCCCGCGGCCTGCCGGTGCTGTGCGAGAAGCCCATGGTGCCCGACTCCACCGGCGCGCTGCGGGTCGTGGAGGCCGAGGCACGGCTGGGACGCCGGCTGGCCCAGGTCGGCTTCATGCGCCGCTACGACTCCGAGTACCGCCGGCTGAAGGCCCTGCTGGACGGCGGCGGCCTGGGCCGGCCCCTGATGCTGCACTGCACCCACCGCAATGTCTCGTCCCCCGGCCACTTCAGCAGCGCCATGCTGATCAACAGTTCCGTCTCACACGAGATCGACGCGGCGCGCTGGCTGCTCGGCCAGGAGCTGACGGCGGTGACCGTGCTGCGCCCCGGGCCCTCCGCGCACGCCCCCGAGGGCCTGCTCGACCCGCAGTTCGTGCTGTTCGAGACCGACGGGGGCGCGCTGGTCGACGTCGAGGTCTTCGTGAACTGCGGCTTCGGGTACCAGGTGCGCTGCGAGGCGGTGTGCGAGCAGGGCAGCGCGCGGATCGGTGACGAGCACACCATGGTGGTCACCACCGCGGGCGGCGCCCGGGAGGACGTGGCGCAGGACTACCTCGTCCGCTTCGCCGGCGCCTACGACCGCGAGGTGCAGGCCTGGGTCGACGCCACCCGGCGCGGCGAGGTCACCGGTCCGAGCGTCTGGGACGGGTACGCGGCGTCCGTCGTCGCCGAGGCGGGGGTCCGGGCGCTCGAGACCGGCGGCCGGGTGGCCGTCGGCCTCGCCCCGCGCCCGGACCTGTACGCCGGGGTCAGCCGCTGACGCTGGGCGCGCCCGTCTCCAGGTGCCCGGTGAACCGGCGCGACCAGGTCGCGTCGGAGTCGACCGTCACGGTGAAGTCGTACCAGCCGTTCTGGTACGCCACCGCATTGAAGAAGTCCTCCGTCGAGGCGCCCGGGGCGACGGTGTAGGTCCAGGGGCCGTCGCTGCGGTAGTGGTGGGAGGTGATGGTGAACCTCACGGACGCCGTGCCCGAGTTGGCCATCTTGAAATAGACGGCGAGCTTGCCCGTGCCCGGCTCGACCGCGTACCGGGTGCTCACCTCCGCCGACTTGCCGGCCTTGGTCGCGTCGCCCTGGAAGCGCCGCTGGAAGCGGTTGGGCCCGACCATCGTGAGGTCGTACGCGCCGTTGCCGTAGCCCGTTCCGATGCTGAACGAGTCGGTGGCGGTGCCGCCCGCGTCGACCGTGTACTGCCAGGGCGTGGTGTCGCGGTAGGCGTTGGGATGGATGGAGAAGTGGGCGGCGCGGGCGGCCGGGCCGCCCTGGTTGGTCATGGTGAACCAGGCCAGGATCTTGCCGGCGGCGCCGAACTCCAGGTGGTCCAGGTAGCCGTTCGGCTGGTAGGGCAGCGCGCGGGCCGGGCGCGTGCCGGGCTCCTGGGCGGGCAGGGCGTTGTCCGTCGGCACCGGGTTGGGCAGCGGGCCGCAGGTGCCCATGCCGATGACGCTGGTCGCGGGCAGGGAGACCGGGCCGTAGACCGGGTGGGCGAAGTCGAAGACGCCGGTGAGGTCGCCGCTGACCTTGCGCCGCCAGTCGCTGATGTTCGGGCACTTGGCGGGCTTGCCCAGGGCGGCGGTCCAGGTCTCCAGGAAACGCAGCACCGAGGTGTGCTCGAAGACCTCCGAGGAGACCCAGCCGCCGCGCGTCCAGGGCGAGACGACGATCATCGGGACCCGGAAGCCGAAGCC
This sequence comes from Streptomyces durhamensis, assembly GCF_000725475.1. Lineage (NCBI taxonomy): Bacteria > Bacillati > Actinomycetota > Actinomycetes > Kitasatosporales > Streptomycetaceae > Streptomyces > Streptomyces durhamensis. The sequence continues at coordinate 119,146 of NZ_JNXR01000006.1, forward strand.
GTACGGCACCCCGGCCAGGAACTCGCCCGCCGTTCCGGCGGGGGGTACCGGCGGGGGCACGTGGTCGAAGTAGCCGTCGTTCTCGTCGTAGTTGAGGAAGAGGACGGTGGAGTCGAAGACGTCCTGGTCGGCGGCGAGGGCCTGGTAGACGAGGCTGATGAAGTGGGCGCCGTCGCCGGGCGGGGCGTAGGGGTGCTCGGAGAAGGCCTGGTTGGGGACGACCCAGGAGACCTGCGGGAGGGTGCCCGCGACGACGTCGGCCTTGATGGCCGCGGCGATGTCGTCGGGGGTCGAGCCGGTCGCCTTCGGTACCGAGGACATGCCGCGGTCGTACAGCGGGTCGCCCGCCTTGGCGTTCGCGAAGTTCTTGAAGTAGGCGCAGCCGTTGTCACCGTAGTTGTCGGCCGCGTTCTGGTAGACCTTCCAGCTCACCCCGGCGGCCTGCAGTGCCTCGGCGTAGTTCTGCCAGGTCAGACCGGACTCGTCGCCGCCGTCGTAGGAGGAGGAGTCGACCTTGCCGCTCCACAGGTAGGTGCGGTTGGGGCCGGTCGCGCTGAGCGCGGAGCAGAAGTAGGCGTCGCAGATGGTGTAGTTGTCGGCGAGCGCGTAGTGGAAGGGGATGTCGGAGCGGTCCAGGTAGCCGAGCGAGCGGACGTTACCGACACCCGCGACCCAGTTGTCCATGCGGCCCTTGTTCCAGGCGGAGTGCTGCGAGGACCAGGAGTGGGGCAGGTCGCCGTTGCACTGGGCCAGGGTCTCGCCGTCCTTGCCGCCGGCGGAGGGTGTCGCGCTGAGCTTCCACGGGTACTGGCGGCCCGTCCCGCTCGGCTGGGCGAAGACCGGGGAGCCACCGCTGAGGGTGATGCCGCTGCGGTCGTCGAAGCCGCGCACGCCCTTCAGACGGCCGAAGTAGTGGTCGAAACTGCGGTTCTCCTGCATGAGGATCACCACGTGCCGCACATCTTTGATCGTGCCGGTCGCCGTGGTCGCGGCGGCCGCCGTGATGGGGGTACCTCCCAGAGCGAGCGCATTCGAGCTCTGGGGGAGTGTGCCGGCGCCCAGCGCCACACCCGCCGTCACGGACGCGCCGAGCCCCACGAAGCCTCTTCGGCTGATCGGTGTCATTGGCCCCGTCCTCGTCACCGGAGTGCCCCTGCGGCACACCGCGCGCCAGGGTGCCCGTGGTGAGGGACAGGGTCCATACCGGTGCGATGAGGCGGAGGTGAACAGAAGTCGAAGTGGTGCGGGAATCCCCTCGCATCCCGCCGGAGCGCGGACCCCGCCGGTCCCTACACCCCGCCGAACAGGGCGCTCAGCCCCCGCTCCACCACTCCGGCCACGTCCTCCTGCCCGGCCGCCACCGCCGTGTAGGTGCGCAGCAGGAAGCGGCGCAGGGCGGACGCGGGGAACTGCAGGAGCGCCAGGCCGTGGGGCGAGTGGAACTCCAGAACGGTACGGGTGTGGCCGTACGGCCATATCTGCACGTCCCCATGGCCGGCCGGGGCCCGCAGTCCCTGGTCGAGCAGGGAGCGCGCGAAGATCCAGGTGACCTCCTCGCCCTCCAGGGCGGCTTCTGCGGGGAAGTCCACGCGGACGGCCAACGGGTCGTCCGCGGTGTAGCGCAGCGTGGCCGACACGGGGATCTCCACGTCGTCGGCGGTGATGAGCTGGGCCTGGGCAGGCTGTTCGACTGTGATGACGTCCATGCCTGTATGGAGTCCTCGAAGGTGCCTCGCATGCCGCCAAATCCGGTCAGAGTTCGACGGGTACAAGACGAAGGCGACCCCTGGGAACACAGGAGCGACGAACACACGAGTGAGCGTCCACGGAAAACCGTCCACACGGGAACAAGTCCCGTACATCTCCTACGACTTGAACCGCCGAGCGCGTACGTCATCTGTGCGCGGGGATCACTCCGGGAAGACTCTGGCATATGCCGGAAGCACCACCGTATCGTGTGGTGCCAAATCCCTTACGGGCCGTCGCGGGCTGTGCGAGAGTCGTAACGGTCCCCCTGTCCTCCCCGGCCGTCTCGTCCCCATCGGAGTGCGTCATGCCGTCCCCAGTCTCCGCGGACCACCCAGCCGCCCAGCCACCCGGACGCGGCTCGGTCGAGGCGTTGATCACGCAGACGCGGCGGCTCAAGGGCGATGTGGACGCGGTACGGCGGGACGCCCGGAGCGACGGTGCGGACCCGGAGGAACGCTGGCAGCGCGCCCTGTACGACCTCGCCCTGCACCAACTGGACGACCTGGACGCCCACTTGGCCCAGCTGCGGGACGGCCCCGAGATCGCGCCGGCCGGACCCGCCGAGGCTCCCGTGGTCCGGCCCGTGCCGACCGGCGGTCCGAGCGGCTCGCTGCTCAGCCGGGTGGGCAGCGCCGAGTGGAACCTGCTGACCGACGAGGCGACCTGGTCCGGGGAGCTGTACCAGATCCTCGGCCTCGACCCGGCCGCCCCCGCCCTCACGCTGGACGAACTGCCCTCGCTGGTCCTGGAGGACGACCGGCCGAAGCTGACCGCGATGGTCACGGACTGCCTGGTCGACGGCAAGCCGATCGACGGCGAGTTCCGCATCGTACGGCCCGACCGCGGTGTGCGGGCGGTGCACATGATGGGCGAACCCGTGCTCGGTGCCGACGGCGGCACCGCCTCGATGTGGGCCGTGCTCCGGGACGTCAGCGAACTGCGCCGCTGCCGCGGGACGCTGCGCGAGACCCGTGACTCGCTGCAGCGTCAACGCCGGCAGGAGCAGACCGAGCACCGGATGGCGGCCGAGTTGCAGGAAGCGGTGCTGCCGCCCTGGCGCGGCTCCCTGCGGCTCCCGCACCAGGGCCCCCGCACCCTCGACCTCGCGGCCCGCCGGCTGACCGCGACGACGGCCACGCCGCTCGGCGGCGACTGGTACGACGCGCTGGAGCTCTCCGACGGCGAGACCCTTCTCAGCGTCGGCGACCTCACCGGGCACGGGGTGGCCGTCGCCACCGGCATGGCGACACTGCTCGGCGCCGTACGCGGTATGGCCCTGGCCGGTTCCCGGCCCGGTGAACTGCTCGGCATGCTCAACCAGTTACTGGACGCGACCGTGCAGCCCGCCCTCGGCAGCGCCGTCTGCTGCCGCTACCGGCCCGACACCCGCACCCTGGTCTGGGCACAGGCAGGACACCCCGCCCCACTGCTGTACCGCGACGGGACGGGTCGCCTGCTGCACGCGCCGGACGGCGTTCTGCTCGGCGCCACCTCGGGCGCCGTCTACGGGCAGGCCGAGATGACCCTGGAACCCGGCGATCTCCTTCTGCTGCACACCGACGGAGTGGTGCCGGGGCAGAGCTCGGCCGACGCCGTGGACCGCCTGCTCGCCCTCGCCCCGCGGTTCGACGCGGCGCGCACCGCGCAGGACTGCGTACGCACGGTGGTCGAGGAGTTCGGCGGAACGGGACGTGAGGACGACGCCTGCGTACTCGTCGCCAGGGTCACCACATGAGCTGAACGGTGCGTGGGTGGGATGGTCCGGCGCACAGGCCCTGTGCCTGTGCGTTCACGCCTGTGCGCTGGTGTTGCCCTTGGCCCTCGGCTTGGGCAGGACGAGCCGGATCTCCTCCCGCAGTTCGTGGATCTTCGGATAGCCGGCGTACTCGGCGGTCAGCCGGTACATCTGGCGCAGCCGGTCCCAGGTGCGACGGGAGGAGTTCGAGCCCATCGACATCAGGGCCAGCCGTGCGTAGCGATCGGCCTGTTCGGGGTCGTCGGCGATGAAGCAGGCCGACGCCATGGACAGATGGTCGAAGATCTTCGAGCGTTCCCGCCCGTCGACGCGCAGGGCCAGCGCCTTCTCCGCGTAGTGCTGGGCGTGCACGGCCGCGTCCGGGTCGAACTCGGCCAGCGTGCGGTAGGCGAGGGCCTGCATGCCGTACAGGTCCTCGTCCTTGAAGGTCTGCATCCAGTCCGGTGTCCGCGCCTCCTGCCGGTCGGAGACGAAGAGGTCCTCCGCCTGGCCGAGGGTGCGGCGCATCGCCTGGCCCTTGCCCATCGACGCCTGCGCCCAGGCCTCGATGGTGTGGAACATCGCCTTCGTGCGCGGCTGCAGACCGTGGCCCGCGCCGGACTGGGCGAGCTTCATCAGGTCCAGTGCGTCGTCGGGCCGGCCGAGGTGCACCATCTGCCGGGCCGCCCGGGACAGGGCCTCGCCGGCGCGTGGTCGGTCTCCGCCCTCTCTGGCGGCATGGGCGGCGATGACGAAGTACTTCTGTGCCGTGGGTTCCAGGCCGACGTCGTGCGACATCCAGCCCGCGAGGACGGCCAGGTTGGCGGCGACGCCCCACAGGCGCCGCTGGAGATGGGGTGGATGATGGTAGGCGAGCATGCCGCCCACCTCGTTGAGCTGGCCCACGACCGCCTTGCGCTGAAGCCCGCCGCCGCGGGCCGCGTCCCAGGCGCGGAACACCTCGACCGAGCGCTCCAGTTCCTCGATCTCCTGCGACCCGATGGGGGCGGCCTCATAGCGGTCGAACCCAGCGGGGTCGGCGTGCAGGGGGTCGTCGAGAACGGGGGCGTCGGCCTTCAGGGCCGGGTCGGTGTGCAGCCAGTCGTACATGGCGCTGCTGAGTGCGGATCCCGCGGCGAGCGCGGCACCCGCGCCCACCAAGCCGCGTCGGTTGAGCATGAGGTCCATTCCCGTGAATTCGGTGAGGACCGCGGCGGTCCGTTCGGGCGCCCACGGCACGCCGTCGGGATGTTCCTCGATCCCGTCGCCCTGCCGTTTTCCCGTACGCCCGTGCCGCACCAGACCGAGGTCCTCGATGGTCACGACACGGCCGAGACGCTCGGTGAACAGAGCCGCCAGCACCCGCGGTACCGGATCGCGCGGGATCTCTCCCATGTCGATCCACCGACGGACCCGGGAGGTGTCGGTCGACAGCTGGGGGTGGCCCATGGCCGCCGCCTGCTTGTTGACCAGCCTCGCGAGTTCGCCCTTGGACCAGCCGGCCAGGCCGAACAGGTCCGCCAGACGGGTGTTGGGTTGTCCGCTCACGTCAAGCCCCCAGGTTCTCGGCTGAGTTGACAGTAGCCCGGTGGAGGTTGCCGGGCGACTATTCGCCAGGGTTCGCCAGGGTCCGCCAGATGGTGTGCCACTGGGCATCGGGTGTCGAGTAGGAACGCGCCACCCCGACCCGGTCGCAGCTCGGCCTCGTCGAGCTGTCGGGTGCATTCCCCAGGGTGCACCCCTACGGCCGGGCCGGGCAGGCGCACGCTCGCAGTGCATGCGATCGGAGTACGGGCTCCTCGAACGCCCGGGCCCCGCGCATGTGCGCCGAGCACGGAACCACAGGCAGGCACCGCAGGCACACGAAGGGATCTGTATCTCCCATGTACGCAGCATCGTCCTCCGTGTCCGCCCCGCCCCGGCCGCTGCGCTCCCGCCCGGCGGGCGGCGGACCGTATCTGGACCCGGTGGCGCGACCGGGCGGACCCGTGCCGGTCGCGGGCCGGCCCCGGCGGGTCCCCGGCCAGCCCGGCACCCAACCGCTCAGCGGGAGACTGGACTTGTCCGGCCCCCAGGGTGCGCAGCTGCGCACCGCGATCGCCTCGGTGCACCGGATCTGCCCGGAGTTCGCTCCGGTACAGGTACTGCGGCGCAGCGGACGGTCCGTCCTCCTCGTCGGGACGACAGGGCGCAGCACGGCCGTGGCCAAGTGTCTGCTGGACCACTCGCCCGCCTGGGCCGAGCGGTTCCGCCACGAGATAGCCGCATACCGCTCGTTCGTCCGGCACCGGCCCCCGGTCCGTGTGCCCCGGCTGATCGCGGCGGACCCGGACAACTGCACACTGGTGATCGAGCGTTCGCCGGGCCGGGTGGCGGCGCTCCAGCGGCATCCGGCGGAGGCGCCGCCCCGCGCGGACATCCGGGCCGCGCTCGGCGCGATCTGCCGGGTGAACGCCTGGCGGCCCCCGGCGGGCACGTTCGACATGCCGCTGGACTACGGCACCCGGATCTCCCGGTACCACGAGCTGGGCCTGCTCACCGACCGGGACCTCGGCGACCTGCGGAAGCTGCTGCACGGCATCGCCCACGAGGTGGGCCGCCACGGCATGCTGCAGTTCTGCCACGGCGACGCCCTGCTGTCGAACATCCTGCTGTCCCCGGCCGGTCCAGTGCTGGTGGACTGGGAGCACGCGGGCTGGTACCTGCCGGGGTACGACCTGGCGACGCTGTGGCTGGTGCTCGGGGACGCGCCGGCGGCCCGGCGCCAGATCAGCCAGATCGCCCAATCGGCGGGGCCGGCCTCACGGGACGCCTTCCTGGTGAACCTGATGCTGCTGCTGACCCGGGAGATCCGTACTTACGAGACGGCCCTGCAGCGTTCGATGCACGACGTGGCCCCGGCGGCACCGGGCCTGGCCCACCCGGGTGCCGTGCCGTCCGGCGAGGAACAGCGGCTGCTGCTCAGGCGGCTGCACGACGACTGCCAGATGGCCCGCAGGGCCGTCCGTGCGGCGGTCGGCACTCGCTGACGGGACCGAAGGTCCGCGGTGCGCCAGAGCGGCGGTGCACCGCGGGCCTTCGTATGTCCGGGCCGGGTACCGGGCCGGCGCCGCGGCCTTCGTACGCGCGTCCGGCCGTGGCCACTGGTGTACGCCAGTGACGCCCCGCAGGCCCGCGCGCCGCCGCCGCGAAACTCGCCGAAACCCCTCCGTGACAAGGTAAATCCCGGTCCTGACGGCATCATTGACGGATCGTCGGCAAGCCGGTACCACTGACCCAGCTCGGCGCCGCACGCCCCGCCACGCCCGTCCGTCCCAGGAGGCCGCATTGCGAGGTTCCGCCACCGACCCCACGTCCGCACCCGGCCACAGACACCTGCGGCGGGCCGTCGGCCCCCTGGCCTCGGCGGCCCTGCTGCTGCCGCTGCTCGGCGCGGCTCCCGCGCAGAGCGCCGCGGACTCCACCGACCATCTGCAGGAGGCGTTCGCCACCGCGGCGGCGGACTACCACGTGCCGCAGAGCGTCCTGCTGGCGGTCTCCTACCTGCAGTCCCGCTGGGACTGGCACGCGGGGGCACCGAGTGTGACCGGCGGCTACGGTCCGATGCACCTCACGGACGCCCGGACCGCGCTCGCCGTCACGGAGCACCTCGCCGAGGGCCCGGGGGACGCCCGCGGCGACACCGCCCGCGCCGCCGTACACCCCGACGTCCAGGTGCCGGCCGAGTCCGCGCTCCCGGCCCGCCTGAAGACGCTCCGGAAGGCGGCGCAGCTGACCGGCCTGCCGGCCGAGCGGCTGCGCACCGACCCCGCGGCGAACGTGGCCGGCGGCGCCGCCCTGCTCGCCGCCGCGCAGAAGGAGCTGGGCGAACCGCTGAGCGCCGACCCGGCCGACTGGTACGGCGCGGTGGCCCGCTTCTCCGGCGCCGACGACACGGCGACCGCGGCGGCGTACGCGAACGACGTGTACGACGTCCTGCGCACCGGCGAGGAGCGCACCACGGACGACGGCCAGCTGGTCGCGCTGGCGGCCCAGCCGCTGCTGACCGCGGACACCGCCCCGCTGCTGCGGGCCGGCCTGCGCACGCTTCCCCGGGACGGTGTCGAGTGCCCCAGCTCGGTGTCCTGCGAATCGGTCTGGGCGCCGTACGCGGAGTTCGGTGACGGCGACTACGGCAACCACGACCTCGGCGACCGTCCGGTGTCCCAGCGCATCAAGTACATCGTCATCCATGACACGGAAGGCACCTGGGACGGGGTCCTGAACCTGGTCCAGGACCCCACCTACGTGTCGTGGAACTACACCGTGCGTTCGACGGACGGTCTGATCGCCCAGCACGTCAAGGCGCAGGACGTGGCCTGGCACGCGGGCAACTGGGACGTCAACGCCCGGTCCGTCGGCATCGAGCACGAGGGTTTCCTCGCCGATCCGGACGCCTGGTACACGGAGGCGATGTACCGGTCCTCGGCCCGGCTGGTGAAGTACCTGAGCCAGAGGTACGGCATCCCGCTGGACCGGCAGCACATCCTGGGCCACGACAACGTGCCCGGTCCGACCGCGTCCGCCGTCCCCGGCATGCACACGGACCCGGGTCCGTACTGGGACTGGCGGCACTACTTCCAGCTGCTGGGCCACCCGTTCAGGCGCGGCCCGGGCAAGTCGTCCGGGCTGGTGACGATCCTGCCGGACTACGCGGCGAACCAGCCGACGTACACGGGCTGCGCCACGAGCGGTGTCGCGTGCGCGGCGCACGGCTCCAGCGAGGTGCGGCTGTACACGGACCACGACGTGAACGCGCCGCTGGTCAGGGACGTCGGTCTGAAGAAGGACCCGACCGTCGACGTGAACGACCTGTCCTCACGGGTGTCCACGGGCCAGCAGTACGCGGTGGCGGACCGCTGGGGCGACTGGACCGCGATCTGGTACCTGGGTCAGAAGGCCTGGTTCCAGAATCCGCGCAAGGCGGCGACGGCGGTGCCCGCCCAGGGGCTGGTGATCACGCCGAGGGACGGTCTGGCGAGCGTCCCGGTGTACGGCCGCGCGTACCCGGAGAAGGAGGCCTACCCGGCGGACGTCCCCGCCCAGGCGGTCGTCCCGCTGCCGTACACGATCCCGGCCGGACAGAAGTACGTGGTCGGTGACGTGGTGCCCGGCGAGTACTACTACGCGGTCACCTTCACCGCCGATTCGCACCGGGTCGTGGTGGGCAAGGACCTGTACTACGAGATCCAGTACGGCCATCGGGTCGGCTTCGTCCGCGCCACGGACGTGACCGTCGAGGGCTCGGCGGGCTAGCCGCGCGCCGCCTGCGTCAGCCCTGCTGGAAAAGCTCCGCCGGGAGCGGCTTCAGCAGGGCGTACAGGTCGTCGGTGATGGGGCGGTCCCACGCGGCGATGGTGACGAGGACGCCGTCGCTGCGGTCGAACTGGACGCAGGAGATCCGTGACTCGGACAGCTTCAGCCGTCGCACGATGAGGAGGTTGTCGCCCTGGAGGACCGGGGTGTCCTCGACACCGACGACGGTGACCTCCTCGTCGTTCTCCAGCGCCAGCAGCAGCTGGCCCACCTCGAAGGGGATCTCCCCCTCGGCGACCTCGCGGGCCGGGGAGCCCTCCGGCAGGTTGCCGATGATCATGGCGGGACCGCGGCCGCCGAAGAGGTCGTAGCGCAGGAAGACACCCTGGCAGGTGCCGTCCGGGGCGGGCAGCAGGCCCGCGCCGAGGTTGCCCGGCCAGTCGCCCGGGTCCATGGCCAGCACGTCGAAGTCGGGTCCGGCGGGAGTGGCGCTGCGGCGGCGGAGGAACGACATGCGGCCATGGTACGTGCCCGGGCACTGGTGGGTGACCTGGGCTCCGCCGGAAGCACCGTGACAGGCCGTCGATCAACGGCGGCCCGTCGTGGCCGGTCGGGCCCGCTCGGCGCGGCCGCCCGCCGAGCGCGGTCCCGCCCCCTCCCGTGCGGGTCCGCTCAGCTCAGGGGGCAGCTGGTGAGGAGCGTGGCGGGGGCCGCGTCGGGCGGGCGGGGGACCGTGCGGTCCGCGGGCGGGAGGGCGTTTGCGGTGATCCAGCGTTCCAGGGCCTCGAAGGCCGAGCGGTGGCAGGGCACCATCGGGCGCAGCCGGTCGGGGAAGGCGTCGACGAGCGCGTCGGTATGGGTGCCGTCCTCGATGCGGTAGTAGCGCAGCAGGGAGCCCCGTCCGGCCGAGTGGACCATGCGGGCGTAGACGTCGGAGTCCTGGCTGATCGGCAGCAGCACGTCGAGGGTGCCCTGAAGGGTGATCAGTGGCTTGCCGATGCGTCCGGTGAGGGCGATCCGGCCGACCGCGCGGCGGACGGCGTCGGGGCGGGCCGCGTAGTCGTAGTCGGCGTCGCAGGCGGGGGTGCCGGAGGCGCAGAACGGGGTGCCGGCCTCGGTGGCACCGTCGTAGCCGGGGTCGAGTTCCTCCCGGTAGATGCGCTGGGTCAGGTCCCAGTAGACCTGGTGGTGGTACGGCCACAGGAACTCGGAGCCCGCCGGGAAGCCCGCCTTGTGCAGGGCGTCCCGGGCGTCGGCCGCCGCGGGGCCGCCGGCGGCGTAGACGGGGTAGTGGCGCAGTGCGGGCGGCAGGAAGGTGAGCGGGTTGGGTCCGGCCGTGCGCCAGAGGGTGCCTTCCCAGTCGACTCCGCCGTCGTACAGCTCGGGGTGGTTCTCCAGTTGCCAGCGTACGAGGTAGCCGCCGTTGGACAGGCCGGTCGCGATCGTGCGGGCCGGGGGGCGGTGGTAGCGCTGGGTGACCACGGCGCGGGTGGCGCGGGTGAGCTGGGTGAGGCGGGTGTTCCACTCGGCGATGGCGTCGCCGGGGCTGTGGCCGTCCCGGTAGAAGGCCGTGCCGGTGTTGCCCTTGTCGGTGGCGGCGTAGGCGTAGCCGCGGGCGAGCACCCAGTCGGCGACGGCCTTGTCGTTGGCGTACTGCTCGCGGTTTCCGGGGGTGCCAGCGACGACCAGGCCGCCGTTCCAGTGGTCGGGCAGGCGGATGACGAACTGGGAGTCGTGGTGCCATCCGTGGTCGGTGTTGGTGGTGGAGGTGTCCGGGAAGTAGCCGTCGATCTGGATGCCGGGGACGCCGGAGGGTGTGGGCAGGTCCTTGGGGGTGAGGCCGGCGTAGTCGGCGGGGTCGGTGTGGCCGGAGGCCACGGTTCCGGCGGTGGTCAGTTCGTCCAGGCAGTCGGCCTGTTGGCGGGCGGCCCCGGGGACCCGGAGGTGGGTGCGGCCGGCGCAGTGGTCGTCCGGAAGGCCGGTGGGGGCCGCCGTGGCCGGCGTGGTCAGGAACAGGCAGGCCACGGCGAGGGAGAGGGAGAAGGAGAGGGTGTGGACGGCGGTTCGGTGTGCGGGCTGTCCGGGCGGTGTGATCGGCATACGGGTTCCTCCGGCTGTGGGTGGACGGCTGGAGGCTAGGGGCGGGGTGGGCGCGCCGGACATGTGTGGGGCCGCCATGAAGGTGGCCCCCGCAGCGTCGTCGGCCACCATGGCCGAGCCTGACTGTCCGTCGGTCAGGGGCAACCGTTGTCGGCGATGGTGTAGTAACCCGTGGGTTGTTCCTTCAGCGTGTGGGTGACGAAGGTGTTGTACAGGCCCATGTTCTGCTGGGATCCCTTGGCGTACGTGTATCCGCCGCTGGCTATGGCCCGGCCGGCCTGCACCTGGGCGTAGTTGCTCGCCGTGTGGCAGGAGGCGTCGCCGTCACCGCCGCCGCCCGGGCCGGAGGTGTCGAGGCCGAAGAACCGGGCGATCCAGTAGCCGGAGCAGATCGAGGCCGGGAAGTAGGGGGCCCCGGTGCTGCCGCACTGGTCGGTGCCGGTGCCGGGGTCGACCGGGGTGCCGTGGCCGATGCCGGGGACCCGGTCGACCTCCACGGCGACCGTGCCGTCGGCGGCCAGGTACTGGTCCTGCTGTGTGGCGTCGGGGCCGATGGCCGTGGTGCGGCTCGGGGTCGGGGGGAGGCCGTGCAGGGCCGTCCACTGGTCGCGCAGCTCCGTGGCGTTGCGCGGGACGACCGTGGTGTCCTGGTCGCCGTACCAGATGGCGGTGCGCGGCCAGGGCCCGGTGTACGACGGATCGGCGTCCCGCACGCGCTGGGCCCACTGCTCCGGGCTGAGGTCGACACCCGGGTTCATGCACGTGTAGGGGCTGTTGTCCCGGGTGCAGTCGTAGGGCAGGCCCGCGACGACCGCGCCGGCGGAGAAGACGTCGGGGTAGGTCGCGAGCAGGACGGCGGTCATGGCGCCGCCCGCGGACAGACCGGTGACGTAGACCCGCTGGGGGTCGGCACCGTAGGCGGTCACGGCCTGGGCGGCCATCTGCCGCACGGAGAGGGCCTCGCCCTGCCCGCGCCGGTTGTCCGTGGTCTGGAACCAGTTGAAGCACCGGCTCGCGTTGTTGGCGGTGCTGGTCTCGGCGAGGACCAGCAGGAAGCCGTCGCGGTCGGCGATCCTGGGCAGGCCGGAGTTGTCGGCGTAGACCTGTGCGTTCTGGGTGCAGCCGTGCAGGGCCACGACGACCGGGGGGTGCGCGGGCAGGGACGCGGGGCGGTAGACGTACATGGTGAGGGCGCCCGGGTCGGATCCGAAGTCGCTCACCCGGGTGAGCGCCACGGAGGCCCGGGCGGCGGGTACGGGCCCGGTGAGCGCGGTGCCGAGGACCAGGGCGACGACGGCGAGGAGGCGGGCCGGGAAGCGGGCACGGGGCGGCGCTCCGGGCGGCTTTCGCAACGGTGGCAGCGGCATGAGCAGCTCCTTCGTCAGGACACGCGTCCCGGCCGCTCGTGCGTGGGCGGCACACACGGCGCCGGACGTGGCGGAACCGTATGTACACGGGTGGGCCGCCACCATGGCGCGGGACACCACAGCCGGATCCGCGCCGGTCGGCGTCGCGGGGATTGCGGGATGCCGTGCGCTCTGCTACGCCCACGGCGCCGCGGCCCGCCGGGCTGCCAGGCTCACGCCTGCGGCGGTCCCGGCGGCACGACCGCGATCGGGCTCGCGGCGTGCAGCAGGACGGCCTGGGTGACCGAGCCCATCATGCGGGCCGGCGCGAGCAGCCGCCGCCGGTGCCGGCCGACGACGACCAGTTCGGCGTCCTTGGACGCGGCGACGAGGTGCCCGGCCGCGTCGCCGGGCAGGGCCTCGGCGTCGGCGCGGACGTCGGGGTGCCGCGTGCGGTGCGGGGCGAGGAAGCCCTCGGCGAGGGCGCGGGTCTCGTTCTCGACGGCCTCCCGGTCGGGCTGGGGCGGCACCATCTGGCCGGGCGCGGACCAGGTCTGCGCCGGCCACGGGTAGGCGGCGATCACCTGGACGCGGGCCCGCCGCAGGGCGGCCTCGGCGAAGGCGAAGGCGAGGGTGGCCTCGTCGGGGCTGTCGGCGTGCAGGCCGACGACCACGCGCGGCCCGGGCTCGGCCGGCCCCTCCCCGTGCACCTGACGGCCGGGCCGGGGTACGACGACCACCGGGCACTCGGCGTCCCGGGCGGCGGCCAGGCCGTTGGAGCCGAGCAGGAGGCTGGCGAAGCCGCCGCGACCCCGGGAGCCGAGGACCAACAGTTCGGCGTCGGAGCCGAGTTCCGGCAGCACGGCGCCCGGTACGCCCTCCAGGGCGACGTACTCGACGGCGGGCTCCGCGCCGCGGTCCGCGAGCCGGGTGCGCACGTCGTCGAGGACGGGATCGCCGCCCGCCTCGGGCGGGCCGGCGACCAGCACGTCGGCCTGGCCCCAGGCGGCGTACTGGCGTACGTGCACCACCCGCAGCGGTGCGGCGCGGCGGCGGGCGGCGTCGAAGGCCCACTCCAGCGCACGCAGGCTGTCGTCCGATCCGTCGACCGCGGCGATGACCGGCGCAGTGCTCATCGTCCCTCACCTTTCGGAACACGACGTTCCCCCGTGCTGGGGCCAGCCTGGCGCAGGCGATGGTCCCAGCGGGGTCCTGTGGGTCGCGTGTCCGGAAATCGGCTCGGAACACCCCCGGTTCAGGTCAGGTGGGTCCGGTTCAGGTGAGGTCGAACTCCCCTTCCCGGGCTCCGGAGACGAAGGCACCCCATTCCGCCGGCGTGAAGATGAGGGACGGGCTCTCCGGACGCTCGCTGTTGCGCATCGCGATGAAGCCCTCGACAAAGGCGATCTGGACATCGCCCAGCCCTCGGCTGCTGGACTGCCACTCGGCCTTGCTGAGGTCCAGCTCCGGCTTGTCCCAGGCCGCGAGCGGCTGCTGCTGGATGGTGGTCTCGGCCACGTCCGTGCTCCTCCCGGTTCGTCGTCCGCGGCTCAGCCTAGCGACCGCCCACGATGCCCGACAGGCCACGTGGGGAGGACTTTCAGGACTGCGGTGGCCGCGCTCCCACGAGCCACATGGAGAAGAACTGGGAGCCGCCGCCGTAGGCGTGCCCGAGCACCCGGCGGGCGCCGTCCACCTGGTGTTCCCCGGCCTGGCCGCGCACCTGGAGGGCGGCCTCGGCGAAGCGGATCATGCCGGATGCGCCGATGGGGTTGGTGGACAGCACACCGCCCGACATGTTGACGGGCAGGTCGCCGTCGAGTTCGGTCACCCCGGCCTCGGTGAGTTTCCAGCCGCCGCCCTCCTCGGCGAAGCCCAGGTTCTCCAGCCACATGGGTTCGTACCACGAGAACGGCACGTACATCTCGACGGCGTCGATGTCCCGGCGCGGGTCGGCGATGCCGGCCTGCCGGTAGACGTCGGCGGCGCAGTCCTTGCCGGCCTGCGGGGAGACGAAGTCCTTGCCGGCGAACAGGGTGGGTTCGCTGCGCATGGCGCCGCCGAGCAGCCAGGCGGGCGGCCGGGGGGCGCGCCCGGCTCCGGCGCGGTCGGTGAGGACCATGGCGCAGGCGCCGTCGGAGGACGGGCAGGTCTCGGAGTAGCGGATGGGGTCCCACAACATGGGTGAGGACTGCACCTTCTCCAGGGTGATGTCGTGCTCGTGGAGGTGGGCGTAGGGGTTCTTCAGGGCGTTGCGCCGGTCCTTGTAGGCGACGAGGGAGCCGATGGTGTCGGGGGCGCCGCTGCGCCGCATGTAGGCGCGCACATGGGGGGCGAAAAAGCCGCCTGCGCCGGCGAGGAGGGGCTGCTGGAAGGGGATCGGCAGGGACAGGCCCCACATGGCGTTCGACTCGGACTGCTTCTCGAAGGCGAGGGTGAGGACGGTGCCGTGGACGCGGGCGGCGACCAGGTTGGCGGCGACGAGGGCGGTGGATCCGCCGACCGAACCGGCGGTGTGCACCCGCAGCATGGGTTTGCCGACCGCGCCGAGGGCGTCGGCGAGATAGAGCTCGGGCATCATCACGCCCTCGAAGAAGTCGGGCGCCTTGCCGATGACCACGGCGTCGATGTCGGCCCAGGTCAGTTCGGCGTCGTCCAGTGCCCTTCGTGCGGCCTCGCGGACCAGTCCGGCGATCGACACGTCCCGGCGGGCGGCCACGTGCTTGGTCTGGCCGACGCCCACGACGGCGACGGGCTCCTTGCTCATCGTGGATCCCCTTCGAGTACGGCGACCAGGTTCTGCTGCAGGCAGGGGCCGGAGGTGGCGTGGGCGAGGGCGCGGTCGGACTCGCCGCGGTGGACGCGGACGGCGGCCTCGCCGATGCGGATGAGTCCGGCGGCCATGACGGGGTTGGCGGCCAGCGCCCCGCCGGAGGGGTTGACGCGGACGTCGTCGCCGAGGCGGAGCGCCCTGCGCAGGATCACCTCCTGGGAGGTGAACGGCGCGTGCAACTCGGCGGTGTCCACGGGCCGTTCGAAGGCTCCGGCCCGCTCGGCGGCGAGCCGGGCGGAGGGCGAGTCGGTGAGGTCGCGCACGCCCAGGCCGTGGGCCTCGATGCGGTGGTCGACGCCCCGGATCCAGGCGGGCCGCTCGCACAACTGCCGGGCCCGCTCCCCCGCCGCGAGGATCACGGCGGCGGCGCCGTCGGAGACGGGTGGGCAGTCGCCGGTGCGCAGGGGCCGTACGACGTAGTCGCCGTGCGGCTGCGGGCCCTTGAGCTGGGCGTGCGGGTTGGCGGTGGCGTCGGCCCGGCTGCGGGCGCCGACGGCGGCCAGGGCCGGCTCGTCCGTGTGGCCGGCGTCCAAGAGGGCCTGCGCCTGGAGAGCGGCGAGGGCTATGGAGTCGGGCCACAGGGGTGCGAGGTAGTACGGGTCGAGCTGGCGGGTGAGCACGTCCCGCACCGAACCGGGCGAGCACTTGCCGTAGGAGTACACGAGCGCGGTGTCGGCGTCGCCGGTGAGCAGCTTGGTCCAGGCCTCGTACAGCGCCCAGGCGCCGTCCATCTCGACGTGCGACTCGGAGACGGGCGGCCAGGCGCCGACGCCGTCGAGGGCGAGGGTGAAGGAGAAGGCGCGGCCGGCGAGGTAGTCGCTGGAACCGGAGCAGGTGAAGCCGATGTCCGCGGCCCTGAGTCCGGTCTGCGCGAGGACGTCGTGCAGCACCGGCATGAGCATCTCGACCTCGGAGGACTCCTCGGTGGAGCGCCGGTGGTCGGTCTGGGCGAAGGCGACGACCGCGATCTCCCGGGTCACAGCAGCTCCTTGTAGGTGTCGTAGTCGGCGTCGGGTTCGCCGGTGGGCCGGTAGTGGTCGGGGTAGCGGGCGCCCTCGGTCCACACGGGCTCGACGCGCAGGCCCATGCGCACCTGGTCGTAGGGGATGCCGCCGATCCGGGCGTGCAGCGCGAGGTCGGCGCCGTCCAGGGCGATGTGGGCGTAGACGTAGGGCACCTCGATGTCGAGGTTCCTGGCCTTGATGTTGACGATGCAGAAGGTGGTGACGGTGCCGCGGGGACCTACCTCGACCTGTTCCGCTGTGGCCACGCCACATGTGGGGCACGCACCCCTCGGCGGGACGTACACCTTGCGGCAGGAGGGGCAGCGTTCGCCGACGGTCCGCTGTTCGGAGAGGGCATGGATGTAGGCGGACTGGGCGCGGCCGGGTGAGTAGGTGTAGTCGAGGCGGGCGGGGGCGACGATGCCGGTGAGGGGCTCGGTGAACTCGCCGGTGTGGTTCCCCGGTTGCTCGGGCTCTCCGTCGTACGGCTCGAAGCAGGCGATGTCGGTGATGGCGCCGGTGCGCTCCCCGGCCCAGCGGACGCGGACCCGCATGCCGGTGTGCACGGCGTCGGGGCCGGGGGCGGCGAGGGCGTGCAGCAGGGCGGTGTCGGCACCGTCGAGCCGGACCAGGACCCAGGCGAAGGGGGTGTCGAGGGGCTGGCCGCGACGCGGCTCGTGGTTCCAGGCCCATGTGGTGACCGTGCCCGTGGGGGCGACCTCCACCAGGTCGTGGATCTCGTCGGCGGTGAGGGGGTCGTACTCGACGGGCGGGACGAGGGTGCGTCCGTCGGTGGTCCGCACGCCGAGGACGACGCGTTCGCGCAGACCGGTGAGGAAGGCGCTCTGGACGGGGCCGAGGGAGCGGGTGAAGGGGAATTCGACGACGAGGGGGGCCTTGAGCACTTCGGGCATCGGGAACCTGCCTCCTTCGAGCGAGGTCGGTGAGGTCGCGCCCCGTGAGGGCGCGGGGCTGTGTCGCTCCGCGGCTTCGCCGCACGGCCCGCGGTGTCCGCACCGCACCTGCGGCGGAGCGTTACGCGCGCTTGTAGACGGGGGGCCGCTTCTCCGCGAAGGCGCGGGCGCCTTCCTTGGCGTCGGCGGTGTCGAAGACCGGCCACCCGCGGGCGAGTTCGGATGCGAGCCCGTCGGTCTCCGTCAGCTCGGCGGTCTCGTACACGGACGCCTTGACGGCCTCGACGGCGAGCGGGCCGCAGGCGTTGATCTGCTCGGCGATGCGAAGGGCCTGGTCGAGGGCGGTGCCGTCGGGGACGACGTGGCCGATCAGGCCGATCGCGGCGGCCTCCCGGGCGCTGTAGGGCCGTCCGGTGAGCAGCATCTCCAGGGCGTGGGTGCGCGGGATCTGGCGCTGCAGCCGGACGGTGGAGCCGCCGATCGGGAAGAGGCCGCGCCTGACCTCGAACAGGCCGAAGGTCGCGGACTCGCCCGCGACCCGGATGTCGGTGCCCTGGAGGATCTCGGTGCCGCCCGCGACGCAGTACCCTTCGACCGCCGCGATGACCGGTTTGCGCGGGCGATGGTGGCGCAGCATCGCCTTCCAGTGCAGGTCCGGGTCGGCCTTGAGCCGGTCGCGGTGGTGTTCCCCTTCCATGCCGTTCCCGGCGAGCGCCTTGAGGTCCATTCCGGCGCAGAAGGAGCCGCCGGATCCGGTGAGGACGATCGAGCGGATCCCGTCGTCCGCGTCGGCCTCCAGCCAGCCGTCGTGGAGGCCGACGAGCATCGGGAGCGAGAGCGCGTTCCTGGCGTCGGGCCTGTTGAGCGTGAGCACCAGTGTGGCGCCCTCGCGCCGCACGGTGAGGTGTTCCGTCCCGCCCATGGGCTTTCTCCCCTCGGTGAGAACGAGAACAGGTTGCAGGAGGCGGGGAGGCACTTCAAGGGAGCTTCCAAGGTTTTCTGACAGTCAGTCAGATTTCTTTGACGCGGGCCCTTCCCACTTGCCGCACGCTTTGCTCTGATGACCGGCGAACCGACCGATGCGCCTGTGTCCGCCAGGACTGCCGGGGTCAGGAGGAGTGGTGGAGTACAACCTTGCCGACCTGTTCGAGTCGGTCGTCGACGTGGTCCCCGACCGCGAGGCGCTCGTGTACGTCGACCATCCGGGCACCGGCGCCGAGCGGCGCCTGTCGTACGCGGAGCTGGACGCGGCCGCCAACCGCATCGCCCACCACCTCGCCGACACCGGGATACGCCCCGGGGAACACCTGGGCCTGCACCTGTACAACGGCGTCGAGTACCTGCAGACCGTGCTGGCCTGCCTGAAGGCGCGGATCGTCCCAGTCAACGTCAACTACCGCTATGTCGAAGAGGAGTTGGTGTACCTCTACCGGGACGCCGATCTGGCGGCGCTGGTCTTCGACGCGGAGTTCTCGGACCGGGTGGCGGGTGCGCTGCCGCGGGCGCCGAGGCTGCGGCATCTGCTGCGCGTCGGTCCGGAGGCGGCCGGGGTGCCGGGCGCGGTGGCGTTCGCCTACGCGGAGGCCGCCGGCTCGGCCGGGCGGGGCTTTCCGGCCCGCTCGGGCGACGACCAGTTCGTCATCTACACCGGCGGCACGACCGGCATGCCGAAGGGTGTGATGTGGCGGCAGGAGGACCTGTTCTTCGCCGGGCTGGGCGGTGGCGCGCCGACCGGTGAGCCGGTGAAGACGCCTCAGGAGCTGGCCGAGCGGGTCGCCGCCGGCGGCTCCGGGATCACCTTCTTCCCCACTCCCCCGCTGATGCACGGCACCTCCACGCTGACGGCGTTCATCGGCTTCAACTTCGGCCAACGCGTCGTCCTGCACCGCAAGTTCGTGCCCGAGGAGGTGCTGCGCACCGTCGAGAGGGAGAAGGTCACCAGCATCTCGCTGGTCGGCGACGCGATGCTCCGCCCGCTGATCGACGCGCTGTGCGGGCCGATGAAGGGCACGGACTGCTCCGCCCTGTTCAGCGTGTCCTCGTCGGGCGCGATCATGTCGGAGACGGTGCGCCGGCAGTTCCGGGAGCTGGTCCCGAACGCCATGCTGCTCAACAACTTCGGCTCCTCCGAGTCGGGTTTCAACGGCACGGCGACGGAGGACTCCGGTCCCGAGCGCGGCTTCCGCATCCGCGTCAACTCCCGTACGCGCGTGGTGGACCCGGCGACGCACGAGCCGGTCGCCGCGGGCGAGGTCGGCCGCGTAGCCCAGTGCGGTCATGTCCCGCTGGGCTACTACAACGACCCGCGCAAGACGGCGGAGACCTTCTTCGAGAAGGACGGACGGCGCTGGGTCCTGCTCGGCGACATGGCGACGGTCGACGAGGAGGGCGTGGTGACCGTCCTCGGCCGCGGCTCGCAGTGCATCAACACCGGGGGCGAGAAGGTCTACCCGGAGGAGGTCGAGCAGGCGCTCAAGGCGCACCCCGACGTGTACGACGTCCTGGTCGCCGGAGTGCCCGACGCCACCTGGGGCAGTCATGTGGCGGCCGTGGTGCAGCTGCGCCCGGGGGCGGCGCATCCGTCGCTGGCCGACATCCAGAGCCACTGCCGGACCCGGCTGGCCGGCTACAAGATCCCCCGCCAGCTGGTCATCACGGAGTGCGTCCAGCGGTCCCCGAGCGGCAAGGCCGACTACCGGTGGGCCCGGGAGGTGGCGGTCGCGGCCGACCGGCGGTAGCACCCCGGGGTGTCCGACCCCTTCACCGACCCGGTATGACTACTCTGTGCACATGATCGGCGCCTTTCGATCACTTCTGGTGACCGCCGGTCGGACAGTGCCACCGGCCCCGGCCTCCCGCACCGGCACCGGGCCCCGCACGGAAGGACCTCGGGTGTCCCACCGCACACCGGATCATCCGCCGGAGACCACGGACGAGACGGGCTCCGGGCCGGCGCGGGGCGGCAAGCGGGCCGGACTCGCGGGCGGGGCGGCTGGGAGCATGACAGTCCTCGCCGGCGCCCTTCTGCTGGGCTCGCTGCTGTTGCCGGACCAGCCCGACCGGCTGACCCCGGCCGCGTTCGCGCGGCTGCCGGGTGAGGGCGTCCTGCTCACCGTCGTCCTGCTCGTGCTGCCGCCCCGGGCGAGGCGGCCCGGGGCGGTGGGCATCGGTGTCCTGGTCGGGCTGGTGACCCTCCTCAAGTGCCTGGACATCGGCTTCTACACGGTGCTGTTCCGCCCCTTCGACCTGGTGCTGGACTGGGGCCTGCTGGGCAGCGCGGCGGACTGTCTGCGGCAGACCTCGGGCCGCGCCGGCGAGCTGGCCGCCCTCGCCGGTGTCCTGCTCCTCGTGGTCGCCGCCCCCGCCCTGACCGCCGCCGCGACGGTGCGGCTGAGCACCGTCATGGCCCGCCACCGCGCCCGGTCCGTACGCGTCGTCCTGGTGCTGGGCACCGCCTGGACCACCTGTGTCGTGCTCGGCCTGCGGACGGACGGCGCGCCCGTCGCCGCGGCGCTCGACGCCGGCCTCCTCGGCGACCGCGCCCGGCAGGTCCGCGTCTCCCTCGCGGACGCGCGGCTCTTCGGGCGCCGGACCGCCGTCGACGCCTTCGCCCGCACACCGGCCGACCGGCTGCTGACCGGCCTGCGCGGCAAAGACGTGTTGTTCACCTTCGTCGAGAGCTACGGCCGTGCGGCGATCGAGGACCCGGCGATGGGACCGCGGGTCGGCGCGGTCCTCAAGGAGGGCACCGCCGCCCTCGCAGCCGCCGGATTCGGGGCGCGCAGCGGCTGGCTCCGCTCGCCGGTGACCGGTGGCGGCAGCTGGCTGGCCCACTCGACGTTCCTGTCCGGCCTGTGGGTCAGCAACCAGCAGCGGTTCCGCACCCTCACCTCCAGCGACCGCACCACCCTCACCGGCGCCTTCCGCAGGACCGGTGCCTGGCGCACGGTCGGGATCGTGCCGGGCGTCCTGGTGGCGTGGCCGGAAGGCCGGTTCTTCGGCCTGGACCACGTCTACGACGGCCGCCACCTCGACTATCACGGCCCCGGTTTCGGCTGGTCGCAGGTGCCGGACCAGTTCGCCCTGGAGACGTTCCGGCGGCGCGAGTTCGGCAAGCGGGGCCGCAGGCCGCTGATGGCGGAGATCGTCCTCACCTCCAGCCACTACCCCTGGGCACCCGTGCCCCGCGCGGTCGACTGGGCGGCGCTGGGAGACGGTTCGGTCTTCCGGCGGGTCAGGCGCGGCGGCGCGACCGAGAAGGAGGTCTGGAGGAGCCCTGAGACCGTGCGCGCCGCGTACCGCGGCTCCGTCGAGTACGCGCTGCACAGCCTCATCGGGTTCGTGCGGCGCTACGGCGACAACAACACCGTCCTGGTCTTCCTGGGTGACCACCAGCCCGTGCCGACCGTCACCGCGCACAGCCCCCGCAAGGACGTGCCGGTCACCCTCGTCGCCCACGACCCCAAGGTGCTGGCCCGGATCACCGGCTGGGGCTGGACGGAGGGCCTGAAGCCCGCGCCGAACGCCCCCGTGTGGCCGATGGACGGCTTTCGCGACCGCTTTCTGACGGCGTTCGGGCCGCGACCCGGCTGAACCGCCGGGGCATGCCGTCACCGGTCGGGGAACTCCCGGGCCACGGCGAGGAACTCCTCCGGGCGGGACTCGTGCACCAGGTGCGCAGCGTCCACGGTCACCAGCGAGGCGTCCGGGATCAGCGCTTTGAGCTGCGCGACCTGGTCCTGCGGGATGAGGCCGGCGGGGCCGCCGCCGATGACCAGCGTCGGCATGGTGATCCGGCCCATGTGGTCCCACCACACAGGATCCGGCGCGTTGCGCTGCGCGTCGGCGGCCCGCACCATCGCCCCCTCGAACGGCAGCTCTCCCTCGGGCCGTACGGCGGGCGGCCGGGGCGGGTCGAGCGGCACGGGGGCGCAGACGTCCTCCGGCACCAGGCGTCGTACGGCACCGGGAGGCGCTGCGCCGGCAGGTAGGCGACGATGCCGCCCGGTGAATGGCCCTCGACGTCGGCGCTGCCGAGGCCGGGGGCGGACAGCAGGGCAAGCACGTCGTCGCTCATCGTCTCGGCCCGGCAATCCCCCGGCCAGTCGCTGTGCCGGTGGCCGCGCAGGTCGGGGGCGTACACCCGGCGGGGCGCGGGGTGCCGCGAGCCGCTCGGCGAGGTGCGTCCAGTCCCCGCCGTCCGCGCCCCGGCAGTGCAACAGCACGAGGGGCGGGGCCTCCGCCGGACCCCAGGCCCGGCAGGCCAGGGTGATGCCGTTCGCTTCGACGGTGCGCAGCGCCTCGGTGTCCATGCCGGATCCGCCGACCGGGCCCGTCCGCCGTCCGGCCGCCTACTCCGCCGGGGGCGGAACGGCGTCCGCAGGGCCGTCCAGGAAGGTGAGGGTGCGCTTGAGGAACCATTCCGGGTCGTCCAGCCAGGGGTAGTGCCCGGCGCCGGGCTGTACGGCGACCTCGGCACGCGCGAAGGTCCCGGCTGCGCGGCGCGCGAGGCCCGGACGCGGTCCGCCGTCGAGTTCCCCGGCGTGGACGAGGACCGGCGCGGTCAGCGCGGCGAGGGCGGTCCGGGTCGCGTCCGGGGTGAAGGCGCCGTCGCCGAAGTAGTGCTCCGCCGCCTCGTCGTTGGTCTGCTCCGGCTCGGCGGCCGCGTGCGCCCGGGCGGTGTCGTCCCAGCGGCCGTGGAAGAACGGCACGAACACGTCGTCGAAGCCCGCGTCGCCCGCCAGCCAGGCCCGGAAGACGGGGAACGCCCGCGCGAACCACGGCTCGTCCGCGCGCAGCCGGGCCGCGGCCAGCCGGTCCTCCGCCGTCGCCCGCAGCCCGAGGGCGGACGGGTTGGGTGTGATCAGCAGCAGCCGCCGTATCCGCTGCGGGTGGCGGGCCGCGTAGAGCATGGCCAGGGCCGCGCCCGCCGAGTGCGCGAGCAGGTCCATGTGCTCCAGACCCATGTGCGCGCGCCACGCCTCCACGTCCGCGACCATCCGGTCGCAGCGGTACGTCGCCGGATCCGCAGGGATGGTGGAGTCCCCGGTGCCCCGCAGATCCAGCAGGGCGAGGCGCCGGTGCGCGGACAGGCCGCCGAGGTCACCGAGATAGGCGGAGGCACGCATGGGGCCGCCGGGGAGGACGGCGAGGGGCTCGCCGTCGCCCCTGAGGTGGTAGGCGAGCCGGGTTCCGTCAAGGGCGGTGAAGGTCGGCATGAGCATGATCATGTCGGGTCCACCCGGAGCGGCGCAACACTTCACCCGAGCACGGCCCGGGACGAGAGCGGGGGTACCGCCTCACAAGGCGATGGGCCGGTACGCGAGGAGTTCGTCCACGATGCACGCGGGCGTGGCCTCCTGCTCGGCCACCGTGAAGGAGTCGGGATGCGCGACGTTCACCTCCAGCACGAGCCGGTAGTGGTCCGCGTCGGGATCACCGTCCGCGTATGCGGCCCGCATCCTGCGGACGATCTCGGTCAGTTCGTCCCGGGTGATGTCCGGCACGCGTGGCCACGCCGGCCGGGCGGCCTCCAGCGCGAACTCCCGCAGATCACGCGCCGCCCACCGGTCCAGGAAGGCGCCCGGCCCGTAGGAATGCCCGGTGGCCTCGTTGAAGGCGCCGACCGCCCTGCGCCCGGCCTCCTCGTCCTCGCGCAGCAAAGTGTCGATCCGTTCGATCTCCCCGGCCAACTCGGCCAGTCGCTCGGCGGGCACGGACGGGGGAAGCAGTTCGCGTCGCAGTTCCACATGACCATGGTGCGGGGCGGCCGGCGCAGAAAGTCGCCGCAGCCCCCTTGTCTGGAGCCCCAGGGCCTGAATAACTGACCCCGAACGGATCGACCGAATGATCGGTCGCCCGAAATGTGAGGACGGCGAGGGAGACGACTCCATGACGGACGCGACGGACCTGCTCGACGCGGGCGAACGGCTCCGGCCCGATGAGCTGCGGGAACTGCAGTTGGAGCGGCTGAGCACCACGCTGCGGCACGCCTACGACAACGTGCCGTTCTACCGGGAGTCCTTCGACAAGGCCGGTGTTCGCCCGGAGGACTGCCGCTCCCTCGCCGATCTGGCCCGCTTCCCCTTCACGACCAAGGCCGACCTCAGGGACAACTACCCGTACGGCATGTTCGCCGTACCGCGCGAGCGGATCCGCCGGCTGCACGCCTCCAGCGGCACCACAGGACGCCCCACGGTGGTCGGCTACACGGACAGCGACCTTTCCATGTGGGCCGACATGGTGGCGCGGTCGATCCGGGCGGCGGGCGGGCGACCTGGTGACATCGTGCATGTCGCCTACGGCTATGGGCTGTTCACCGGAGGTCTGGGCGCCCACTACGGCGCCGAGCGCCTGGGCTGTACGGTCGTCCCGGCCTCCGGCGGAATGACGGCCCGGCAGGTGCAGCTGATCCAGGATCTGCAACCGTCCGTGATCATGGTGACGCCTTCTTACATGCTCACCCTGCTGGACGAGTTCGAGCGCCAGGGCGTGGACCCGCGCGCCACCTCGCTGCGCGTGGGCGTCTTCGGGGCCGAGCCCTGGACCGAGCGGATGCGGCGCGAGATCGAGGAGCGGTTCGCGATCGACGCGGTGGACATCTACGGACTGTCCGAGGTGATCGGCCCGGGTGTGGCCCAGGAGTGCGTTGAGACGAAGGACGGGCTGACCGTGTGGGAGGACCACTTCTATCCGGAGGTGGTCGATCCGATCACGGGCGAGGTGCTGCCGGAGGGCGAGCGGGGTGAGCTGGTGTTCACCTCGCTGACCAAGGAGGCCATGCCGGTCATCCGGTACCGCACCCGGGACCTCACCCGGCTGCTGCCCGGCACGGCGCGTGCGTTCCGGCGGATGGAGAAGATCACCGGGCGCAGCGACGACATGGTGATCCTGCGCGGGGTCAACCTGTTCCCGACCCAGATCGAGGAGATCGTGCTCCGCACGCCCGGCGTGGCGCCCCACTTCCAGCTCCGGCTGACCCGGGAGGGCCGGCTCGACCGGCTGACCATCCGCGCCGAGGCCCGTCCGGACGCGGGCGCGGCGGCGCGCGAGGCGGCGGTCAGGTCCATCGTCGCGGCGGTGAAGGACGGCATCGGGGTGTCCGTCGACGTGGAGATCGTGGAGCCGGAGTCGCTGGAGCGGTCGGTCGGCAAGATCCGCCGGATCCTCGACCTGCGCCCCAAGACCGCGGGGTAGACCCGTGCGCACGGTGACCCGGCCGGGCGCAGGCCGAGACAGCCGGGGCTCCCCTTGACGCCGCCCGGGCGCAACCGAGGCCGCCCTGGGTCGTATCGACGTACCTCGAAACGTCGCCGGCGACCTATACTCCCGAGCCATGACGGACAGCGCCCCCCTCCCGGACCCGGATCTCGTCAACGCCCTGCGGGCGCTGTCCAACCCGATGCGCCTGCAGATGCTGCGCTGGCTGCGCGAGCCCGGGCGGCACTTCCCGATGGAGGCCGCCATAGCCGATCCCGCCGAGGTCGGTGTGTGCGTCAGCCACATCCGGGCCAAGGCGGGCCTGGCCCAGTCGACCGTGTCCGCCTACATGGCCGAACTGCAGCGCGCCGGCCTGGTCCGGGCCACCCGGGTGGGCAAGTGGACCCACTACAAGCGGGACGAGCAGCGCATCGCCGACCTGGTCGCGGAGCTGGGGCAGACACTCTGACAGCGCCTCTCCCGGACACCGGCGCCCCCTTGCCAAACATATCGAGAATCTGCGATATTCCGATTCATCGATACCTACTCCGCGAGGGAGCACACGGATGGACCTCGGCACCTTCGGTATCTACACCTTCGACTTCGAGCACCAGCCGGCCGCACGGATCCGCGACTCGGTCCAGGAGCTGGAGGGCCTGGGCTGGCGGACGCTGTGGGTGCCCGAACTGCTCGGGCGGGACGCGTTCACCCACGCCGGCCTCCTGCTCGCGGCCACCGGGCGGCTGAGCGTCGTCAACGGCATCGCCCGGATCTGGTCCCGGGAGGCCCGCTGGACACACGGCGCCGCCCTGCTGCTCGCGGACGCCTACCCGGGCCGGCATGTGCTGGGCCTGGGCTTCGGCGGGCAGCCACGACCCGGCGTCAAGCCCCTCGCCGCCATGGCCGCGTACCTCGACGAGCTGGACGCCATGGAGACCCCCAACCCTCGCCCGGCGCACCCGGTGCGGCGGCTGCTGGCCGCGTACGGCCCAAAGATGCTGGAACTGGCCCGTGACCGCGCCGACGGAGCCCAGACCTATCACGTGAACACCGACCACACGGCGCAGGCGCGGGAGATCCTCGGACCGGACGCCTTCCTGGCCGTCGAGCACGCGGTGCTGTTCGAGGCCGACCCGGTGCGGGCCCGCGCCCTCGCGCGCGAGCACCTGCACGGCTACCTCACCACCCCCTACAACCTCGCGAAGTTCCGCCGGCTCGGATACACCGACGACGACCTCTGCGGCGGCGGCAGCGACCGCTTCGTGGACGACCTGGTGTTCTGGGGCGATCCGGACACGGTCGTGCGGAAGCTGCGCGGGCATGGGGAGGCGGGCGCCGATCACGTCGCCGTGCAGGTGATCGGCGTCGAGCCCGGCACATCGGCGCTGCCCGCCTGGCGCCTGCTGGCGGACGCCCTGCTGCCCGGGAAGACTCCGGCTAACCGCTGAAGCGGTTCCGCAGCGCGCGCTTGAGGATCTTCCCGCTGGCGTTGCGCGGCAACTCGTTGACGAACAGCACCCGTTTGGGCGCCTTGAACGGCGCGAGCTTCTCCTTCACATGGGCGATGAGCCGCTCCTCCGTCACCTCGCCGCGCGGGACGACGACCGCCGTGACGGCCTCGATCCACCGCTCGTCGGGCAGGCCGATCACGGCGGCCTCGGCGACGGCCTCGTGGGTGTAGAGGGCGTCCTCGACCTGGCGCGAAGCCACCAGGACGCCACCGGAGTTGATGACGTCCTTCACCCGGTCCACGATCGTGAAGTAGCCCTCGGCGTCGCGCACCGCGAGGTCGCCGGAGTGGAACCAGCCGTCCCGGAAGGCCTCCGCGGTCTCCTCGGGCTTGTCCCAGTAGCCCTCGCACAACTGCGGTGAGCGGTAGACGATCTCGCCGGGCGTGCCGTCGGGCACGTCCTCGCCCTGGTCGTCGACGACCCGCGCGTCCACGAACAGCACGGTACGGCCGCAGGAGTCCAGCCGGCCCTCGTGTTCGTCGGGGCCGAGCACCGTCGCCAGCGGGCCGATCTCGCTCTGTCCGAAGCAGTTGTAGAAGGCGAGCCCCGGCAGGCGCTCGCGCAGCCGCTGCAGGACCGGGACGGGCATGATCGACGCGCCGTAGTAGGCCTTGCGCAGGCCGTCGAGGTCACGTGTGGCGAAGTCGGGCCGGTTGGCGAGGCCGATCCACACGGTGGGCGGCGCGAACAGGCTGTCCGCGCGGCCCGCCTCGATCAGGTCGAACAGCCGGTCCCCGTCGGGCGCGTCCAGGATGATGTTGCTCGCGCCGACGGCGAGGTAGGGCAGCAGGAACACGTGGGTCTGCGCCGAGTGGTACAGCGGCAGCGCGTGCACCGGCCGGTCCCCGGCGCTCAGGTCGAGGGCGGTGATGGCGCTCAGGTACTCGTGCACCAGGGCCCGGTGGGTCATCATCGCGCCCTTGGGCAGAGCGGTCGTACCCGAGGTGTACAGCAGCTGCACCAGGTCCTCGGTGCGGGGTTCGGGCCCGTCGTACGGCGCGCTGTCCGCCAGCCGGGCGAGGAGCGAGTCCTCGGCGTCCCGGAGCGGCAGCACGCGTACGCCGTCAGGGAGCCGCCCGGCGAGGCCGGGGTCGGCGAGGACGAGGGTGCTGCCGGACTGGCCGACGAGGTACGCCAGGTCGTCCCCGGTGAGGTTCTGGTTGACCGGCACGTGCACCAGGCCCGCGCGGGCGCAGGCGAGGAAGGCGATGAGGTAGGCGTCGGAGTTGTGGCCGTAGGCGCCGACCCGGTCGCCGGGCGTGAGGTTCTGCGCGCGCAGTACCGAGGCCGCCCGGGAGACGGCGTCGTCGAGTTCCTCGTACGTCCAGCGGCGCTCGCCGTACTCCACCGCGAGGCGGGCCGGGGTGCGTCGGGCGCTGCGCCGCAGCACCCCGTCGACCGTGCTGCCGTGTCCCTGCGTCATGACTCATGATCCTCGGTCCGGCACGGAGGCAGGTCAAGCAGCAACGGCTGTTCACCGAATGCAACTTTTGCTTCTGCGTGCTCCTGTGCGCCCCTTTGGAGAAAGGTTTCCGGAAACCAAGCACCGTTGAACTTGGGCAGGACATCCCTCAGGCCAAGTCCGTAGCAGATTCACACATTTCACAAGTCTTCGTCGGGCAGGAGATACCCATGAGCTGTGCTGTGCCTGAACAGAAACGAACGTGGCGAACAGGTACTGCTCCCGGCATATTCCCACTCCTCGGCCACGGTATCGCCTTCT
Source organism: Streptomyces durhamensis (assembly GCF_000725475.1). NCBI lineage: Bacteria > Bacillati > Actinomycetota > Actinomycetes > Kitasatosporales > Streptomycetaceae > Streptomyces > Streptomyces durhamensis. The sequence continues at coordinate 147,555 of NZ_JNXR01000006.1, forward strand.
ACCGCCGACCGCTGGCGTTTCTGAATTCTTTGCCCGCACAGGGGGATCTGGTCGAGATACGGCTGGGCCCCCAGCGTGCCTGGGTGGTGTGCCATCCGGAGCTGACCCATCAGGTGCTCATGGATCCGCACACCTTCGACAAGGGGGGCCCGCTGTACGACAGGCTCGGCAAGCTGATGGGCGACGGTCTCGTCACCTGCCGCCAGCCGGCGCACCGGGACAAGCGCCGGCTGCTGCAGCCCGCCTTCCGTCCCTCCCACCTCACCGCCTACACGGACCTCGTCACCGAGGAGTCCGCCTCGGTGTGCGAGACGTGGCAGGCGGGCCGGACGGTGCCCGTCACCGAGGCGATGACGACCCTCACCACCCGCGTGATCAGCCGGGTCCTCCTCTCCGACTCGCTGGACGACACGACCACCGCCGAGGTGCGGGGCTGTCTCGCCGATGTCGTCCGTGGCCTCTTCGTCCGCACGGTCGTACCGATCGACGCCCTGTTCCGCCTGCCCACGCCCGCCAACCGCCGCTACCGCCACGCGCTCGCCCGGCTGCACGCGATCATCGACTCGGCGATCGCGGAGCGCCGCCGGGGTACCGACCACGACGACGTGCTCGGCACCCTGCTGACGGCCGCGCGCGGCGCCGGCGAGGGGCCTGCGATCACCGACCAGGAGGTCCACGACCACCTGATCACGCTGCTGCTCACGGGTGTCGAGACCCAGGCGCTGTGCCTGGCCGCCGCCTTCAGCCTGCTGGCCCGCCATCCGGAGGCGGAGCGCCGGCTGCACGACGAGCTCGACACCGTCCTCGCCGACGGCCGTCGACCCGGTCCCGGCGATCTGCCGCACCTCGTCCACACCCGGTGCGTCGTCACCGAGACGCTGCGCCACTCGTCACCCGGCTGGCTCTTCACCCGCGTCACCACCCGGGAGACGGAACTCGCGGGGTGCCGTCTGCCCCAGGGGGCCACCGTCGTGTACAGCCCCTACCTCCTGCACCACGATCCCTCGTCGTTCCCCGACCCCGAGCGTTTCGACCCCGGCCGCTGGCTGCCGGGGCGGCCCACCGCCGAGCAGCGCCGCGCGCTGATGCCGTTCTCCGCGGGCAACCGCAAATGCCTCGGTGACGAGTTCGCCATGGTGGAGGCCACCCTGGCGCTCGCGACCATCGCCGGCCGCCGCCGCCTGCGCCATCTGCCGGGGCAGGCCGAGCAGAAACCGCGCCCCGGAATCACCATGGGACCGCGTTCCCTGGTCATGGTCTGCGAACAGCGGCCCCACGGGCCCGCCGCCACCTCCCTCGCGCCCGGAACAACGGTCGCCCCACGCACCTCGGACAGCCGAACGGCAGGTGACCACGTTGTCGACAACACATGAGGAAGTCACGCTCGGAGCCCCAGACGGAATGCCGGCCTCCACCCTCCGGGACCTGATCGACTCCCACCTCCACATGCCCTTCCCGTTCGCGTGCAACCCCCATGAACGCGAAGCCGCGGCCGGCGTCGACGCATGGCTGAAGGTGTGGGGGCTGACCGACGCACCCGATGTGGCCGTGATGATCGCCCGCACCCGCCCCGCCCAGCTCGCGTCCTACAACAGCCCCACCATGGACGCCGGCCTCCTCCAGATCATGGCCAACCAGATCGCCTATCAGTTCGTCTTCGACGACCGTGCCGAGGACGTCGGGCGGCGCTCTCCCGGCAGGCTGCTGCCGATGCTGGGCGAGAGTGTCGCGATCCTGCGGGACGGCCGGCCGCCCAGCACCCGTCTCGGAGCTGCCCTGGCCGATCTCCACCGCCAGGTCCGGGAACGCTGCACACCCGCGCAGGCCGCGCGATGGGCCTCGAAGAGCCGTGAGTATGTGCACGGCCTGTTGTACGAAGCGGTGGCGCAGGCCCAGCCCTACCTCCTGCGGACCGGGGACTGCACGTCCATACGGTCACTGACCGCGGGCATCGAACCGTTCTACCCGCTGTCCGAGGCCGCCCAGCCACGCGAGCTGACCCCTGCCGAGCTCCACCATCCCGTCGTACAGCGGCTGGGCCGCCTGTCGGCCGACGCGGCGGTGTGGATACCCGACCTGTTCTCCGCGGTGAAGGAACAGCGCGCCGGCGGCATGATCAACCTGGCCCTGGCCCACCAGCGCGAACACCGCTGCACCCTGCAGGCCGCCGTGCTGCTGGCCATCCGGCAGATCAACGGCGCGATCGAGGAGTTCCAGCAGCTCTACGCGCAGGTCAAACCGGAGTTGAGCCCCGCGGGCATCGGCTACGTGGAGGGCATGATCGGCTGGATCCGCGGGTGCTACCACTGGTCCCGCACCGTGCCGCGCTACGCGGACGTCGCGTCGGTGCCCGCCGTGTCGTAGGGCACCTGACACGCTCCCGCGACAGCGCCGCCGAGAGGTGGCCATTCACGCCTTCTACCCGATCGGCGGACATTATCCCACCTGCGATTCATGATTCACCCCATGGTGCCCAAACCGGCCTGTCGTACCTCCCCCAGGCGTACGCTCGGCTTCCCCCGGGCCGAACGAAAGAAGGCGGTACGGCACATGGCGACGGAGCCGCGGCAATCGCTCACGGAGCAACGGAGCTTGATCGAGCGCCGGCAGGAACTTCAGGCCCTCGACGCCGCCTTCCAGGAACTGCGCCGTACCACGGACGGGGTGCCCCGGGCGAGCCGCGGAGGACTGCTCGCCTTCACCGGTCCGGCCGGGCTGGGCAAGACGGCACTCATCACGCAAGCACGTGTCCGCGCCGCGGCGCACGGATTCACCGTGCTGTCGGGAAGGGGCGGGGAGAAGGAACAGGGGTCGGCGTTCCGCGTGGTGCGCCAGCTGCTGCAGCCCTCGCTGGCGCGGATGGACGGGGCGGAACTCCGCACCTTCCTGGGAAGTTGGTACGACATCGTGGCCGCGGTCCTCGGCCTCGAAGCGAGCGGTCCCGCCCCCGCGCCCGACCCGACCGGGGTCCGCGAAGGTCTCGACTGGGTCATGACACGGCTCACCGTGAAGAAGGCGCCCGTCGTCCTGCTCCTGGACGACCTGCACTGGGCGGACCTGGAGTCCCTGCGCTGGCTCTCCTCCTTCGCGGCACGAGTCGACGACCTCCCCCTGCTGATCGTGGTCGCCTACCGGCCCGACGAACTGCCCTGCGCGGCGGACGAACTCCGCGCGCTGGTCGGACACCACGGCGACCGCCCCCACGACCTGGCGCACCTCACCGCCGACGGTGCGGCGCAGATCATCAGGAACGAAGTCGGTGAGGCAGCCGAGGACGTGTTCTGCAAGGAATGCTGGTCGGCCACCGGCGGGAGCCCGTTCGAAACGGTGGAGCTCGCCATCGGACTCGCCGAGCGGGAACTGAGCGGCACCGAGGACGACCTGCCCGCGATGCGTGAGCTCGCCGCCGCGATCAAGGGCCCGGGACTGATCGAGCGTCTGGAACGACTCGACACGGCGACCGTTCGCTTCGCCCACACCGCGGCCGTACTGGGTTCGCCCTTCTCACCGCAGCTCGCCGCGACCATCGCGGTGCTCGGCGACGAGGCCGCCACCGAGGCCACCGAGAAGCTGCGCGCGGCCCGGATCCTCGCCGACGGCCATGGCCCCGAGGGTGAGCTAGAGTTCCTCCACCCGCTGATCGCCACGACGATCTACCGGTCCATTCGCACCGGCTTCCGCGCCGGTTTGCACAACGCCGCCGCGCAGGCCGTCGTGGCCGCGGGACACGGCCCCACCGCCGCCGCCCGGCATCTGCTGGAGGTCCCCTGCGAGGGCCGCCCCGAGGCTGTCGCGTGTCTGCGCGAGGCCGCTCGGGAGTACCTCCACGCCGGAGCGACCGAGGCCGCCCAGCGCCTGCTGAACCGTGCGCTGCAGGAACCGCCCCTGCCCGAGGACCGCGCCGCGCTCCTTCACGAACTCGCGTGCGCCACGTTCCTGATCGAGCCCATGGCCACGGTGCGGTATCTCCGCCAGGCACTGGCGGAGCCCGCCGTCGACCCGGATCTGCGCGCCTCCATCGTCTTTCGGCTGACACAGGCCCTGGCTCACACCGATCAGCTGGCCCAGGCCGTGAGCGTGGCCGCGGAGGAGGCGAGGCAGGCCGCCAGTCCGCGCGTCAAACTGCGTATGCAGGCGGACCATTTCGTCTGGAGCATGATCCGCACCGACGACCCCGACTCGCCGGCCCGCTCCCGGACCCTGGCGCGTCTGGCCGAGCAGTTGCCCGGTCGCAGCCTGGAGGAACGCTACATCCTGGGCCTGCGGGCCTGGGATGCCGTCCTGCGGGGCGAACCGCGGCAGATCGCCCTCACCTATGCCGAGAAGGCCCTGCGTGGCGGCATGAGCTGGACCGACGAGAACCGCGGTTTCGAGGTACCCGCCTCGGTCGCCCTCGTGTTCATGTACGGCGACCAACCGCGAAGGGCCGAGGGGCTGTTCAACAAGGGGATCGCCGAATGCGTGGCCATGGGCTGGCGCGGCTCCCACCTGGCGCTCGGTCAGGCCCTGGCCGGCTATATCCGCTACCAGCGCGGCTGCCTGGCCGAGGCCGAGGACCTCGTCCGGGAAGGTCTGCGGATCGCCAAGAAGGTGGAGGGGGCCGTGCCCGCCCAGTGGTACGGCGTCAGCGTCCTGATCCAGACCCTGCTGGCCCGGGGGCGCATCACCGAGGCTCGCGCACTCGCCGACGACCACCACTTCGGGGAGATGACCCCGAACGCCGTCATCTATCCCGACCCGCGCACCGTGTACGCGGAACTGCTCCTGGCGGAGGGGCGGCACGCGGAAGCGGCGGCGGTGCTGTCCGAGGTCGGGAACTGGCTGGACACACGTGCCTGGCGCAATCCGGCCTGGTGCCCGTGGCAGCTGCGGCTCGCGAGCGCCCTCGCCCCCACCGCCCGGGACGCTGCGCTCGCCCATGCCCAGGACGCCGTCCGCCGCGCCCGGGACTTCGGCGCCGCCTCCATCGTCGGCCAGGCCCTGCACACCCTCGCCGAGGTGACCGGCGGAACGGCGGCACTCGAGCTGTACGCGCAGGCCGTCGACCACCTGGAGCAGTCGCCCGCCGCCTACGAACTCGCCCGCGCCCAGATCGGCCACGGCGCCGCGCTGTCCCGCAACGGGCGGCTGCAGGAGGCCGCCGACCGGCTCTACCAGGGCCTGGAAGGAGCCGTCCACTGCGGAGCCGAGGGACTCGCCGCCCGGGCCAGGACGGAACTCTCGGCGGCCGGGCTGCGCCCGCTGCCGTTGCGCTACGTCCAGCCGGACACCCTGACCGCCCAGGAGCGCCGTACCGCCGAACTGACCGTCCAGGGACACCCGGTGGCGGTGATCGCCAAGGAACTGCGCCTGACCGAGCAGGGCGTGCGGCAGCTGCTGTCCAGTGTCTACCGCAAGGTCGGCACCGACGCCGCCGGTCTCGCCGGGTTCCTGGAGGGCGGTCCTCGCCACCGCCCTTGAGGACGGACGTGCCGGCATCGCGCCGGACCGTGGTCACACCGGCCGGCTGCGCCCCTGCCAGTACGGGTCGCGCAGCCGCCGCTTGTACAGCTTGCCGTTGGGGTCGCGGGGCATCTCGGCGATGAAGTCGACGCTCTTGGGCCGCTTGTAGCCGGCGAGCCGCTGCGCGCAGTGGTCGAGGAGGGACGCGGCCAGGTCCGGGCCGGGTTCATGCCCGGGAGCGGGTTCGACGACGGCCTTGACCTCCTCCCCCCAGTCGTCGTGCGGGATGCCGAAGGCAGCGGCGTCGGCGACGGCGGGGTGGGAGAGCAGCACGGACTCGATCTCGGCCGGGTAGATGTTGACCCCACCGGAGATGATCATGTCGATCTTGCGGTCGCGCAGGAAGAGGTAGCCGTCCTCGTCCAGGTAGCCGAGGTCGCCGACCGTGAAGAAGTCGCCGATGCGGTTCTTGCGGGTCTTGGCCTCGTCCTTGTGGTAGGAGAAGGCGCCGGTGCTCATCTTCATGTAGACGGTGCCGAGCCCGCCGGGCGGGAGCCGGTCGCCGTCGTCGTCGAACACCGCGAGTTCACTGATGGGCCAGGCCCTGCCGACGGTGCCGGGCTTCTTCAGCCAGTCCTCGGCGGTGGCGAAGGCGCCGCCGCCCTCGCTGGCCGCGTAGTACTCCTCCACACAGTGCCCCCACCAGTCGATCATGGCGCGCTTGACATGGTCGGGGCAGGGGGCGGCGCCATGGATCGCGTGCCGCATGGACGAGACGTCGTAGCGGGCCCTCACCTCGTCCGGGAGGGCCAGCAGGCGGTGGAACTGGGTGGGGACCATATGGGTGTGGGTGCAGGTGTGGGTGTCGATGAGGCGCAGCATCTCCTCGGGGGTCCACTTGTCCATCAGGACCAGACGGTGGCCGATGTGCAGGGACGCGCCCGCGAACTGCAGCACGGCGGTGTGGTAGAGCGGCGAGCAGACCAGGTGGACGTTGTCGTCGAACGGCTTGATGCCGAAGATCCCGAGGAAGCCGCCCAGATAGGCCTCCTCGGGCGGCTTGCCGGGGAGCGGGCGGCGGATGCCGCGCGGGCGTCCCGTCGTACCGGACGTGTAGTTCATGACCCAGCCGAGTTCGCGGCCGGAGGGGGCCGATTCCGGCTGACCGTCGAGGAGTTCGGCGTACGGCCGGAAGCCGTGGACCGCGCCGACCCCGTACCGGTGCGTGGCCGGGAGCCCGGCCTCGTCGGCGGCCCGGCGCGCCGCGTCGGCGAACCGCTCGTGGGCGATGAGCACCTTGGCGCCGGAGTCGGCGACGATCCAGGCGATCTCGGGGCCGACGAGGTGGTGGTTGACCGGTACCAGATAGAGGCCGGCCTGGGTGGCGGCCAGGTAGGCGGTGAGGAACTCGGTGCCGTTGGGCAGGACGACGGCGAAGGCGTCGCCGCGCCGCAGGCCGGCCGCCCGCAGCCCGTGGACGAGCCGGTTGGCGGCATGGTGCAGACGGCCGGCGGTCCATTCCTCGCCGTCGGGAGCGACGAGGACGGTACGGTCGGGCTGCTGGGCGGCCTGGGCCCAGAATCCGGCAGGGGGTGTGCTCACGACTGGCCGCTCCTTCCGGCGATGCGGTTGATGCGGTCCACGGCCTTCTCGAAGCCGCGGGTGAGGTCGTCGACGACGGCCTGGACACTGCGTTCGCTGGTCATCCGGCCGACGATCTGGCCGACGGGCGTGCCGAGCAGCGGATCGACCTCGTACTTCTGGATACGGGAGACCGCCTCGGCCACCAGCAGGCCCTGCAGCGGCATGGGCAGGGTGCCGGGGCCGGCCGGATCGTCCCAGGCGTCGGTCCACTCGGTACGGAGCTGGCGTGCGGGCTTGCCCGTCAGGGCACGGGAGCGGACCGTGTCGCCCGACCCGGCGGCAAGGAGCTTGCGGGTGAGGGCGGGCGCGTGCAGATCTGCTTCTGTGGTGGTCAGCCACAGAGAGCCCAGCCACACACCCTGAGCGCCCAAGGTGAGGGCGGCGGCTACCTGCTGTCCGCTGCCGATGCCTCCGGCGGCCAGCACGGGCAGGGGGGCGACGGCTTCCACGACCTCCGGGGTGAGCACCATGGTGGCGATCTCACCGGTGTGGCCGCCGGCCTCGTAGCCCTGGGCGACGACGATGTCGATGCCCGCCTCCTGGTGCTTGCGGGCGTGCCGGGCACTGCCGGCGAGGGCGGCCACCAGGACGTCCCGGTCGTGGGCGCGGGCGACGACGTCGGCGGGCGGGGAGCCGAGGGCGTTGGCGAGCAGCCGGATCGGGTAGTCGAAGGCGACGTCGAGCTGGGTGCGGGCGACCTGTTCCATCCAGCCGGTGATGCGCCAGCCGGACGCCTCGCCCTCGGCCAGCTCGGGGACGCCGTACTTGGCGAGGGTCTCGCGCACGAACCGCCGGTGCCCCTCGGGGATCATGGCCTCGACGTCCGCCTCCGTCACGCCTTCGACCTTCTTGGCGGGCATGACGACGTCCAGCCCGTAGGGCCGGCCGCCGGTGTGCGCGTCCAGCCAGTCGAGGTCGCGTTTGAGGTCGTCGGGGGCGGTGTAGCGGACCGCGCCGAGCACGCCGAAGCCGCCGGCCCGGCTGATGGCCGCGGCGACGGCGGGGAACGGCGTGAAGCCGAAGACGGCGTGCTCGACTCCCAGTTTCCTGCTCAGCTCCGTCTGCATGGGCGCAGGATGCCGCAGCCGGCCGGACGACGGAAGAGCTTTTCTGACGTCCCGTCAGATTCTTTGCGGACCGCTGTGTCCCTCTGTGCCCGTGTTACGCGGGGGCCTCCAGCACCGCCATCGCCGCGTTGTGCCCCGGTACGCCGCTCACCCCTCCCCCGCGCACCGCGCCCGCGCCGCACAGCAAGACGTTCCGGTGCCGGGTCTCCACGCCCCAACGGCCCGTGTCCTGCTGTGCGTAGGGCCAGGAAAGGGCGCGGTGGAAGATGTTGCCGCCGGGCAGCCGCAGGTCCCGTTCGAGGTCGAGGGGGGTCTTCGCCTCGATGCAGGGGCGGCCCTCGGCGTCGGTGGCCAGGCAGTCGGTGAGGGGTTCGGCGAGGTGGGTGTCGAGCTGGGCGAGGGTGGCCTTGAGCAGTTCCTCTCGTACGGCGTCGTTGTCCCGGTCGAAGAGCCGGGCCGGGGTGTGCAGGCCGAACAGGGTGAGCGTCTGGTAGCCGCGCTCGGCGAGCTCGGGGCCGAGGATGGTGGGGTCGGTCAGGGAGTGGCAGTAGATCTCCGAGGGCGGGGCGGCGGGGAGTTCGCCGGCGGAGGCCTGGGCGTGGGCGGTGGCGAGCTGCGTGTAGCCCTCGGCGATGTGGAAGGTGCCGGCGAAGGCCTCGCGCGGGTCGACGGCCGGGTCGCGCAGCCTGGGCAGCCGGGTCAGCAGCATGTTGACCTTGAGCTGGGCACCCTCGGCCGGTTCGGGTGCCGCGTCGCCGGTGAGCGCGGCCAGTTCCTGCGGGGAGGCGTTCACCAGGACGTACCGGGCGGCGGCGACGCCTTCCCCGTCTGCCGTGCGATAGGTGACCTCGGCGGTTTCCCCGTCGGTGGCGATCCGGACCGCCTCGTGCCCGGTCGTGACGACCGCGCCCGCCGAACGGGCCGCCTCGGCCAGGGCGTCGGTGAGGGCACCCATGCCGCCGACGGGCACGTCCCAGGCGCCGGTGCCGCCGCCGATGACGTGGTAGAGGAAACAGCGGTTCTGGACGAGGGAGGGGTCGTGTGCGTCGGCGAAGGTGCCGATGAGGGAGTCGGTGAGGACCACGCCCCGGACGAGGTCGTCCTGGAAGTTCTCCTCGACGGCGACGCCGATGGGCTCCTCGAACAGGGTCCGCCATGCGGTCTCGTCGTCGATGCGGCGGCGCAGTTCCTCGTGGGTGGGCAGGGGCTCGGTGAGGGTCGGGAAGACGCGCTCGGCGACGCGCGTGGTCATGCCGTAGAAGCGCTGCCAGGCCTCGTACTCGCGCTCGCCGCCGGTCAGTTGGGCGAAGGCCTGCCTGGTGCGCTGCTCGCCGCCGCCGACGAGGAGTCCGGTGGGCCGGCCGTCCCGCTCCGTGGGGGTGTAGGAGGAGATGGTGCGGGAGCGGACGCGAAAGTCCAGTGCGAGATCGCGCACGATCTTCTGCGGCAGCAGGCTGACCAGGTAGGAGTAGCGGGACAGCCGGGCGTCGACACCGGCGAACGGGCGGGTGGAGACGGCGGCGCCGCCGGTGTGGCCGAGTCGCTCCAGCACCAGCACCGAACGGCCGGCGCGGGCCAGGTAGGCGGCGGCGACCAGGCCGTTGTGGCCGCCGCCGACGATGACGGCGTCGTACGCGCGGGTTCCCTCGTTGGCAGACATGGTTCTTGGTAACACGGGATGATCCCGGTCGGCGAGAGCTCGTGTCCGTGGTCCTCGTCGCCGCCCGGCAGCCGGCCGCCCCGCACCGGGGTCCGCTCCGGCCGAGGCCGGGCCCCGGCGCGCCGGTCATCGATCGTGGTCACCCGGCCGGGGTCCCGACGGCGGCGGCCCGCAGGGCTGACCACGAGCACGCGCCGGTCCTGCGGCATCGCGTACAGGAGCGGCCCGTGGCTCCGCTTTCACCGCCCGCCAGAGGCCCGCTGCCGGCTCAGTACGGCGACCCTCCGGTACAGCTCCACCGCTTCGGCACGGCGGCCGAGGCGTTCCAGGCAGTGCGCCTCGTCGTTGCGGCCGGCGAGGGTGTCGGGGTGGTCCGGGCCGAGGATCTGCTCGCGGGTCGCGGTGATCCGCCGGTACTCCGTGAGGGCCTGCTCCCAGCGGCCCAGCCAGCCCAGGGCGACCGCGACCTCGCGGCGGCTGACGAGCGTGTCGGGGTGCGCGGGCCCCAGGGTCTGCTCGCGGACCAGACACACGTCCCGGGCCTCGGTCAGGGCGTCCTCCCAGCACCCGAGCCGGCCGAGGTTGACCCCGAGGCCGTGCCGGGCGCGCAGGGTCTCGGGGTGGGTCGGGCCCTGCACGCGGGTGCGGTCCCCGATCAGCTCGCGGTACACGCGCAGGGCGTCCGCGCTGCGACCGAGGCGGCCGAGGCTGAGGGCGGTCTCGTAGCGTGCGGCGAGGGTGTCGGGGTGATCTGCACCCAGTACCCGCGCTCTGGCCTCGGCGACCTCCGCGTAGATGCGCAGCGCCTCCTCCCAGCGGCCCGACTGGCCCTGGGCGTAGGCGACTTCGCAGCGCGAGACCAGGGTGTCGGGATGGTCCGCACCGAGCACCCTGGCCCGGGCGGCGGCCACGTCGAGGGCCGTACGGCAGGCGTCGTCCAGACGGCCGAGCCGGCCGAGGGTGCAGGCGAGGTTGTGGCGGCAGCGCAGGGTGTCGGGGTGTTCGGGGCCCATGACGCGCACCCGGGCGGCCAGCACCTCCGCGTACACCTGGTGGGCCTCGAAGTAGTGGCCCAGCCGTCCCAGCGCATAGGCCGTCTCCTGACGGGCGGCGAGGGTGTCGGGATGGTCGGGGCCGAGCACGCGGGCTCTGGTCTCCGCGAGATCCGCGTAGGCGGTCAGCGCCTCGGCGACCCGACCGGCGCGCAGGAGGGCGAAGGCGGCCTCGTGGCGGCCGGCCAGGGTCTCGGGGTGGTCGGGGCCGAGGAGCGCGGCCCGCTCGGCGGCCACGGCCGCGTGCGCCTCGCCCGCCTCGGCCCACCGGCCGAGCGCGGCCAGCCGGACGGCCGCGCGGTGCCGCACGGCGCTCTCCGCGGGAAGTGCGGCGCTCTCCGCGGGGGGTGCCGGTTCGGGGCGGCGAGCCTCCGCGGGTCCGATGTGGCCCGTCGCGCCGGTCCCCGCGCCCTTGCGGGGCGCGACCGCCCACCGGGCCGACAGGGCTGCCCCCGGATCCGGGGGCAGCGCGCACAGTCCCGCGCCGAGCGCCTTGTGTCCGGTGGTCATCCCCCCGGTCCAGGACGGCAGGCGAAGCTCGCGTGAGACTTCCCGGCTCGCCGGGCCTCCGGCCGTGCCGGCGACGGCCGTTGCGCGCCCGTCGCGGATCCTGCGTACCAACTCCCGGGCGTCGCACGGCCGTTCCTCGGGTCGTTTGGCCAGCAGGTCGAGGATGATCCGCTCCAGGTGGCCGGGCAGCTCGGGGCGTCGTTCGCGCGGGGGCCGGGGCGGGGTGTCGCGGTGGCCGACGAGGATCGCCCAGGCGTCCTCCAGGTCGAACGGCGGTGCGCCGGTGGCGATCTCGTACAGCACGCAGCCCAGCGAGTACAGGTCGCTGCGCTGGTCGACCTCGCCGCCGCCGATCTGCTCCGGGGACATGTAGTGCGGGGTGCCCAGGGCGACGCCGGTGCCGGTGAGCCGGGCGGTGAGTCCGATGTCGTGGCCGAGGCGGGCTATGCCGAAGTCGCAGATCTTCACGGTGCCGTCGGTCAGCCGCACGATGTTGGCCGGCTTCAGGTCCCGGTGCACCACGCTCTGACGGTGGGTGTAGGCGAGCGCGGCGGCGACCTGGGCGGCGATGTCCGCCACGTCGTCCACGGGCAGCGGATGCCCCTTGTTGTCCTCCAGCAGCCGGCTCAGGTCGCGGCCCTCCAGCAGCTCCATCACCAGGTACGGGGTCCCGTCGGACTCGCCGAAGTCGTGGACGACGGTCACCCCGCGGTGCGAGAGGGCGGCGGCCACCCGGGCCTCGCGTCGGAACCGCTCCCGCAGGGCGCGGGTGAGGGACGGATCGTGGCAGGGACCGAGCGGTTTGAGGCACTTCACCGCGACCTGCCGGCCGAGGGACTCGTCCCGGGCCCGCCACACCTCGCCCATCCCGCCCCGCCCGATCAGGTCGAGCAGCCGGTACCGACCCTGGACCAGCCTGTTCTCCCCCATAGCGATCCGCCGCCCCCGTCGCCGTCCGCCCCGCTGCCGGGGGCCGCCGCCGCGCCACGTCAGGCCGTCCCACCGGCCCGATCCGCGCCACACCCCTGCTCGCCCAGTATGGCGGCCTATCGTCCGACTTTGTACGGTGCCGGACGGGCCCCCGGTCCGAGCCTCGCCATGGCCCGCAGGATGTGTTTGGGCGGCAGCTGCCAGCGCACACGTGCCGGAACGCGGCGCAGCAGCGCTCCTGTGGCCCGCAGCCGGCGGGTGACGACGGCGGGTGCGGGGGCCGGTCTGCCGTACAGCTCGTGGGCGTACGGCGGCAGAGCGGCGTACGCCAGCTGCGCCACGCGCCGCCACAGCACCTCGCGCGCCGGGACGAGAAGGAGATGCGTCGGCGGGCGGAGCAGGAAGTCGTCCACGGTGCGCGCTTCGGGTCCCGCCGCCAGCTCCGGCCGCACCGCGCCGAAGTACGCGGCGAGTTCGGCCCGGCTCGCGGGTACGGTCGCCGGGTCCAGGCCCACCAGGCGCGCGCTGACCCGGTGTTCGGCCACGTACCGGTCGGCCTGCGCGTCGGTGAGCGGGAACCCGGAGCGGCGCAGCACGTGCAGATAGGAGTCGATCTCCGCGCAGTGCACCCACAACAGCAGCTCGGGTTCGTCGATGCCGTACCGCTCGCCGCTGTCCGGATCCGTGGCCGACAGCATGCGGTGGATCTTCCGCACCCGCGCACCGGCCCGCTCGGCGGCCTGTGTGGTGCCGTACGTCGTCGTGCCGACGAAGTCGGCGGTGCGCATGAGCCGGCCCCAGGCGTCGCGCCGGAAGTCGGAGTTCTGCATGACGCCCCGGACCGCGCGCGGGTGCAGGGCCTGGAGGTACAGCGCGCGGACGCCGGCGACCCACATCATGGGGTCGCCGTGCATCTGCCAGGTCACGGAGTTCGGCGTGAACAGCCCGGGGTCGCCCATGCCCGCAGGCTAACGCCGCACCCTCGGCATCCCCAGGCCGATCCACGAGATGATCTCGCGCTGGATCTCGTTGTTGCCGCCGCCGAAGGTGAAGATGACCGCCGAGCGGTAGCCGCGCTCCAGCTCACCGTGCAGGACGGCACCCGCCGAGCCCTCCTTCAGGGATCCGGCGGCGCCGACGATCTCCATGAGGGAGGCGTAGGCGTCGCGGCGGGCCTCGGAGCCGTAGACCTTGACGGCGGAGGCGTCCTGCGGGGTGAGCGTGCCGTCCTGGACGGCCGTGACCATCTGCCAGTTCAGGAGCTTCAGCGCGTCGAGCCGGGTGTGGGTGCGGGCGAGCAGCCGGCGCACCCAGCCCAGGTCGGCCACGCGGCGGCCGTCGCAGAGCTTGGTCTCCGTCGCCCAGCGCTGGACGTCGTGCAGGGCGCGGATGGCCATGGTGCCGTGCGCGGCGAGCGTGACGCGCTCGTGGTTGAGCTGGTTGGTGATCAGCCGCCAGCCCTGGTTCTCCTCGCCGACCCGCCGGGAGACCGGGACGCGGATGTCCTCGTAGTAGCTGGCGGTGGTGTCGTGGGAGGCGAGCGTGGTGATGAGTGTGCAGGAGTAGCCCGGGTCGGTGGTCGGCACCAGCAGCATGGTGATGCCCTTGTGCGGCGGGGCGGCGGGGTCGGTGCGCACGGCGAGCCACACCCAGTCCGCGGTGTCGCCGTTCGTCGTCCAGATCTTCTGTCCGTTGACGACATACGCGTCACCGTCCCGTACGGCCCTGGTCTTCAGGGCGGCGAGATCGGTGCCGGCGTCCGGTTCGCTGTAGCCGATGGCGAAGTCGATCTCGCCCGACAGGATGCGCGGCAGGAAGTAGGCCTTCTGTTCCTCGGTGCCGAAGCGCATGAGTGTCGGGCCGACCGTGTTCAGCGCCATCAGCGGCAGCGGTACGCCGGCCTGCGCGGCCTCGTCGAAGAAGATGAACTGTTCCATCGCCGTCATGCCGCGCCCGCCGTACTCCTTGGGCCAGCCGACGCCGAGCCAGCCGTCGGTGCCGAGCCGGCGGATGGTGTCCCGGTAGAACCGCTTCTGCGCGGCCGGGTCGGTGTACCGGGCGTAGGCGCCCGCCGGGACCAGTTCGGCGAAGTAGGCGCGCAGTTCGGCGCGCAGTCGCTGCTGCTCGGGCGTGTGGTCGAGATGCACGGCGCCTCCAGGCTCCCCAAGGGCGGTCCTGACGGCGCACACCGTAGAACGTGTTTCAGAAATAGGGAATGAGGTGTCCCAGGGGAATTCCGCGCCCCCGCCGGCCCGGGGGCCGTACGAGAGGGTCACATGAGGCTCTGCAAGAACTCCGAGCAGGCGTCAGCGCAGGTCCTGCAGGTGGCCGCGGCCGACTCGGCGCCGGGTTGGCCGTCGAAGGCATGGGCGCACTCCAGGCACGTGGAGCGGCACCACTCCAGCCGGATGCGGATCTCGTCCTCGTCCTGCCGGGCCTCCTCGCACAGGACACGGCAGGTGGAATCGCACACCTCGGCGCACATGATGCCCAGCCTGCGCACCCGCTCCTGGCGGTCGGTGCCGTCAGGGTCGACCAGACTCGCGCGCACCGCGCAGGCCCGGGCGCACTCCGTACAGGCCTGCGCACACGCGAAGCGGTCCTCCAGGAACCGGTAGAGCTGCTGCGAAGTCGGCGTGGTCACATGGTGCGGGTAGCCGGGGTGCAGGACGGCAAACACCGTGCGCGCCGGAGGATACGCCGGTCGGGCGCCACGCGCCGGGCTTCCGGCGAGCGCGGGCCGCCCGGGTCGCGGTACGTCTGCCCACCGTCACGCAAGATGTCCGGTTCGTCCGGTTCTGGGCGGGGTATTCCTGAGCTATGAGTACCGCATCGATGCAGCTGGCCGCAGCGAGCGGCCTGATGAGCCTCGTCCTGTTCATCGTGGCCGTGGGCGTACTGGCCCTGCTCGCCGGTGGCTTCTGGATGAACTCCCGCGTCAAGTACCGCGAGTCCCCCCGGCCGCGGCCCGAGGAACAGCCCAAGCTGCCACCGGACGGCCCGGTGCGCGAAGTCCGGCAGAACAGGGAATCCCAGGAGGTTCCGCAGACCCCCGAGGGGGGCCGTCCCCTCACCCCCTACGAGCTGAGCAACATGGACTCCAGGCCGAGCGAGTCGAAGGACCGGCCGCGCTGGAGCCGGGGATCCAGCGGCTCGTTCGGTGGCGGCGGACTGGGCGCCCACTGAGTGCCCGTCCGGCACACCGGCCCGGCCCGCGCCGGACCGCCGTACGCCCCTAGGAATCCCTCCGGGCGGCGTCCAGGCGGCCGACGCGGGCCACGTTCTGCCGGTCCTCGGGGTCCTGGCTGGGTTCCGCCGCGAACCAGGCGTCGAGGATCTCCTTCAGCAGCGGTTCCGAGGTCAGGCGCAGGCTCAGCGCGAGAACGTTGGCGTCGTTCCAGCGGCGGGCGCCGTCGGCGGTGACGGCGTCCGCGCACAGCGCCGCGCGTACGCCGGGCACCTTGTTGGCCGCGATGGACGCGCCCGTGCCGGTCCAGCAGCAGACCACCGCCTGGTCGGCGGCGCCCTCGGCCACGTCCCGGGCCGCCGCCTCCGAGCAGGCCGCCCACTGCGCGTCGGCGCCCGGCCGCAGCGCGCCGTGCGCGCGCACCGCGTGACCACGGCGCTGCAACTCGGCGAGGAGCAGACGGGCCACGGGTTCGTCCATGTCGGAGGAGACGGAGATCCGCATACCGGCGAGCGTAGCGCGTGGGCCCGGACCGGGCGGGGGCCCGGCGCCCTCCGCCGTGACCACGGCGGGCGGCGGACGGCCCGCAGGGACTACAGGCGGGGGCCACGAGGGGCTCACTGCTCGCGGCGAGCCGCCGGGTGTCCGGCCGGTGGCCGGGCCGCGGGGAGCTGCGCGCACGGGTGTGCGTGGCGCAGGCCGGGGTGGCTGCGGGGGTCAGGGGAGGCGGGAAGGTGTGCCACGCCGGCCAAGTGCCGGGATCGCGCGCATACCGGCGCACGGCCGCACACCGGGCGTACCCGCCGGAGGGGCGGCGCTACCTGAGGGGCGGCGCTGCCTGCGGGCGAAGCGACGCTTCGAGCCGCATCGGAACCGGGCTCGCAGTCCCGCGTCTGCCTGCCGGCTGCCGTGACGCTTTCACCGCCGCAGGGCCGGGTTCGTCACTCGCTCACCTCAGCCCCGCAACCGCGTCGCCGACGCCGCCGGTCGTCAGGGCTCGCCCCGGCGGGCGGTGGGGCGTCGGGGCCGGATTGCTGGGGCGGTGGGGCGGTGGGCGGTCAGGGATGGTCGGGCCGCTGGGCCGGGGGCACGCCGCCGCCCTTTTCGCCCTGGTCCGAGCCGTGCGGGCGGGCGCCCGCGTTCCGCTCGGCCGTCCGGCGGCCCTCCAGCTCGCCGCTGTCCTGCGAAGTGGCGCCTTCCTTGTCACTGCGCCGCAGTTCGGGCTGCTGCGGGTTGGACATGCGCCGGACTCCCTCCGGTTGGTGCGTGGTGCGTGCATGCTCCGGGTTCCCGGGGCGGCGCGGGTCACCCGCACCGTCCTCCGCGGATGCGGCGGAAGCGGTGGAAGCGGCAGGCGAGAGGGCGGAACCGCTCGCCACCCGGTGGAGGTGTTCGAGGGCGTCGAGGAGGACCGAGCGGTTGTACCAGCTCAGCCAGGCCGCCGTGTCCGCGGCCAGCAGGCCGAGGGCCTCGGTCTGGGTGGCGCTCGGCCGGTGACCGGCGTCGGCCCAGTGCAGGGTGAGCACGCCGGTGCAGGAGCCGGACGAGGACAGCACCGGGACGCTGTACAGCGCGCCGGTGCCCGTGGTCAGCAGGACGCGCCGGAACTCCTCGGAGAGCAGCGCGTCGGCGGCCACGTCGGGCACGCTCACCCGGCGTCCGCGCAGCCGCGCCACCGCGTCGGCCGTGCCCGCGTCCCAACCGCGCACGAGGTGGTCGACGAGCGCGTCCACACAGCCGTAGTGGGTCTCCACCATCAGCGTGTTCGCCGCCGGGTCGACGAAGCGCACGTACCCGGCCGGCGCCCGCCCGATGGCCAGTGCCTCGTGCAGCACGGCGTCGATCATCTGTCTGCGGCAGCGGGGGTCCCGGCCGTCGCGGGCCAGGATCCGCAGCTGTGGCACGGGCAGGGAGCACCGGCCGGGGAACCACGCCTCGCCGTCCGGCGGCCGGGCCACCACCACGGCGGAGACGAGGACGCGCAACGGCACGTTGAACCGCTGCGAGGCCTCGCGCAGCACCCGGAAGGCGCTGCCGGAGTCGGGCAGGCCGTAGCGGACCATGAGCACGCCCTGCGCCATGCCGATGACCGGGGCGGTACGGACCCGGGCGCGCAGCGCGCGGACCTCCTTGCGCAGATCCTCGTAACTGGGCCGCAGCGGATCCGCCATCTGCGACCGCCAGGCGGGCAGGTCCTCCACGCGGGAGGCGGCTCGGGCCAGCTCCCGCAACGCCTCGTCGAGGGTGGCGTAGAGCCGCACGCCGTTCAGGCGGGCCAGGTGCACCGCCTCGCGCACTCCGGGCCGGGCGCGGACGATGATCAGGTCCGGTCGTCCGGTGCGCGAGCGGGTCGTCTCACTGAGCGTGTGCAGTACGGCGGCGCCGCCGAGCTGCACATGAGCCATGTCCAGGACGGGCCGCAGGCCCGCGCGGTCCGCCTCTTCGAGGTGCCCGCGCAGCTCCGCCGACCAGGCCTCGGCTCCCGCCGCGTCGAGGCTGCCCGACATCCGCAGCAGAAGCGCTC
Source organism: Streptomyces durhamensis (assembly GCF_000725475.1). Lineage (NCBI taxonomy): Bacteria > Bacillati > Actinomycetota > Actinomycetes > Kitasatosporales > Streptomycetaceae > Streptomyces > Streptomyces durhamensis. The sequence goes on from NZ_JNXR01000006.1 coordinate 165,571, forward strand.
CTTCGGCGGGCAGTCCCTCGACGACGGACGACTCGATGACGAGCGGGGCCGGGGCGGCGGGCGGGTCGGAAGAGGGTTTCATGGCATCACCCAGATCAGGACGTCACACAGAAGTCGAGCGGCCTCTTCCTGACCACTGTGCACGGTAGGTGTCCGACCCGCGATCGCGCCATCCACCGCGCCGCGGGTGTAACGGCCCGTGTGTTCACCGCACGGTGCCGCCGGGCGGCGTATCGGCGCGTCTCGCGGTCGCCACGGAGTCCCGCAGGGAGGTCAGGGCGGCCGTCATCGTGGCGTGGGCCCGCACGCCCGGCAGCCCCGCGGCGCGCAGTGCCTCCCGTACGTGCGGCCGGGGCTGTACGACGGGCAGGGCGCGGCCGGAGAAGGCAAGGACGCCGGTGGCCCGGTCGACGGCCCGTACCGCGGCCGCGCAGGCGAGATACAGCTCGGTCATGTCCAGCACCGGGTGTTCGCCTGCCTTGTCGGCCTGGGTGATGTGCTCGGCGAGCGCTTCGGAGAACTCGCCGGCGTTGGAGGCGTCAACCGTGCCACGGGCCCTCAGGAGGCTGACCGCGCCGGCCTCGGGCCGGTGTTCGTGCACGGTCTGCAGGAGCAGCGGGGCCGGGCCGTAGGGGCGGATCCGGGCACGGGGGCGCTGACCGTCGTCCATGGGGATCGCCGCTTCCTGGGTGGGGAAGGATCAGGATCAGCCAGCCGCGTCTTGACCGGGGAGTTCACTGTGCCTGCGCCCCGCGCCGGGCGCAACGACTCGGTCCGGGCGTGTCGCGTCTCGGACGGTTCGGCCGGCATACCGCCGTGCGGGTGAACCGCGGACGGCCCGCTGCGGCACCGCGAGGCGGCGTTCGTTCCAGGTCCGGCGGTACGCGGTCGCGCCGGCGCAGCACCCGGGGCGGTCCGGCGGGGGCAGCCGGAGGTTTTCGGGCCGGCGGTGCAGGGCAGCACGTCCGCCACGAGAGTGCCGTCGAGGTGGAACAGGACGGCACAGAGCGGGTTCACCCGGTGTCTCCCGGCGGTTGTGCGTGCCGGTGGCGGACGACTCCGCGCAGCCAGTGCCGTACCGCGAGGGGCGGTATGAGCACGCTGGTGCCGAGCACCCCGGCGATCTCACGGGCGGAGCGGGGGCCGGGCAGGATGCGGGCGAGGGCGGACTCGGCCGTGCCGAGCGTCCACAGGGCGGCGCAGGCGATGGCGGCCCTGCGGCGGCCGGCCAGCGCGCAGACGGCCGTGCCGAGGGCGGCACCGGTCACGGCCAGGTGGCGGGACAGCCGGCCGCGGGGCGCCCGGGCGCGGTCCCACCAGTCGCGCCCGTGCAGCCGGTTCGTCAGCGCGTCGTCGGCGATGGCGCGCTGCGCGGGCAGTGAGGCCCACCCGTGCGCCGGGCGGACCGGGTGGCGGGTGATCCGTCTGCCCCAGACCAGCGACCAGCCGGCCCGCCGGACGCGCAGGGCGAGGTCGGCGTCCTCGCGGAAGGCGCGCGGGAAGCGTTCGTCGAAGCCGCCGACCCTAGTGAGCGCGGCGGTGCGGTAGGCCATGTCGGCCGTGGCCCAGGCGGCGTTTTCCAGGCACCTGGTGTTGCGTTCCGACTCCGTGAGCGGGCGGTCGGGGGGCAGGGGGACGTGCAGCCGCCCCTGGATGCCGCCGACGTCCTCGCCGGCCTCCCGCAGGTCCTCGGCGAGCAGCCGGGACCAGTCCGCGCGCACCTGGACGTCGTCGTCGAGGAAGACCGTCCAGGGGGTCTCGACGGTACGCCAGCCGGCGTTGCGGGCCGCGGCCGGGCCCTTGCCGCCGGTGCGCAGTATCCGCACCCGGTCGAGCAGCGGACCGGCCGCGCGCAGCGGCAGCTCGCCGTCGGGCGCGGGCCGGTCGTCCACGAGGATCACCTCGTGCGGCGGGTGTCCCGGGGCCGCGGCGAGCGCGCCCAGGCACTCGGCGAGGCAGGGCCGGCCGATCGTCGGGACGACGACGGTGTAGGCGGGCACGTCGGTCATCCGAACGCCTTCCCGCGGCGGATCGCGGACGTGCCGGGCACGAACAGGTCCACGGGGGCGGAGCCGAAGCACCTGAGCGCGTCGCGCGGACGGCCGGCCATGAGCCGCCGGACGGTGCTCGGACCGGTATCGACGACCACCGGCAGTGCGGTGCGCCGTTCGAAGCCGTCGATCGTCCGCACGACCGGGAGTCTCCGGGCACGGTCGACGATCGGGATGCGGGCCGTGCCGTCGACGTGGACCACTGCCGGGGCCCGGGCCTTCCCATCGGCGACCATGTGCGGGCCGGGCAGCGGTCCGTCGAGGATCCCGGCCGCCCGTTCCGCGGGGACCATGGGCGCGACCGGCCGGGACTCCCGCCGTCCCTCGGCCGCGTGGAGCCGTTCCAGGTCGTCCGCCCTGCCGGGGTGCGCGAGCGGCGAGCGGTGCCCGAGGGCGTGCGGCCCGTAGGCGCCGCGGCCCTGGAGCCGGGCCGCGATCCGGTCGGCGGCCGGCGCCTCGGCGGCGACGCCCGCGGCCGGCAGGTTCTCGCACGGATGGGGGCCGGGGAAGCCGGCGCCGCCGGTCACGAGGGCACGCTGCCGGGGCGACGGTGTGTCACCAGTCATGGGGGCCATTCCTTCGTCCACGTCGTCGCGCTCCCCCGGAACGCTCCTTCCCGGGCGTTCGGCGCGTACCGCGTCGACGGGCCGACATCGCCGGCCCGCTTGAGGGAAGCACCGGGGGAAGGGGGCAGGGTTCGGGTCCCGTTGGTCAGAAGGACCGGTCCCTGTTCGGCCGCCGCTGGCTGGACGGCACCGGCAGCCGGATGCGCCTGCCGGTGGGTTTCACCCGGTGGACTTCCCATTGTCCGGGCCCCCGCGTACTCGCGCGACTCCGACGGGCTACGGCACGGGGGAGCTTGGAGGGGGGCGGCCGTGGACGACGACCCCGCGCGCGGCGCCGGTCGACGCGGCGGCGCTGGACGAGGAGTCGTCGAAGCGATGACCCGTACGTGCGCGCCGTGTAGCGCGCCGCGCGTGGGGCACTCGACGCGGCGACGGCAGGCCGTCATGGGCCGCCGCGATGTCTCGCAGGAGGTAACGACATGGGTCACGGCGGAAACGTCATCCAGGAGCTGACGACCGACCACCGCGAGGTCGAGGAGATCTTCGGCCGCATCGAGGCGCTGCCGCCCGGCTCCAAGGACCGCAAGGACCTCGCCGACCAGGCCACGATCGAGCTGGTGCGCCACTCGGTCGCGGAGGAGGCCTATCTGTACCCGGCGGTGCGCGAACACGTCTCCGGCGGGGACGCCCTGGCCGACAAGGAGCTCGCGGATCACGCCAAGGCCGAACGGATCATGAAGGACCTGGAGGGCATGCAGGCGGACGACCCCCGGTTCGACACGACGATGGCGCAGTTGATGAGCGAGATCAGGTCGCATCTGACGGACGAGGAGAACGATCTCTTCCCGCGGCTGGAGGCCGCCTGTCCCCCCGACGCGCTCATGGACCTGGGCGACAAGGTGCGCCGGGCGAAGAAGACGGCCCCCACTCGCCCGCACCCGTCCGCACCGGACACTCCCCCGGCCAACAAGCTCCTGGCCCCGGGCACCGGTCTGGTCGACCGTATGCGCGACGCGCTGTCGGGGCGGGGCAAGCAGAGCTGAGCACGACGACTCGCGGGCGGTACGGCCGGGACCCGGCCGTACCGCCCGCGTTCACGTGCGTCCTGTGTCCGTTCACACGGAGACCTCACGGAGGCCTCACGGCTGTCGAACCCTCACGGCGGTCGGCGGCGCCGGTACGGAGGCGCCTGCCGCAAGGGCAGGCGCACCGGGGCAGTCGCACGGCCCTCAGAGCCACTCCCTCGCCCTCTGTCCCGAGCGGGACCCGCCGCGGGTCAGGCGGCAGAGGAGGCGGACGGCCTGGAAGAGGGTGAGGGGCCACAGGAAGGCGAAGCAGCACAGCAGCGCGGGGTCGGAGGTGCGGATGCCCATGGCGGCGACGAACGCCGAAGCCATGCTCAGCAGCAGTACGGCCGCGGGCAGCAAGCGCCGCTGTCCGTCGCCCATGCGGCGGGCGAAACGGCGGTCCCGCCGAAGGCCGGTCTCGATCTGCAGCAGCACCAGCCGCTCACGCGGCGACAGCCGTGCCTCGTCGTGCATCTCCCACGTCTCCCAGTCGTCCATGTCCGAGTCGTCCACGGCGCCCCACCTCCTGTGCCGATCGGCGGGTCCCGTCCCCGGACGCCCGAGTTCCCCGGACGACCCGGCCGATGCGGGCCGCGTCCATGACGCAGGCCGGGCAAGGTGGCCGTTCAGGACGCCGGCACGCATGAGGCGGGTACGGCTCCGGGGAGGGAGAGCCGGCCCCGGCCCGGCTCGCACCGGTCGCCCTCGGCGTCGAACCGCCGTCCTGGGCGCTCCGCTCACGATCCGGGCGACGCGGCTCGCGGTCCGTGACGACGGGCGCTTGCGCGTGACCTCGTCTGGTACAGGGCCGATACTGCCAGTAGCTCCGTACTCCACCCAGCTCCCGCAAGGCGCACTAGGAGATACCGATGAGGATGCTGATCAACGTGCCGGAGACCGTCGTGGCGGACGCGCTGCGCGGGATGGCGGCCGCGTATCCGGACCTGACCGTGGACGTGGAGAACCGGGTGATCGTGCGCCGGGACGCTCCGGTGGCCGGGCAGGTCGCGCTCGTGTCCGGCGGCGGGTCGGGGCACGAGCCGCTGCACGGGGGGTTCGTCGGCCCGGGCATGCTCTCCGCCGCCTGTCCCGGAGAGGTGTTCACCTCCCCGGTGCCGGACCAGATGGCGCGCGCCGCGGCCGCCGTGGACAGCGGCGCAGGGGTGCTGTTCATCGTGAAGAACTACACCGGCGACGTGCTCAACTTCGACATGGCGGCCGAACTCGCCGAGGACGAGGGCATCCAGGTCGCCAAGGTGCTCGTCAACGACGACGTGGCCGTCACCGACAGCCTCTACACCGCCGGCCGGCGCGGAACGGGTGCCACCCTGTTCGTGGAGAAGATCGCGGGCGCAGCAGCGGCCGAGGGGCAGCCGCTGGAACGCGTGGAGGCCATCGGCCGCCAGGTGAACGAGAGTTCCCGCAGTTTCGGCGTGGCCCTCAGCGCCTGCACGACCCCGGCGAAGGGCACTCCCACCTTCGAACTTCCCGACGGAGAACTGGAGTTGGGCATCGGCATCCACGGCGAGCCGGGCCGGGAGCGGCGGCCGATGATGACCTCCGGGGAGATCGCCGACTTCGCGGTGAACGCGATCCTGGAGGACATGCCCCCGCGCAGCCCCGTACTGGTCCTGGTGAACGGCATGGGCGCCACCCCGCTGCTGGAGCTGTTCGGCTTCAACGCCGAGGTGCAGCGGGTGCTGCGCGAGCGCGGCGTCGCCGTGGCGCGCACGCTCGTCGGCAACTACGTCACGTCCCTGGACATGGCGGGCGCCTCGGTGACGCTCTGTCAGACCGACGAGGAGCTGCTGCGGTTGTGGGACGCGCCGGTGAAGACCCCGGCGCTGCGCTGGGGGATGTGATACGGCCCACGAGGCGACCACCACCGTGGCGCGCCGGTCATCATCCCTACCACGTAAGGAGATCCAGTGCTCGACGCCGACTTCTTCCGCCGTTGGATGGCGGCGACCGCCGCGTCCGTCCACCGCGAGGCGGACCGGCTCACCGCTCTCGACTCGGCCATCGGGGACGCCGATCACGGCAGCAATCTGCAGCGCGGCTTCACGGCCGTGCGGGCCGCCCTGGAGAAGGAGGCGCAGGACACCCCGGGTGCCGTACTGACCCTCGCCGGGCGGCAGCTCATCTCCACGGTCGGCGGCGCGTCGGGGCCGCTCTACGGCACTCTGCTGCGCCGCACCGGCAAGGCGCTGGGCGACGCCGCCGAGGTCAGCACGGAGCAGCTGGCCGAGGCGCTGCGCGCGGGCGTGGACGGGGTGATGGCGCTCGGCGGGGCGGCCCCCGGCGACAAGACCATGATCGACGCACTGGTGCCGGCCGTGGACGCGCTCGGCGACGGCTTCGCCGCCGCGCGGGCCGCCGCCGAGGAGGGCGCGGTGGCCACGACGCCGCTGCAGGCCCGCAAGGGCCGGGCGAGTTATCTCGGCGAGCGCAGCATCGGCCACCAGGACCCGGGCGCGACCTCGTCGGCGCTGCTGATCGCCGCGCTGGAAGAAGCGGCGGAGGGCTGACGGTGAGTGACGAGAAGCTGGTCGGGATCGTGCTGGTCTCGCACAGCGCGGAGGTGGCCGCCTCGGTCGCCGAGCTGGCGAAGGGCCTGGCGGGCGGGGCCGCGGCGGTGCCCGTGGCCGCGGCGGGCGGTACGGAGGGCGGCGGGCTCGGCACCAGCGCCGAGCTGATCTCCGCGGCGGCGGCCTCGGTCGACCGCGGCGCCGGGGTCGCGCTGATCACCGATCTCGGCAGTGCCGTACTGACCGTGAAGGCGCTCATCGCCGAGGGCGACGAACTGCCGGACGGTTCACGGCTGGTGGACGCGCCGTTCGTGGAGGGCGCGGTGGCCGCCGTGGTCACCGCCGCCACCGGCGCCGGTCTGGACGCGGTGGAGAGCGCGGCGACGGAGGCGTACGGCTACCGCAAGGTCTGACGCGACGTCGGGGTCCGGCTGGTCACTTGTCCATGACGAACAGTCTGGCCAGCCGGACTCCCGCGTTGGCCGCGGCGGTGTCGTCCTCGATGGGGTCCATGTGCGAGTTCTTGAAGACGATGTAGGTGACGCCGGAGGGCGCCCCGCCGCCGCGCGGGTCGGCCCGGATGCCGAGGCGCCGGGCGGTGGCGTAGGAGGCCTCGCCGATGAGGTCGCGTGGACCGATGTCGCCGACCACGGCGTACTGCACCCGGCCCCGGTAGACGACGGCGGCGATGGATCCGCCCCGCACGCCGTCCTTGCGGGGGTTCCAGATGCGGCTCGGGGCCGGGACGACGATGTAGGGCAGGGTCTCGGCGTTCAGGGTGCGGCCGTCGGACTGCGGGTAGGCGGTCGCGCCGGAGAACTGCGGGTCGGTACGCCGGTTGCAGCGGGCGGTGGACTGTCCGTCGCAGTCGACGTCCAGGTCGGCCTTCCAGAAGACGGCGTCCCGGGTGCCGCAGACGGGCACGGACGCGGAGCTGTCGGCGTCGGTGCGGTACCGGCCCCGGGAGATCTGGTGACAGTCGCCCAGCCGGGCCAGCAGGTCGGTGGCGGCCACGGCGCCGCTGCCGCGGGCCATGGACCGTCCCCCGGGCGGGAGGGCGGCGGCCGGGACGGGCAGTGCGGCCGGGGCGAGCAGGGTGGCGCCGGCAACGGCCAGCGTCAGGGAAGGGACACGCACGACGAGGGACCCTCTCGACGGGGACGGGGCGACATCCAGCACACTGTGGTGCCGGTACACGGCCCCGGCCGTCTTGGCCACTCCGAAGCGGCCGGATGGAGCACGGTTCTGACACCCCGTGAGGGACAAACGCGCCCGCTGGCGTGACGGACGGCGGCGACAGGGGCCGGGAATCCGGGCCGCAGCCGGTCCGGATCCCCCGGCCACCCGCGCCGGCGCGGGTTCGGCGACGACAGCGTGTCCGCGCCACAGGCATGAACTCCCCCGGGTCCTCGGTGAGTTCATCCGTAGGAGACTCAGCATACGTAACGTCCCGGGACGGCCACCAACGCGGGCCCGCACCGGTCGGCCACGCGGCATCGGGATCCGCCGGCCCCCCGGAACCCGCACCGGTCACCCGCACGGCCCTCTTGCCGCCCCGCGCCCCGCCGCGCCATATTGGTCCGGACCTTTACGTGAGTGCCGATGCCGTCCCCGGGGAGGCAGAGCCGTGCGACGTGTTCCCTGGCCGCTCGTCCTGGTGTGCGAGGCCCTGCTGCTGGTCGCGTCCTGCGGCTGGGGCCGGGCCGCCGACGCGGACGAGGGCCGGGCGCCCGGTCCGCCGACCGGGGTCACCGCACAGGCGGGCAGCGCCACGAGCGTGCACGTCATGTGGAACGCGGTGCCGGACGGGCCCGGTGTCCGTTCGTACGAAGTATATCGCGGCACCACGAAGGTCGAGGAAGTGGCGGGTTCGCAGCACATGGTGGACGTCACCAGGCTCAGGCCGTCCACCGTGTATGTCTTCACCGTGCAGGCCCGGGACACGGAGGGCCGGCTCGGCCCGCCGAGCCGTGCGGTGCGGGCCCGCACCCCGGCCAGGGTGGCCGCGGACCGCTCGGCACCGGCCCGGCCCTCGGGGCCCGCGGGCCGGATCGTCGGCAGCCGCGCGGTCCAGCTGTCCTGGGGCGCGTCCCGGGACGACCGGGGCGTGGTGTCGTACGACGTGTACCAGGGCGACGCGAAGATCCACAGCGTCGGCGGGGGCCAGACCGCGACCGTGGTGACCGGACTGCGCCCCGGCACCGGCTATGTGTTCACGGTGCGGGCCCGCGACGCCGCCGACAACCTCTCCCCCGCGAGCGCCCCGGTCCGTCTCACCACCCCCGGTCGCGACGACGGCCGGAACACCGCACCCCGTGGCTTCACCGCGGCGACCCACCGGGCGGGCGGGGCGTACTACCTCGACCTGTCCTGGGACCCGCCCCGCGTGGACGGGGTGATCACCGAGTACCAGATCCGGCTCGACGACACGTCGGCCACCTCGCTGGTGTGGGGCGGCACACCGCCGCACGGGAGGGCGCGTTACAGCTTCTACGTCGGCCGGAGCGCGGGTGAGCGGCACCGGGTGCGGCTGCGGGCGCGGTTGCCGGACGGCACCTGGGGCGGCTGGTCGGCGCAGCGTGAGGCGACCACGGGCGGCTGACGGACGCTCCTTCGCGGCGTGTCGCCTTGCGCCGGACGGAGGAAACCGTCACCTGGCCGGGCGCCTCCCGGGTGCGGGCGGGCCCGCGGCGGCGTTGGCTGCTGCCGAGGCAGCACGGACGCTTCCCGACCCCTGGCGGCGCATGGGACGTACCGCCGACCGTGCCGCCGGAGGCCAGCCCATGCACCCCTCGCGACTCCTCGTCCGCTCCGGTCTGTTCCTGGCGGCCGCCACGGCGCTCCCGACCGCTCTCGCCTGGCCGTCCGCCGCGGTCTCGGGCATCTCCGTCAGCACCACCGGGTCCGTCGTCTCGGTGGTCACCAGCGCATGCACCCAGATCAACGGCAGCTGGGGCACCGCGGCCCTGCTCGGCAGCAAGCAGGCGAACTTCGCCCAGGGCCGTCAGGTGGCGCTGTCCGGCACGACCATCAGCCAGTCCGCGGCCTGGTCGGGGGTGAGTCCGGGGACGTACACCGTGGTCGTGGTCTGCTCCAGCGGCAGTACGGCGGGCACCCAGTCGGTGATCGTCTCGGCACCCTCGGCGCCGACGATCTCGTCGACGGCCGCCAAGGAGGCGCCCTCCCGGGGAGTGATGGGCGGCGCGGGCGGCGCCACCCGGGACTACGGGCCGCTGACGCTGGGCGTCGGCGCGGCCATGGTCGGCTCCGGGGCGATCGCCGCGGGCTGGTACCTGCGCCGGCGTTCGCGGCCGTACCGGCTCTGAGCGGGACTCAGTCGTCGGGCAGTTCGGCGAACTGGGCCAGGGCGTGGGTGAGCCACTGGGTCCAGAAGGTCTCCAGGTCGATGCCGGCCCGCAGCACAAGGTGCCGGATCCGGTCCTCGGGGGCGTCCCGGTCCGGCGGGAAGTCGCGCTGCTCGATCTCCCGGTACTCGGCCAACTGCCGCCGGTGCAGCTCCAGATGGCGGCGCAGATCCGCTTCCAGGCCCGCCGTCCCGACCACCGCCGCGGCCCGCAGCCGCAGCAGGAGCACGTCCCGCTGGGGCCTGGGGTCCTGGGCGGCGGCGGTCCAGCGGGCCAGTTCGGCGCGGCCCGCGGGCAGCACCTCGTAGCTCTTCTTCTGCCCGCGGGCCGGCTGCTCGGCCGGCAGCGTGCGGATGAGCCCCTCCCCCTCCAGCTTCCCCAGCTCGCGATAGATCTGCTGGTGCGTCGCGGACCAGAAGTAGCCGATCGACTTGTCGAACCGGCGGGTCAGATCCAGTCCCGACGACGGCTTTTCCAGCAGGGCGGTGAGGATCGCGTGCGGGAGTGACATGGGCTCATCCTAGGGACGTGCGTCAGGTGACCTACAGCGCCGCCGCCAGCTCCGTGCCCTGCTTGATGGCCCGCTTGGCGTCCAGTTCGGCCGCGATGTCCGCGCCGCCGATCAGGTGGACGCTGCGCCCGGCCGCCGCCAGCTCGTCGTACAGGTCACGGCGCGGCTCCTGCCCGGTGCACAGGACGACCGTGTCGACCTCCAGGACCGTGCTCTCCTCGCCGACGGTGATGTGCAGGCCCGCGTCGTCGATCCGGTCGTAGCGGACGCCCGGGACCATGGTCACGCCGCGGTGCTTCAGCTCGGTGCGGTGGATCCAGCCGGTGGTCTTGCCGAGGCCGGCGCCGACCTTGGTGGTCTTGCGCTGGAGCAGGTGAACCTGGCGGGGCGGCGCCGGCCGCTGCGGGGCCGCGAGACCGCCCGGAGTCCGGTAGTCCATGTCGACGCCCCAGGCACGGAAGTACGTCTCCGGGTCCTCGCTCGCCTTGTCGCCGCCGTCGGTCAGGTACTCCGCGACGTCGAAGCCGATGCCGCCGGCGCCGAGGACCGCGACCCGGTCGCCGACGGGCGCGCCGCCCTGGAGCACGTCGAGGTAGCCCAGGACGCGGGGGTGGTCCACGCCGGGGATGTCCGGGGTGCGCGGGGTGACGCCGGTGGCGACGACGACCTCGTCGAAGTCAGCCACGGTCTCGGCGGTGACCCAGGTGTCCAGGCGCACGTCGACCCCGTGCGCGTCGAGCCGGTGCCGGAAGTAGCGCAGCGTCTCGTCGAACTCCTGCTTGCCGGGGACCTTGCGGGCGACGTTGAGCTGGCCGCCGATCTCGCTCGCGGCGTCGAACAGGGTGACGGCGTGTCCGCGCTCGGCGGCGGACACCGCGCAGGCGAGTCCGGCCGGGCCGGCGCCGACGACGGCGACGCGCTTCTTCAGCCGGGTCGGGGCGAGCACCAGCTCGGTCTCGTGGCAGGCGCGCGGGTTGACCAGGCAGGAGGTGATCTGCCCGCTGAAGGTGTGGTCGAGGCAGGCCTGGTTGCAGCCGATGCAGGTGTTGATCGCCTCCGGCGTGCCGGCGGCGGCCTTGGCGACGAACTCGGGGTCGGCGAGCATCGGGCGGGCCATCGAGACCATGTCCGCGTAGCCGCCGGCGAGGAGCTCCTCGGCGACCTCGGGGGTGTTGATGCGGTTGGTGGTCACCAGCGGCACGGACACCTCGCCCATGAGCTTCTTGGTGACCCAGGTGTAGGCGCCGCGCGGCACGGACGTGGCGATGGTGGGGATGCGGGCCTCGTGCCAGCCGATGCCGGTGTTGATGATCGTCGCCCCGGCGGCCTCGACCGCCTTGCCCAGCGTGATCACCTCGTCGAGGGACGAGCCGCCGGGCACCAGGTCCAGCATGGAGAGGCGGTAGATGACGACGAAGTCCTCGCCGACGGCCTCGCGCACCCGCTTGACGATCTCGACGGGGAACCGCATCCGGTTCTCGTACGGCCCGCCCCAGCGGTCGGTGCGCTGGTTGGTCCGCTCGGCGATGAACTCGTTGATGAGGTAGCCCTCGGAGCCCATGATCTCCACGCCGTCGTAGCCGGCCCGGCGGGCGAGGCGGGCGGCGCGGGCGTAGTCGTCGATGGTGCGCTCGACGTCGGCGTCGGACAGTTCGCGCGGCACGAACGGGCTGATCGGCGCCTGCAGCGCGCTCGGGGCGACCAGGTCCTGGTGGTAGGCGTACCGCCCGAAGTGCAGGATCTGCATCGCGATCCGGCCGCCTTCGCGGTGCACGGCGTCGGTGACCACCCGGTGCCGCTCGGCCTCCGCCTCGGTGGTGAGCTTGGCGCCGCCCTCGTAGGGCCGGCCCTCGTCGTTGGGTGCGATCCCGCCCGTGACGATGAGGCCGACGCCGCCGCGGGCGCGGGCCGCGTAGAACGCCGCCATCCGCTCGAAGCCGCGCTCGGCCTCCTCCAGACCGACGTGCATGGAGCCCATGAGCACGCGGTTGGGCAGCGTGGTGAAGCCCAGGTCGAGCGGGGTCATCAGATGCGGGTAACGGCTCATCGGGGCCCTCCGTGCGCGGTGTCGTCGCATCTGTTGTAGAGGACGCCCAGCTCTTTATGCAACTAGTTGCACAAACCCGGAGAGTGACCCCGGCCACTCTGTACCTACTGGTATGTACACTTGCCACCACACGCACACCCGCTCCGAAAGGACCTCCCGCCATGCCCTTCGTCCGGATAGACGCGCTCGGCACCGACCCCGCCCGGCTCGGCACGCTCGGCCAGGCCGTCCAGGACGCCCTCGTGGAGACGCTCGGCGTCCCGCCCGACGACCGCTTCCAGGTGCTGACCGGCCACGACGGCGTGACCAGCACCCTGCGGTACGACGACTACCTGGGCCTGCGCAAGGACGACGCGGTGGTGTTCGTGGCGATCACGATGCGCTCGGGCCGCACCCCGGAACGCAAGCGCGCGCTGTACCGGAGGATCGCCGAGCTGGTGCACGAGCGCACCGGCACCGACCCGCGCAACGTCCTCGTCACCGTCACCGAGAACACCTCCGTCGACTGGTCCTTCGGCGACGGCGAGGCGCAGTACGCCCCGGCCGGCGCGGAGCCGGCCGGGGCGCTGCCGTAGCGAGAGGGAGGGTCAGCGGCTCTGCAGCCGCAGGTGCAGATCCCTCTCCTGGTCACCGGAGGCCGTGCAGGTCTCCTCGACGGTGAACATCGAGTCCAGGGTGTGCCGGAACCGGTCCACGGCCCAGTAGCCGCCCTGGACGTCCGCCTGCACGTCCGCGCCGAGGTGGACCGGCGGGCAGCCCGGGCCACGGGGGTCCGCGACGTCGTACGTACCGAGCCACACCATCGGCCGGACCTCATGGAGCTGCTGCGGGATCTCGTCCGCGCCCCGGTCGGACGCGAAGCAGGAGCTCAGCGCGTCGAAGACGAGACGGGCGTCCTCCTTGGAACCGCTGATCTCCACCGTGACGGTTTCCGGATGCGACCGCTCCGTGTGTGCCATTGATCGCTCCTTTCGTGGCCGCGCTGCGGTGGAACGGGGTACCCCGCCGAACCGCGTCCACCCCTCAGGAAAGCACCACCGGCCGGTCCGCACACCCTCAGCCGGGCTCAGCCGCGCGAGAACTTGTAGGTCTTGCTGTCGGTCAGGACGCAGAAGCCGGGCGACATCACGATCACGCGCAGGATGCCGGTGCGCCGGTCGTAGTCGACGCCCTCCGCCTCGAACGTGCCGGAGCAGGAGCTGCGCAGCGGCAGCTGGCGCAGGGCGGTGACATGGCCGGTGACGTCCCCGGAGCCGTTCGGCGCGCCCGACAGGTCGATCTGGAGCAGCGGCTTGGTGACGCCGAAGAGACTGCCGTCCGGGTCGTCGGAGGAGCACAGCAAGGTGGCGGGACCGGAGAAGTCGCAGCCCTGGACGTCACGGACGGCGTGGTCCAGGCGGACCGTGGAGGCCTGCGGGAGGTTCGCGGAGGGCGAGGTGGACGGGTTGACGCCGGGGGTCGGGAAGACCAGCAGGCGGTTCATCGTGCCCCACTCGCCCGAGAGCATCCACCGGCCGTCGGGCGAGATCGCGTCCCAGGAGTTGTTGAGGGCCTCACCGGGGCTGAGCGTGTGGACGTACTCCGACCAGGTGCCGTCGGGCGCCTGCACCCGGTACATCTTCGAGTTGCCGGAGTCCTGCTGGTAGGGCTCGATGTAGTAGCCGTTGTACGAGGCGTCGGGGTCGCCGACATGGTTCCAGCCGCGACTGGAGACATCGAGGGGGACGGTGCCGATGCCGGTGTACCGGTTGGGGCTGTTCGCCGGAATCTCGACCGAGGTCAGCCCCTGGCTCTCGGTGAGGGGGCGGGCGCGGTCGGAACCGGTCTCCGTCCAGGTGTCGGCCGCGGCGGCGGACCCGGGTGCGGCGAGCGACACGACGGCGGCGGTGGCGAGGGTGACGAGTCCGGCGAGAGCTGCGTGACAACGTTGCCGGGCGGGCGCGGGCATGGCCGACTCCTCGGACGGGGGGACACAGGGACGGGTGTGTGAGCACACTCGATCGGCCGACAGTCTGGCGTGCCGCCGTGGTCATGTACAGGCCAATGAAGCAACATGAGCGTGAACTCTCCCGGCCGGCCGCCCCGGCGTGCACGATGTCCGGGAAAGGCGGCCCGCCCCGGCGTGGCGGCTTCGGCGGACGTGCACCGCCGCGGTGAGAGATGGTGGAGCTAGCCGGCGAACGCGTCGGGGAGTCGGGTGTGAGCGCGGTGGAACAAGGGGAGTCGGCACGGGGGACGACGTGCCGTGCCAACGGGCGAAGGCGGTGCATGGCATGAATGCAGCCGGGGCTCCGGCGACGGAAGGCGGCGAGCCGGTACGCGGGCCGGTGCGGCCCGGGGGTCTGCTCGACATCCTGGGCGTGGCCTCGGTGGTGCTGGACACCACCGGGCGGATCGTGCTGTGGAGCCCGCAGGCGGAGGAGCTGTTCGGTTACAGCGCCCGCGAAGCCCTCGGCCAGTACGCCGCCCGGCTCATGGTCCACGAACGGCACCTGGAGCTCGTCGGCAAGCTCTTCGCCGATGTGCTGCGCACCGGGGAGAGCTGGGCGGGGGGCTTCCCGATCCGGCACAAGGACGGCAGCACCCGCCTGGTGGAGTTCCGCAACATGCGGCTGCTCGACGGCCGCGGTGACGTGTACGCGCTCGGACTGGCCGCCGACCAGTCGACGGTACGGCGGCTGGAGCAGGACGTGGCGCTGTCCGAGCGGATGGTGAAGCAGTCACCGGTCGGCTACGCGGTCCTCGACACCGACCTGCGGTTCGTCTCGGTCAACCCGGCCCTGGAGAAGATCAACGGGGTGCCGGCCGCCGAGCACGTGGGGCGGACGCTGCGCGAAGTGCTCCCCATGCTGAACTCCGAGCCGGTGGAGACCGACGCCCGGCGGGTGCTGGCCACCGGCCTGCCCGTGGTCGACAACACGCTGATCGGCCGCACTCCCGCCGACCCGGACGAGGACCACGCCTGGGCCCACTCGCTGTACCGGCTCGAGGACACCATGGGCAACGTGCTCGGGGTCGCGGTCTCCGTGGTCGACATCACCGCGCAGTACCGGGCCTCGCTGGAGGCGGAGGCCGCCCGCCGCCGGCTCGCCATCATCGCCGACGCGTCCGCCCGGATCGGCACCACCCTGGAACTGGAACGCACCGCCTGCGAGCTGGCCGACGTCGCCGTTCCGGAACTCGCCGACGTGGCCGCGGTGGACCTGCTCGAAGCGGTGGTGGAGGGCCGGCGCAGCACACTGGGCCCGTCGGAGGCGGCGGTGATCCGGGCTCTCGCGGTGCGGCCGGAGGAGGGCTCGGAGGCGGTGCTGGCGGCCGACCCGCCCGGCCAGATCGCCCGGTACGCCCCCGACCGCCTGGTCACCGAGTGCGTGCGCTCGGGCGAGGCGGTGCTGGTGCCGTACGTGAAGGACGATGACCTGCCGCGCATCGCCCGCTCCGCCGAGGCGGCCGAACTGCTGGGCCGGGCGGGACTGCACTCGTACCTCGCGGTGCCGCTGATCGCCCGGGGCGAGGTGCTCGGCGCCCTGGACCTCAAACGCATCGCCAATCCGGCGCCGTTCGACGAGGACGACGTGCTGCTCGCCCGGGAGCTGGCCGCCCGGGCAGCCGTGCAGATCGACAACGCGCGCTGGTACCAGAACGCCCGCAACACCGCGCTCACCCTGCAGCGGAGCCTGCTGCCCGGCCATCCGCCGCTCATGACGGGGCTGGAGGTGGCCTCCCGCTACCAGCCCGCCGGGGCCACCATCGAGGTCGGCGGCGACTGGTTCGACGTCATCCCGCTGGAGGGCGGAAAGACGGCGCTCGTGGTGGGTGATGTGATGGGCAGTGGGATCAGCGCCGCCGCGACCATGGGCCGGCTGCGTACGGCGACCACCACGCTGGCCGCCCTCGGCCTCGACCCCGCACTGCTGCTGGAGCACCTGGACAAGACGACGTCGGCCCTGGACCACTCCATCGCGACCTGCGTGTACGCCGTCCACGATCCGCATCTGCGGCAGTGCCGGATCGCCAACGCCGGGCACCTGCCGCCGGCCCGCGTCCGCCCGGGCCGGCCGCCGGAACTGCTCGAACTGCCCACCGGGGTCCCGCTGGGCGTGGGCGGCGTCGGCTTCTCCACGGTGACCGTCGACTTCGAGCCCGGCGACGAGCTGGTGTTCTACACCGACGGACTGGTGGAGACCCGCCGCCACCCCCTGGACGAACGCCTGGACTTCCTGCTGTCCCTGCTCGACGACCCCGCCCGCCCGCTGGAGGAGACGTGCGACTTCCTTCTGCGCACCCTGCACCACCCCGACAACCACGACGACGTCGCGCTGCTGATCGCCCGGGCCCGGCAACTTCCGTGACAGGGGCGTGAGACGACGGAGGCTACGGCCGCACGCCGATCACCACGTGCGCGGACAGCTCGTCCGACACCGCCAGCCGGGTCGTCAGACCCGCCCCGCTGAAAGCCCGCACGGCTGCCGGTGCCTGGTGTGCGCTGGTCTCGCTCAGCAGGCACCCGCCCGGTGCGAGCCACTCGGGCGCCCCGGCGGCCACCCGGCGCAGCACGTCCAGGCCGTCCCTTCCGCCGTCCAGGGCGACCCGCGGCTCGTGGTCGCGGGCCTCCGCCGGCAGCAGGGGCAGTTCGGCGGTGGGGACGTACGGCACGTTGGCGCTGAGGATGCCGACACGACCACGCAGTGCGGCGGGCAGCGCGTCGTACAGGTCGCCGGT
Organism: Streptomyces durhamensis; assembly: GCF_000725475.1. Taxonomy (NCBI): domain Bacteria; kingdom Bacillati; phylum Actinomycetota; class Actinomycetes; order Kitasatosporales; family Streptomycetaceae; genus Streptomyces; species Streptomyces durhamensis. Next base: position 182,428 of record NZ_JNXR01000006.1, read on the forward strand.
GTGGGCCCGGCCCCCGAAGGCGGCGAGGTTGCGCCGGGCGCACCGTACGGCGGCGGGGTCGATGTCGGCGGCATGCACCTCGGCACCGTCGAGTGCGGCGGCGAGGGCCGCGCCGAGTGCGCCCGAGCCGCAGCACAGGTCCACGACCACGCTCGCGTACGGCGCCTGGGCCAGCGCCTGGTCGACCAGGAACTCGGTACGGCGGCGGGGGACGAACACCCCCGGTTCCAGGGTGATGCGCAGCCCGCGGAACTCGGCCCAGCCGAGGACCTGTTCCAGGGGGAACCCGGCGACCCGCCGGTCCACCATCGAGGACAGTTCGTCCGCGGAGCGGGCGGTGGCGCGGATCAACTCCGCCTCGTCCTCGGCGAAGACACACCCGGCGGCACGCAGCGCGGCGACGACTGCGGTGAGAGAGCAGGAAGATGGCATGGAGGCGAAGGGCCTTTCGGAAGCGCGAGACCTGCAGGGCGCTCCCGCGGTCACCGCTGCCGGTGCACCGCGCCGTCCTGAGGGGAGAGCACCCCGGCTGACACAGCGGTGATGGGTCCCACCTCCTCGCCGATCGGGGCCGCGAACCGTCCGCGACCGGACGGCCACCATACCCCAACGCCCGCGACCGGGCCGCTGTCGCGGAACGGTGGGAAACCGGGTGACGCGGCGCCGGGTACGCGGTTAGGCTCGCCGCGATGACGACTCAATCGACTCAGAGATCGGGGGTCCCGTCCGCGCAAGGTGAGCGCTGATGCTCCCTTCCACGTACGGGGACTCCCGGCTTTCGTTGTGGCTGCGCGTGCGCGAGTACGCCGTGCCACCATCCATGATCGAGACCGCGACCGGCCGCCGTGAGGCCGGTGACTGGGCCGGGGCCTGCGCCGCCGCCCGGATCGACGTGGACCTCGACCTGCGTTCCGTCGCCCGGACCCACGGCCGTCGGATGGCGGACCGGCTGCGCGCCGACCTCCGCCGTCTCGCCCCGGATCTGCTGCGCTGGCACATGCCGAGGATCGCGCCCGACGGGCTGCTGCGCCCGGGCCTGACCCTCACCCTGGCCCGGTACGACCGGCCCGGCCGGACCGGCCCACTCCACCTGGTGGCCCGTACCCCACCGGCCTGGGCGGGCGCCGGCCAGCGGATCAGTATCGCGGTGTGGGACCCGGCGCGGCCACCGGCCGGCGGTCATCCGCATCCGCACCCCAACCGGCGCTACCGACTCGACCTGCACCGGCATCTGTGGGACGCCCGCACGGCCGCCGACCTGCGCGAACGGGCGGGGGCCGACGGGGGCGTGGCACCACGGGCGCGCGACCGCGCAGAGGCTGACGGGAGTGTGCCGCCGCGGGCCGGTCCGCTCGGCCTCGTACCGCCGGCCGAGGGCTGTGCCGTGGGCCGGTGGGCGGCCGAGGCAGCCCTCCTGCTGGCCGCCGAGGGCCGCCGCGGCGGCCCGTTCGCGGTACGGCTCGGCGGCCGACGCCGGCTGGCGCTGGAGCTGGTGGCGGATCCGGGCGGCGACTCGGAGGCGGCGACTCGCTCAACTCCCGCCGCACCGGGGGTCGTTGATCCCGTCCGGAGGAATGCCCCCGGCGCTCCGGGCAGTGGCCCCGAGCCCGCTTCCCGCCGGGCACACGTCCGCCGGCTCCCGTCGGCCGACGGCCACAGCGGCCCTGATCCGGCCACCGCACATCCGCCGCACGGACACCCTTCGCCGGATCCTGCCGGTGTCACACTCGCGCTGCGGGTCCTGACGCAGCCGCCGCCGGGCGGGTTCTCCGCGCTGCCCGTACTGCCCGACGCGGCGACCTGGGTGCTGCCCGACCTGGAGCTGCTCCGCGCCGGACTGCTCGCACCGGGACAGCTGCACCCGCTGGTCGCCGCCGCGCTGGCGCCCGGGTGGGAGCGGGTGGACCCGGTGCCCGACGGCGACCCGGCCGCGGGAGCACGGCTCGTGCAATGCCGGGGAGCCACGCACCGCATCGGTCTGGTCGACGGCGTTCTGGCCCCGTTGGACCACGACCCGGCCGAGATCCGGCGCGAGGAACTGCTGGCCGCACTCGGCGGCCCACCGCTGCCCTGCCTGCGGGCCGTCGACGAGGCGCACCGGCGTCCGGACTGCCTGGCCGGGGTCCGGGAACGGCTGGACCACGGTGACACCGCCGGCGCCCTGGCCGTGGTCGAGGCTCTGCTGGGCCCCGGCGCCGTGCTGCGCGACGGCCCGCTGCGGGACGAACTGGCGGTGGCCGCCGAGCGGCGCGTCGCCCACGGGCTGTACCGGGCGGGTCTGACCGGCTCCGGCCGCACCTCCCCCGCCCCGGCCCCGCGCGCCGCCCGAGGCCGGCGCCTCACCCGGCGCCAGGCCGACACCGTCACCTTCTACTGAACTCCCTTTACTTCTCCCCTACTTCACACCCAGGTGATTCCTTCATGACCTCATACGCCTCCGCCACCCTGGCCGCAGAACGACCGGACATCTCCCAACTGGCCGTGGCCGACGACCTGTTGACCCTGCTCCGGGACACCACCACCGAACCCCGCACCGACATCCAGCTGGAAGCGCTGACCCTGGCCGTGGCCGCCGACCTCCCGGTGCTGCTGTGGGGTGAACCCGGCATCGGCAAGACCGCGGCCCTGAACCAGCTCGCCGCGGCCCTGAACCTGCCCCTGACCACGGTGATCGCGAGTGTGCACGAGCCGTCCGACTTCTCCGGGCTGCCCGTCGTGGGGGACGATCCCGCGGTCCAGGGCGTGCCGATGGCCCCGCCGGACTGGGCGGTACGGCTGGTGCGGGCCGGACGGGGACTGCTGTTCCTGGACGAGCTGTCCACCGCTCCCCCGGCGGTGCAGGCGGCCCTGCTGCGGCTCGTGCTGGAGCGGCGGATCGGTGCCCTGCGGCTGCCGCCCGGGGTGCGGATCGTGGCCGCCGCCAACCCGCGCTCCTCGGCGGCCGACGGCTGGGAACTGAGCCCGCCACTGGCCAACCGGTTCGTGCATTTGCAGTGGACCCACGACCACGACGTCGTCGTACGGGGCCTGGGCGGGACCTGGCCGCGGGCGGCCCTGCCCCGGCTCGACCGCGACCGGCTGCCCGAGGCCGTGGCCTTCGCACGGCGCGCGGTGTGCGCGTTCCTCGTCGCACGGCCCGGGCTCGTCCACCGGCTGCCGGAGGGGGAGAGCCGCCGGGGCGGTGCGTGGCCGTCGCCCCGGAGCTGGGAGGCGACCCTGCGCCTGCTCGCCTTCGCGACCGCCGCCGGATCGCCGCGGGACGTGCTGTCGCTGCTGGTCCGGGGCACCGTGGGGGACGGTCCCGGACTGGAGCTGCTGGCGAGCCTGGACCGGATGGACCTGCCCGACCCCGAGACGCTGCTCGCCGACCCCGCGGGCGCCGAACTGCCCGAGCGCGGTGATCTGCGGCAGGCCGTGCTGGACGGCGTGGTGGACGCGGTCCGCAGACGGCCGGAGCGGGACCGCTGGGACGCCGCCTGGGCGTTGCTGGTGCGGGCGATGGAGACCGGGGCTCCGGACGTGGTGGTCGTACCGGCGACCACGCTGGCCTCGCTGCGCCGGGACGACTGGGACGTGCCGGCGGCGGTCGAGCGGCTCGCCGGGGCGGTGTCGCTGGCCCGGCGGGCCGACGAGGCCGCCCGCCACGCGGCGCGGACCGCCGGGGGCCGCCGATGACGGCCGACGCACCCGCCCGGCTGGATCTCGTCAAGCTCTTCGCCGCGCGGCTGCACGCGGCCCGCGCCCGCCCGTACCTGGCCACCGCCCTGTTCGCGCTGCGGCCGGTGGAGTCACGGGAGGTACCGACGATGGGGGTCGACCGGTACTGGCGGTGCTATGTCTCACCGGTCTTCGTGGACCGCACACCGGTGGCGGAACTGGCCGCGGTGTGGGTGCACGAGGTGGCGCACCTGCTGCGCGACCATCACGGGCGCAGCGAGCGGTACGCCCGCGAGCACGCACTGTCCGGGCCCGCGGAGCGGCTGCGGATGAACATCGCCGCGGACTGCGAGATCAACGACGATGTGTACGGCGACGGTCTGGTGCGGCCCGAGGACGCCGTGACACCTCAGCGGGTAGGGCTGCCGCCGGGCTGGTTGATGGAGGACTACCTGCCCGGCTTCCGGCTCGGGCCCCGACTGGAACGGCTGGCCTGGCTGGACTGCGGCAGCGGCGCCGACGGGCTGGACCGGGCGTGGGAGCTGGGGCCGGACGGCGCGCACGGGCTGAGCGAACAGGAGCGGGACGCGGTCCGGTTCCGGGTGGCGCAGGGCATCAAGGGCGACCCGGGCAACGCGCCGCGGGGCTGGCGGCGGTGGGCGGAGGAGGTGTTCCATCCACCGCAGCCGTGGCGTCAGTTGCTGGGCTCGGCACTGCGCTCGGCGGTTTCCGGACCGGGAGCGGGCGAGGACTACCACTACGGCCGGCCGGCGCGGCGTTCGGCCGGGCTTCCCCGGGTCGTCCTGCCGAGTCTGCGGCGCAGGCCGCCACGGGTGTGCGTGGTCGTCGACACCTCGGGGTCGGTCAGCGACGCCGAACTGGGCAGCGCGCTGCTGGAGGTGGCCGCGATCTGCCGGGCCGTGGGCGGTCGGCGGGACCTGGTCTCCGTGCTGTCCTGCGATGCCGCGGCCCAGACCGTGCAGCCGCTGTGCCGGGCGGAGGGCATCGAGCTGGTGGGCGGCGGCGGGACGGATCTGCGCACCGGATTCGCCCGGGCACTGCGGACGCGTCCCGACGTGGTGGTGGTCCTCACCGACGGGCAGACGCCATGGCCCGCGGCGCGGCCGTCCTGCCGGACGGTGGTGGGCCTGTTCCCCCGCACCGGCGGCTCGTACGACGAGGACGACCCGGACTACCGGCCGGACATGCCACCGGCCTGGGCCCGGGTGGTGACGATCGGGTCGGCGCGCCCCTGAAGGGCGGTGGCGCCGGAGCGACCGGCAAGACTCGCGAGGGACCGCTGGCGCCAGACAGCCAGCGGCGCACGGGGCGCCGGTGGCGACACGGCAACCGGCGCAGTCCGAAAGGCCGGCGGCGGGGTGGGGCCGGCGAGGGAGGGACGGCAGGCGCCCTGGAAATCCGGCAGGGAACCCCGCCCGGTGCTGGGCGGTGTGCTCCCTGTCCCCCGGTCGGCACCGGGTCAGACGCCGACCGTCTCCTCGACCTCTTCCTCGGCCTCCTCCTCGGCCGCCCGCGCCGCCGGCCGCGGGGCCGCCGCCGGGGCGGGCACCGTCGCGGCCCCGACCTCGGTCACAGCCTCGGCCTCGGCCGCCGGGGCGGTGTGGCCGGCGGCGTGCCGGGCCTTGCGAGGGCGCTCGTACAGGGCCGCGATCCCGGTCACCACCAGGCCCGCCAGCAACCAGGCCACGAGGGTCCACGCACTGCGGGACAGACCGTCGTCGCCGAAGTACAGCAGGCTGCGCACGCCCTCGACGAAGCCGGCGCCGTTCCAGAAGGCGTGCAGGGTGCCGAAGAAGCCGTTCTGCAGTTCAGGCCGGAACAACCCGCCGGAACTGGTGAAGTTGAGCATCACGAACAGCACCATCATCGTCAGCGTGGTCCATCGCTTCAGGAAGGTGTGCAGGCCGAGGCCGACGAAGAGGATGCCGGCGGAGTACAGCCAGGCCATGCCCCACACGCCCGCGAGGTCGTGGTGCGCGAGGTGGAACACCGGTCCGGCGAGCAGCGCGCCGATCCCGCTGACCGCGGCGGAGACCCCGAGCGTGAGCAGCGCACGCGCCCGCATGGGCAGGGCCGCGCCCGCGGCACCGAGGGCGGCGACGGAGGCGTAGGAGCCGATACTGAGGGCGATCAGCAGGAAGAACAGGCCCTGGCCGGTGGGGTCGTCGGCGACGGGCTCGGCCACGTCGGTGACCTTCAGCGGCACGCCCTGCTTGGCGGCGACCGGGGTGAAGACCTTCTCGACGGCCGTCGCGCCCATGTCGGAGGCCGCGCTCGCCACGAGCAGCTCGGGCGCCTTGGGGCTCGGCACATAGGCGCCGGTCACCGTGCGGGACTTCAGCAGGCCGACGGCGTCGGCGCGGGTGGCGACCGTGCGGACGTCGAGCTTGTCCCCGGCGGTGTCCTTGACCGTCTGGGCGAAGACCTTGGCCTGCGGGGCGGTGCCGACGACGGCGACGGGCAGGTGGTGCGGCTCGGGGGTGACGAAGGCCCCCATGTATGCGAGCCCCATGCCTATGCACATCAGCAGCGGGGTGATCAGGTGCGTCAGCACATGGCGCAGCGCCGGTGACCTCATCGCGGCGACCTCCCAAATGGTTGGCTTATACAACTCTCGGATCAAGTTGTACTATACAACTAGAACGCCGGAGGAGGTATTCCCGTGAGCGCAGCGGAGTCGGCCGTCGAGACGATCCAGCGCGAGATGACCATCTTCGCCCGCCGGGCGCGTGCCTCGGCGGGCCGTATGCACCCCGAGCTGTCCCTGGTGTCGTACACCCTGCTCGGCCATCTGGAGGAGCAGAGCGGCTGCCGGGCGACCGACCTGGCGGCGCACTACGCGCTGGACAAGTCCACGGTCAGCCGCCAGGTCGCCGCGCTGGAGCAGGCGGGGCTGATCGAACGCCGCCTGGCCCCGGAGGACCACCGGGTCCAGGTGCTGCATCTGACGGAGGCCGGCCGGGAGATCCTCGCCCAGGTCACCCGCAGTCGCCGGGCCGCGTTCCGCGAACGGCTCGCCGACTGGCCGGCGGAGGACCTGGTGCGCTTCGCGGCCTACCTGGAGCGGTACAACGCGGACCCGGGCGACAGGGGGTCCGGCTGAGCCCCGTCGTGTCCTGCGGCGCTCAGGCCACCGGCACCGCGGTCGGCTCGTCCGCAGGCCGCTGCGGGGCGCGGGCCGCGAGGAACGCGGTACGACGGCGCAGCCGGAAGCCCAGGGACTCGTACAGCCGGATCGCGCCCGTGTTCCCGGCGCTCGTGTGCAGGAACGGCGTCTCGCCGCGCTCCCGGATGCCGTGCGCGACCGCGAGGATCAGCCGGGTGGCGAGGCCCTCGCCGCGGACGGCGGGATCGGTGCAGACCGCGCTGATCTCGGTCCAGCCCGGCGGGTGCAGCCGCTCCCCCGCCATGGCGACCAGCGCGCCGCCCCGGCGGATGCCGAGGTAGGTGCCGAGTTCGACGGTGCGCGGCAGGAACGGTCCGGGGCGGGTACGGGCCACGAGGTCGAGCATCTCCGGCACGTCCGCCGGGCCGAGGCGGACCGCCTCCGCGTCCGGCGCGGCGGCCAGGCCGTCGTCCACGAACTGCACGCCGTCGATCCGGAAGGTGATCTCCCAGCCGTCCGGCAGTTCGCCGCGGTAGCCCGGCAGCGGGATCTCCGCGCCGGGGCCGGCGAGCGCGGCCAGGTCGGCCCAGTCCCGCGCGTCCGGCGTATCGGGCAGCGCCAGCCACGGGGAGACGTCGACCGGGTAGCGCAGCACCCGGCCCCGCCGCTCGGCGAAGTGGGCGTGCGGGCCGGTCAGCGAGGTCAGGGCCGGGTTGTCGAGGACGTGCGGGGCTGCGGCGGCGCTCCGGTCGCCGACGCCCGCGCCGACGGTGACGCTCACGCGGCCACCTCGATCACGATCTTGCCGAGGACGTGCCCTTCCTCGACGGCGCGCAGCGCCGCACCGGCCTCCTCAAGCGGGAGGACGCGGGTGACGTGCGGCTCCAGGTCACCGCGTACGACGAGCCCGGCGACCGCCTCCAGCACGGCCGCGGTGCGGGCCCGCTGGACCCGGGTACCACCCAGGGCGGTGACGGCATCGAGCGGTGCGGCGGCGCTGACCAGCCTGCTCCGGTCCTTCAGCAGTTCGGCGGCCTCGGCGAGCGCCTGGCCCCCCACCAGGTCGTACACCGCGTGGATCCCGTCGGGCGTGGCGGCCCGCACCCGCTCGGCCAGGCCGGGCCCGGAGGACACGTGCACGGCGCCCAACGCCTCCACGAAGTCCTTCTTGCCCTCGCTCGCCACGCCCACGACCCGCAGTCCGACGGCGCGGGCGATCTGCACGGTGGCACTGCCGACCCCGCCGCCCGCGCCCGTCACCAGCAGGGTGGCCCCGCGGGGCAGGGCGAGCTGGCGGACGCCGTCGTAGGCGGTGGCCGCGGCGACCGGGAGGGTGGCGGCGTCACGGAAGGACAGCGCGGCCGGCTTGCGGGCGGTCACGTCGGCGGCCAGCAGGGCGTACTCCGCGTAGGCACCGCCGGCGGTACTGCCGAACACCTCGTCGCCGACGGCGAAGCCGGTGACTCCCGCGCCGAGCTCCGCCACGACACCGGCGGCCTCACTGCCGAGAACCGCGGGAAAGACGCGCTCGGGGTCGCCGGGACGGCGGAAGCCCTCGCGCAGCTTCCAGTCGACGGGGTTGACTCCCGCCGCACGGACCGCGATCAGGATCTGGCCGGGACCCGGGCGCGGCCGGTCCAGGTCGGCCAGCGCCTCGGTCCCGGGTCCGCCGTCCCGCGTGTGCACATACGCCTTGGGCATGCTCTTCCTCGCTTCGCTCGCGCTGTCACCGGTGAACCGGTGCCGGCACCGAGCCCAAGGCGCAAACGTCGCGGGGCTATTCCCCCGGCCCGGAAGAGTTCACACGGGCGCAATGATCCGGGCGATGACCAGGGCCGGAGCACCCGGAACGACAGCGTACGGTTGAAGGATGAACGTTACGCGAGGCTTCACGGGCCGTCCGCGCGTCCACAACCCCGGGCTGCCGCCGGGACAGTACGACGCGGGTGCGGACTGGCCCGTCCTGTCCGCCGAGGTCACCCCCGACCTCGCGCCGGCCGACTGGTCCTTCCGCATCGACGGCCTGGTCGAGCGGCCGTACACCTGGGACTGGGACGCGGCGCACGCGCTGCCGGCCTCGGCGTACGACGGTGACATCCACTGTGTGACCGGCTGGTCGAAGTTCGGCGTGCGGTTCGGCGGTGTCTCGCTGGACGCGTTCTTCGCTGTGGTGCGGCCCCATGTGTCCGCCACCCATGTGCTCGCTCGCTCCCACACCGGCTACACCGCCAACCTGCCGCTCGCCGACCTCACCGGCGGCCAGGCCTGGATCGTCTGGGAGTACGACGGCGCGCCGCTGCCGTCCGAACACGGCGGCCCGGCTCGGCTGCTGGTGCCCCACCGCTATTTCTGGAAGAGCGCCAAGTGGATCGCGGGCCTCACGCTTCTCGACCACGACGAGCCCGGGTTCTGGGAGCGCAACGGCTACCACGAGCGCGGCAACCCCTGGGAGGAGCAGCGGTACTCCGGTGACTGAGGCGCTGACGACACACCCGAGCAGCCCGGCCGGGGCCTCCCCCGCCCCCGGTGCGGACGTTCCCGCGAGGCGGTTCGCGGTCCCCGGCCGCATCGCCGTGAGCGAGCAGGCGGCGGCGGTGTGGCAGACGGCCACACTGACGGAGATCCGGCGTGAGACGCCGCAGGCGGCCACCTTCCGGCTGGCGGTACCGGACTGGGCGGGGCATCTGCCGGGCCAGCACCTGATGCTGCGGCTGACCGCGCCGGACGGATATGTGGCGCAGCGCCACTACTCGATCGCCTCCGCGCCGGACGATTCCGGGCACATCGAGCTGACCCTGGACCATGTGCCGGACGGCGAGGTCTCCGGCTGGTTCCACACGGTCGCCCGGCCCGGCGACACGGTCGAGCTGCGCGGACCGCTGAGCGGGTTCTTCGCCTGGCCCGGTGACCGGCCCGCGCTGTTGCTCGGGGCCGGCTCCGGGATCGTCCCGCTGATGTCGATGGTGCGGCACCACCGGCGGTGCGGCCTCACCGTGCCGCTGCGCATGCTGGCCTCCGCGCGCAGCCCCGAGGAGCTGATCTACGCCTCGGAGCTGGGCGCGGAGACGACACCCGTGTTCACCCGCAGTGCTCCGGAGGGGGTACCGGTGGGACGTATGGCGGCCGCACATGTGGCGCCGCTCCTGGCCCAGCAGCCTCCTGGTGGGTGGGAGGCCTATGTCTGCGGGTCCAACGCGTTTGCCGAGCACGCGTCCCGGCTGCTGGTCGCGGCGGGCCAGCCGGTGGACCGGATCCGCATCGAACGCTTCGGCTGATCCGGGGCGCGCACCACCGTCGGTCGCGCGAACGCGGGGCGCACTGCGCGTTCCGTGCTCCAGGCGGACTGGAACTCGCGGTTCGCGGTGTGAGCGAGGTGCTCCGTACGGGGTACGAGACGGGTGTGGGCGCTCGTGTACGTGAGCGGCGGGGGTGACGGACTCGGGGAGCGGTTCGTCGGCTCTCCGGCTCCGAGGGAGCGAGGAGGTGGACATGCGTACCCGGGTGCATGGCTGGCGCTGGCGGCGCAATCCGCTGCGGCGCAGCTCGGATGTCGTGGAAGCGTGGACGGTGCTGATCGTGGCCGTCCTGCTGTTCGTCGTCGCGCCGCTCGTCGGCGCCGCCGCGGGCCTGCGCGCGCACGGTGAGGCCCGGACCCTCGCGGCCGCGCAGCGGGCCGAGCGCCACCTGGTCCGCGCGCGGGTGATCGGCGACCCGCCCGAGCGGCTCTCCGCCGTGCAGGGCGACCGCGAACACCCGTACCGCGCCGAGGTCCGCTGGACCGAGCCCGGCAAGGGGGCCCGGACGGCGTGGGCCAGGGTGCCGGCGGGGACCCGGACCGGGGACACGGTGTCCGTGTGGTTCGACGCCAGGGGCCGCAATGTCGCACCGCCCGCGGGCGACGCGGCGGTCTGGCAGCACGCGGTGACCGTCGGGGTGTGCGCGGCGGGCGGTGCGGCGGCCGTCGTCCTCCTCGGGCACGCCGTCGAGCGCCGGATCGCGCTGCGCCACCGGCTGGCGGAATGGGAACGGGAGTGGGCGTGGACCGGTCCGCGGTGGACCCAGCCACGGACGTGACGGCGATCCGGCCGCCGGGGGAGCGAAGGCTTACTGGTCAGCCCACGGCCACGCCCGTACGGTGAGCAGACGCTGATTCCTTCACAAAGGCGGTTGTCGATGGCCCTGTTCGACCTTCCCCTGGACGAACTCCGCACGCACCGCAGCGAGTCCACCGAGCCCGAGGACTTCGAGGCCTTCTGGGACAAGACGCTTGAGGAGGCGCGCGAGCACGAGCTGGACGCCCGCTTCGAGCCGGTGGACAGCGGGCTGTCGACGGTCCGGGTGTACGACGTGACGTTCGCCGGGTTCGACGGACACCCGGTCAAGGGCTGGCTGCGGCTGCCGGCCGGCGCGACCGAGCCCCTGCCGGTGGTCGTGGAGTTCATCGGCTACGGCGGCGGGCGCGGGCTGCCGCACGAGAACCTGCTCTGGGCGTCGACGGGCCGCGCGCACTTCGTGATGGACACGCGCGGTCAGGGCAGCGCGTGGGGGGCGGGGGGCGGCACCGCGGACCCGGTGGGCGCGGCACCGGCCTACCCCGGCTTCATGACGCGGGGCATCGACGCACCCGAGAACTACTACTACCGCCGGGTGTACACGGACGCCGTGCGCGCCGTCGAGGCGGCCCGCTCCCACCCGCTGACCGACGCGGCGCGCACCGTGGTGCTCGGCGCCAGTCAGGGCGGCGGCATCTCCCTGGCCGTCGGCGGCCTGGTCCCGGACCTGGTCGCGGTCGCCCCGGACGTGCCGTTCCTGTGCGACTTCCCGCGTGCGACGGTACTGACGGACCGTCACCCGTACCGGGAGATCGGCCTGTTCCTCAAGACGCACCGCGGCCGCTCGACCGAGGTGCAACGCACGCTGTCGTACTTCGACGGCGTGCACTTCGCGGCCCGGGGCCGGGCGCCGGCGCTGTTCTCGGCGGCACTGGAGGACCAGACCTGTCCGCCGTCGACGGTGTTCGCCGCGTTCAACGCCTGGGCGCACGAGGACAAGGCGATCGAGGTCTACGACTTCAACGATCACGAGGGCGGCGGCCCCTTCCACGAGGCGGAGAAGGTGCGCTGGCTGCGGTCGTACACCTGAGGCCGCGGGCCCCGGCCGGGCCCTTCCCTCCGGTCCGACCCGTCGGTATGCTCTGGCCACCCGGGTCGCAGCGCCGCGACCCGGGTTTTGCTGCTCGTGCGGCGGCTCGCCGGTGGCGGCTTCGAGGCGCGACCGGGATCGGGCCGGTTCCGTGGCCGATCGGCGCCAGGCGCGTGCGGCCCGAACCCGCCGGCTTTCGGTCATGACGGGTTCGGCGGCTCCTCTAAGCCCCCGACCCACAGACGGGCGCGCCACGGGGCACGTGAGGGACCGGATGGCTCCGGGCATCGCCGGCGGCTCGCGGAAGACGGCACCGATCGGCGCCACGGACAGCGCTCCGCGACGGCGGGACGGCCTGGGTGGGTTTCGGCCGAACCGGCGGACCGCTCTTCCCTTGTGGTTTAGACCAATGCTAATTGTGGTCGCGCACCGAGTCCGCACGACTACGTCTTGTCACAACAGGAGGGCGCGGCATGGCCCGCACCACCCCGCACGAACCCGCCCAGAACGACGACCTGCCCCTGTACGGGCGGATCGCGGCGCTGCTGCTCGACGAACTGCGCGACGGCACCATTCCGCCGGGCGAACGACTGCCGGGCGAACGACACCTGGCCGCCCACTTCCAGGTCAGCCGGGAGACCGTCCGGCAGGCACTGGAGATGCTGCGGCGCAGCGGTCTGGTCGCCACCGACCGGCGGGGCAGCCATGCCGCGCTGCCCGCCCGGCCGGTCGAGGCACAGGGAACGCCCGCCTTTCCGCTGGGCGCCCGCTCGGCGGACCCGTCCGCGGTCGACCGGGCCACGGTGACCTGGGAGACACCCCCGCCGGAACACGCGCGGGCGCTGGGCCTGGCACCGCACCGGCCGACACTGGTGCACCGCTACCGGTCGGCCACGCCGGACGGCCGCTCGCTGCGCACGGCGGTGACGTCGTTCTCGGCGGTGGCGCTCGCGGAGGTCACCGAGCTGGCCCGCTACCGCGGCCGGGCCGACGGTGCCACCCCCGCGCATCTGCGGTGCGCCTACGACTGGATGCGCAAGGCGGGTCTGTCCCTGCACCACCGCGATTCCATCAGCCAGGTCGACGGCGCCTCCTCGGTGCGGGTGACCCGGCGCGTGCACGACCAGTACGCCCGGCCGCTGGAGATCACCGACCTGGTCGTGAACGCCGAACGCGACACCCTGGTCTACGAGTTCACGCTGCCCGCGGCGGGCTGAGTCCGCCGGGCCTCGACCAGCCGGGCCCGTGGGCTGCCGTCGCCGCGCCGTCCGAACCCGGCAAGCGCGTGCAGCTCGACGGCGAACCCGGCCCGGCCCAGCTCGCCGAGCACGTCACCGAGCCGGAAGGCCCGGTAGTACATGACGAACGGTGGCCGCCACAGCGCGTTGCGCACCCGCATCACCGCGTCGAAGCCGAGCAGCGCCCAGAAGCCGGGCTGTGCCGGGCGGGGCGGGGCGAGCACCGGGAAGGCGAACCGGCCGCCGGGCCGCAGAACGGAGTGGACCTCGGCGAACAGCCCGGGCAGCTCCCGCGGCAGGAAGTGACCGAACGCCCCGAAGGACACCACGAGATCGAAGGCGGCCCGGAACGGCAGGGCACGGGCGTCGCCGCGCACCCAGGCGACCCCGGGCCCGCCGGCGGGCCGCGCCCGGCGCCGGGCGACGTCGAGCATGCCCGCGCTGAAGTCGACACCGGTGACACTCCGGCGGCACAGCCCGGTCAGCGCTTCGACGCCCGCCCCGGTACCGCAGCACAGGTCGAGTCCGTCCTCGAACGGGCCGAGCGGGGCCAGCGCCTTCGCCACCGACTCCAGCACCTGGTCGGGTGTCCGGAAGGGGGTGTGGTCGAACTTGGGGGCGAGCAGGTCGTAGCCGTGCTCGACGGACGACAGTGCCTGCACGGCCAGTTCACGCAGCCGGGGGCCTTCAGGACCGAACATCTGCTCAGCCTAGGGCCACCCGCTCGGCCAGGACCACGAGGACCCGGTCGCACCAGCGCAGGTTCTCCTCCTCGAAGGCGATCCCGGCCATGAGGGTGAGGTAGGGGCCGACGCGCTCGGCGTCGCGGAGGTACTCGTCCTCGGTGCGGCCGCCGAGGAGGCGGGCCTGCACCCGCCGGTAGCGGTCGAGCTTTCCGCGGGACCACCCCCTGCGCTCCTCGACCAGCGCACGGGTGGTCTCGGGGTCGCCGCCATCCATCGCCTGGATCTTGATGAGGAGTTCGTCGCGGACGGCGGTGGGCCGCTTCGGCGGCTCGGCGGCGAACGCGCCCAGCTCCGCACGGCCCGCCTCGGTGAGCGTGAACATCCGCTTGTTCGGCCGCCGCTCCTGCTGCACCGTCCGGGCCTGGACCAGCCCGTCCTGGGCCAGGCGCTCCAGCTCCCGGTAGAGCTGCTGCGGTGTGGCGGGCCAGAAGTTGGCGAGCGAGACGTCGAACGACTTCGACAGCTCGTAGCCCGATGCCTCGCCCTCCAGCAGGGCGGCCAGGACGGCGTACTTGAGCGACATATGGACAGGCTAGCAGTCGTTGATTAATCTCATCCGCACCTATTCAACAAATTGACTATGCGAGGTGGTCCGATGCGCGCGTTCCGCGAGGCGGTGGAGGCCGGGGACATGGAGGCCGTCGAGGCGCTGCTGGCCGAGGACGTCGTCTTCACCAGTCCGGTCGTCTTCAAGCCGTACCCGGGCAAGGCGATCACCGCGGCGATCCTGCGCGCGGTCTCCCAGGTGTTCCAGGACTTCCGGTACGTCCGCGAGATCGGCGACGCGGCCGGCGCAGACCAGGCGCTGGTCTTCACGGCCCGCGTCGGCGACCGCGAGCTGACCGGCTGCGACTTCCTGCACGTGAACGAGGAAGGCCTGATCGACGACTTCATGGTCATGGTCCGTCCGCTGTCCGGCGCCCAGGCCCTCGCCGAGGCCATGGGCGCGCGGTTCGACCAGATCGTCAAGGAGGCGCAGGCACGGTCGGCACAGAGCCGGCCCGGCGACGCGCGGGGCTGAGGGTCAGCCCCGCAGCCGGCCCAGCGTGGACTTCGCGTCCTGCTTCAGCCAGCCGTCGACCTGGCTGAGCGAGGGCGGGTTCTTGTCCTGGTCGTAGGAGGAGAGGTAGACGCTGTAGCTCATCGTGTAGGTCACCGAGCCGTCGCGGACGGCGAGCGTGGCGTAGCGTGAGCCGCTGCTGGAGGAGCCGCTCGTGGTGTCCTGGCTGACGAGGTAGGCCTCGTCGCCGATGCCGCTGACCGTGGAGACGTCGTAACCGGTGTGGCTGTCGCCGTAGTTCTTCCACGTGGCCGTGAACTCGGGCCCCGGGTCGGTCTTCTTGTGCAGGTCCAGCTGCATGGACAGATAGGCGTCGGCGTACGACGAGCCGGTCTTCTTCAGGCCGAGGCTGCAGTAGCTCTCGTCCAGCGCCGGGTTCTTGAGCGAGGTCTTGGCCGGCGAGGAGTCGCCCTCGGGATACTCGCCCTTGAAGGAGGAGTAGTCGGCGCTGGAGCACATGTCAGAGGGCGCCGAGTAGCCCCGCAGGTCCGCGCTGTCGCCCTTGCCGCCGACGAGGAGAACACCGGCCGCCCAGGCGGCGGAGGCGACGACCGCGCCGACCGCTGCCCAGAGCACCGCCTTGCCGGCCCCGCCGCCACCGGACGCGGGCACGGGCGCCGCGGGACCGAACTGGGCGGCCTGGGCATAGGGATTCCCCGGCTGACCGAACTGGCCGGGCAGCGGCTGGACGGCGGGCTGGCCGATCACCGTGGGCTGCGCGTAGAACGGGCCCGGCTGCGGGGACTGCGGTGTCGGGTAGGGGTAGGCCGTCGGCTGCGGCGGGACCGCCGGCTGCTGCGGGGGCTGTGGTGGCGTGGACATGTCCTGAACATAGTCGACGGTTGGCGGTGAAGTCCCTTGACGTCCTGGATCGTTACGGTCTGGGGATATCTGGACTGGCCTGCCTGGCCTGCCTGGCCTGCAGGTGACGAGCCGGTGTCAGTGTGGCCGGTGGTAGGTGTCGAGAGGGACGCGTGCCTCGTCGAACAGGGCCGGGCCGTCCTGTGCCACCGTGGGCCAGTCGCCCGACTGTGGGTTGAGCGCGACGAGTTGCTCGGTGGAGAGAGCGTAGACGACCCGGCCGATGCCGGAGCGGACGATGCCGCCGGCACACATGCCGCATGGCTGGCAGCTGGTGTACAGGGTGGTGTGCGCGGCCGTGTCCGGGGTGAGTTCACGGGCAGCCCAGCGGGCGAGCTTCAGTTCCGGGTGGGCGGTGATGTCGTCGTCGCGCCGTACCGTGTTGTGGGCCTCGGCGAGGATCGCGCCGTCGGGGCCGGCCAGCAGGGAACCGTACGGTGCGTCGCCCAGGGTGACCGCACGGGCCGCGATGGCGATGGCGCGCCGCAGGAGGCTCTCGTCGGCACTGTTGATCATGATGGGTCCTCGAAGTCCGTTACGCTGACGCCACGTTGCATGCCCCGAGGGTATGCCGGTGATCACGGCAGACCGAATCCGGCCGGTCCTGACCAGCGGCAGACCCGCGCGCCCCGGTCGGGTGCGGCCATCCCCTCGCCCCCGCCGGACATCCCACGTCGACGGTCTCCGGGCAGCCACCGGAGGGCTCACGGGGGCTCAGGAGGGAATGGACACGGACGTCCTCTTGTTGACGCGAGCGAACGCATGGGTATAGTGCGATCAGCGCATGTGCGTGTCCCGTCGTACGGACACCGATGCGGTTCTCTCTCCACCAGCCCTTCGGCCGAGGCTTCCGACCGGCCCGGGCTTCTTCTCCGCAGCACCTCGTGACCAGGGCGTCCGTGCCGTACCCGAGGTGCCGTTCCCGCCGCCCGGAGGCGGTTGTCCACGCCTCCCGCTCGCGGCCTCTCCCCCCCTTCCCGTCTGTCTTCTCCCGTCCGTGAAAGGACTCCCACCATGACCACCACTCTCGAACACCCTCCCGTGGTCCAGCAGCCCCCGGCCTCCCCGCTCGTCACCGGTGTTCTCGACATCGACGCGCACGGGAAGGGGCATCTGCGGGCCGCGGGCCTCCTCTCCTCCCCCGCCGACCCGCAGGTCCCGTCGGCCCTGATCCGGCGCCACGGGCTGCGCAAGGGCGACCTCGTCGAGGGCGTCCGGGGCGCCCAGCGCGCCCTGACCGAGGTCACCCGCGTCGACGGCCGCGAACCGGCGGACCTCCGCGGCCGAAGCCACTTCCGCGACCTCACCCCGCTCCACCCGCACGACCGCATCCGCCTCGAACACCCCGCGTCCGGACCGGCCGGCCGGGTCGCGGATCTCTTCGCACCGGTCGGCAAGGGCCAGCGCGGGCTGATCGTGGCCCCGCCGAAGAGCGGCAAGACCGTGCTGCTCCAGCAGCTCGCGGCAGCCGTGGCCGGCAACCACCCCGAGTGCCGGCTGATGGTCCTGCTGCTGGACGAGCGCCCCGAGGAGGTCACCGAGATGCGCCGCTCGGTGCGCGGCGAGGTGTACGCCTCCACCTTCGACCGGACGCCCAAGGAGCACATCGCCCTCGCCGAGCTGGTCGTGGAGCGGGCCAAGCGCCTGGTGGAGGCCGGTGAGGACGTCGTCGTCCTGCTGGACTCGCTGACCCGGCTGTGCCGGGCCCACAACAACGCCTCCGCCGCCGGCGGCCGTACCCTGAGCGGCGGTGTCGACGCGGGCGCGCTGCTCGGACCCAAGCGGTTCTTCGGCGCCGCCCGCCAGGCCGAGGAGGGCGGCTCGCTGACCATCCTCGCCACGGTCCTGGTGGACACCGGCTCCCGCGCCGACGGCTACTACTTCGAGGAGCTGAAGAGCACGGGCAACATGGAGCTGAGGCTCGACCGGGAAGCCGCCGCCCGCCGCCTCTTCCCCGCCGTGGACCTCGACGCCACCGGCACCCGTCGCGAGGAACTCCTGCTCGGCGCGGCCGAGTTGGCGGCCACACACGGCCTGCGCCGGGTGCTGCGCACCCGCGAGAGCGGTCCGTCCGGCCTGGAGACCCTCCTGGAGCGGCTGCGCTCCACCCCCGACAACGCCGCGTTCCTGCGGCAGATCCGGCCCACCCTGCCCGGCGGCTGACACCGCCCGCGGACGGCCGGGGTGCGGCATCCGGGTTGCTCCCCTGGGCCGAACGGCCCCGACAGCGCGAGGGACGACGCCCCCGTTCGTACGTTGATCATATGTTCACAGCCCTTTCTCATCGGGCGGCCGTGTCGGCTTGTTCCCTGTGTGTGGCGGGCGTGCTGGCACTCGCGCCGGCCGCCGCCTCCGCGGAGACCCGCGCCGGGGAGCCCGCCCCGCCAGGCCCCCGGGCGGCGATGCCCGGGCCGTCCCTGCTCTACCGCTCCGGCACCCAGGTCCGGCCGCGCCAGGGGGTGCCCGAGGTGCCGGAGGTGTCGGCGCTGTCCTGGGTGGTGGCCGACGCGGACAACGGGGAGGTGCTCGCCGCGAACGACGCGCACCGCAAGCTGCCGCCCGCGAGCACCCTGAAGACGCTGTTCGCCCTCACCGTGCTGCCGGCGCTGCCCGCCGGGATGCAGCACACCGTGCAGAACGCGGAGCTGGCGGACATCGGCCCGGGCAGCAGCCTGGTCGGCGTCGAGGAGGGACACTCCTACCAGGTGGCCGACCTGTGGCGCGGGGTCTTCCTCAGCTCCGGCAACGACGCCGTGCACGTGCTCGCCTCGCTGAACGGCGGCTGGCAGGCCACGGTCGCGCGGATGCAGGCCAAGGCACGCTCGCTCGGCGCCCTGGACACCCATGTCGTGTCCCCCGACGGTTACGACGCCCCCGGTCAGGTGTCCTCCGCCTACGACCTGGCGGTCTTCGGCCGGGACGGGCTGCGTAATCCCGACTTCGCCCGCTACTGCTCCACCGCCCAGGCGCAGTTCCCCGGTGAGGGCTCGTCGTACGGCATCGAGAACACCAACCGGCTGCTGACCGGCGAGGACGGGGTGGCGCCTTATCCGGGGCTGATCGGCGTCAAGAACGGCTACACCACCAACGCGGGCAACACCCTCGTGGCCGCGGCCCGCCGGGGCGGCCGCACGCTGATGGTGACCGTGATGAACCCTCAGGAAGGCGGCGGACTGACCGTGTACGAGGAGGCACGCCAGCTGCTCGACTGGGGCTTCGCGGCGGCCGGGCGGGTCGATCCGGTCGGCTCGCTGGACGGGCTGCGCGCCAAGTCGTCCCCGGCGTCCGCCGCCGCGCCGGTGGCCGCGGCGGCCTCGTCGGCGCAGGACGACCCGGACTGGTCGGGCACCGCTGTCGTCGTGGGGCTCTCGGGGCTCGGCGCGGGAGCCGTGGCGCTGGCGTTGCGGGCCAAGGCCGGCAAAGGCGCGCGCGGCTGACCCGTCGGCAGGCCGAGCAGCAGACCCAGCGTGATCCATGTGTAGGCGTTGCTGCCGAGGAAGCCGCCGATGCCGGAGGCGTCGTCGTACCACAGCCAGACCACGCTCGTGCACAGCACCGCGTACAGGGCGCCCGCGATCCGCGGGCGTCCGGCGCGCACCAGTACGGCGAAGGACGGCAGCAGCCACACCAGGTGGTGCACCCAGGTGATGGGGCTGACCAGGCAGGCCGCCGCCCCGGTGAGTGCGAAGGCCGCCGTCCAGTCGCCGGCCGTCACCGCCCTGCGGGCCCGCCACGCCCAGACGCACAGGACCAGCAGGACCGCCGTCGCCCACAGCGGGCGGCCGGGCTCGCCGAGGCGGGCCAGTACCCCCTGGAGCGACTGGTTGGACACATAGGCGAGCCGCCCCACCCGGCTGGTGTCCCACAGCGCCTCGGTCCAGTAGACCCGGGACGCCCCGGGGTCCGCCCAGGCGGCCAGCGCGCTCGCGACGGCGGCGACGGCCGTGGCGAGGCCGGCCGCCCGGCGCCGCCCGGCGAGCAGCAGCAGGCCGATGAACAGGGCGGGCGTGAGCTTCACGGCGGCGGCGAGCCCGATCCCGGCGCCCGCCAGGCGGTCCCGGCCGGTCGCCAGCAGCAGGCAGTCGCCGAGGACGAGGGCGAGCAGCACCAGGTTGACCTGGCCGAAGCTGAAGGTGTCCCGCAGCGGTTCGAACAGGGCGAGCAGGCACAGGCACAGCGACCAGCGGTACCAGCCGTGGCGCCGCCAGTCCGGGCCGGCCAGGGCCCGCAGGACCACCGCCAGGGCGGCCAGGTTGACCAGCAGGGACGCCACGATCGCCGAGGTCCGGTCGAGCAGGGCCAGCGGCAGCATGGCGAGCGCCGCGAACGGCGGGTAGGTGAAGCCGTAGGAGGTGCCGGGCACCTGGTAGTCGTAGATCCGGCCGCCGTGGTGCGCCCAGGTGTGCACGGTGCCGTAGTAGACGCGCAGGTCGAAGAAGCCGCGCAGCAGCGGCACGGTGGCGGTGAAGACCGTGACGGCCGCGGCGAGGGCGAGCACCAGCAGCACGCGGCCGCGGTCCGTACGGGGTCGCAGCGGCCCGCTCACGCCGTACGTCCCGGAGCCGGGGCCTGCGCCGCCTGGTGGGCCTGCCACAGGACGACCACGCCGAGCACCCCGCCGGAGACGGCGAGCACCAGCTGGCCGAGGTCGGCCGGACCGCCGCTCGGCAGGACGGCGAGGGCGAGGACGCCGGCCAGGGCCGCGACCCGGTTCCGTACCGAGGTGTCGGGCGCGCCGGCGGCGATGAGGAACAGGCCCCACAGCACGTACCAAGGGCGGATCGCCGGGCCGAACACGGCGACCGTGAGCAGGCTGAGGCCGAGGGCGTACACCGGTCTCAGGCGCAGCCGGAGCCATATCAGCGCCACGGCGACGGCGGTGGCCGCGAGCCCGAGCAGGTGCCAGGCCGGGACGGCCAGCGGGGCCAGGCTGCTGCCGAGGTGTTTGAGCAGAGCGCCGGTGGCGCGGCCGGCCAGGCTGGTCAGGGCCCAGTTCTGCGGGGAGACGGGAGTGGTCAGGGCGCCGATCCAGCCGTAGCCGGTGCCGGCGACGGCGGTGGCGGTGACCGTGGTCAGGGCGGAGGCGGCGGCCGTGGTCAGGACGGCCGGCAGCGGGCGCCGGCCGGCCCGGATCTGCAGGGCCAGGACGGCGAGCAGGCCGAGGGCCGCGGGTGCCTTGACCAGCGCGGCGAGGGTGACGAGGACGGCCCCGACGGCGGGCCGGCGGCCGCGCGCGGCGACCAGCCCGAGGCCGAGCAGGCCGAGCATGATGGCGTCGTTGTGGGCACCGGCCACCAGGTGCAGCAGGACCAGCGGATTGAGGGCGCCGAGCCACAGCGCGGCGGCCGGGTCTGCGCCGCTGTGCCGCGCCAGGCGGGGCAGCGCCGCCGCCATCAGGGCCACGCCGAGCAGGGCGACCAGGCGCATGCCCAGCAGGCCGGCCGGGAGCTGTCCGCGGGTCAGACCTGCCAGGGCGGAGGCCATGGCCAGGAAGGCGGGCCCGTAGGGGGCGCCGGTGTGCTGCCACATGGGGGCGACCTCGTCGGCGAGCGGGCCACCGAGCATGGCGGGCCCGTGGGTGTAGACGTCCATGTGGGCGTCGGCCATGGCGCCCTGCGCGAGGTAGCTGTAGACGTCCCGGCTGAACAGCGGCGGTGCGAGCAGCAACGGGGCCGCCCACACGGCGAGCACCAGCAGCAGGGAGCGCGGGGTGGGCGGCTGGGGGCCGCGCACCAGGCGGCCGAGGAGCACCCAGGCGGCGACGAGCAGCACGACACCGAAGTACACCCCGACCAGACCGAGCGCGGCCTTGGCCGAGGCGGAGCCCAGCAGGTCCTGGACGGGCAGGGCACCGGATGTCTCACCGCCCAGCGCGAGGGAGGCGGTGCCGGCCAGCCCGAGCAGCTGGCAGCGGCGGAGATCGACGGGGAATGCCATGGCCAACACTGGGGCAGCGTGTCAACGCCGGATGGCCGGAAGGCGACGGTAGCCCTGCCGGGCGGGGGCGGCGATGTAACTGGTGAGTGCGGGTATGGTGCCGGCCGCGGGTACGCCGTGGCTTGTCGCCCGCCAGGTTCTCGGCTTCGCCCGATGGAAAGCGGCGTCCTCAGAACACCGACAGACCCGTCAGTGTCGTGAACAGGTCCAGGGCCGCCACGCCGGCCACCGAGTTGCCCCGTTCGTCCAGCCCCGGGCTCCAGACGCACAGGGTGCACCGGCCGGGTACGACCGCGATGATCCCGCCACCGACCCCGCTCTTGCCGGGCAGCCCCACGCGGTAGGCGAAGTTCCCGGCCGCGTCGTACGTCCCGCAGGTCAGCATCACCGCGTTGACCTGCTTGGCCTGGCTGCGGGTGAGCAGGCGGCTGCCGTCGGCGCGGATGCCGTGCCGGGCGAGGAAGCCGGTGGCGAGGGCCAGGTCGGCGCAGGAGGCGGTGATCGAACACTGCCGGAAGTACTGGTCGAGCAGGGTCGGCACATCGTTGTCGATGTTGCCGTAGGACGCCATGAAATGGGCGAGGGCCGCGTTGCGGTCGCCGTGGGCGGTCTCGGAGGCGGCGACCTCCTGGTCGAAGTCCAGGGAGGTGTTGCCGCTCTCGGCGCGCAGAAAGGCCAGCAGCTCCCCGGCCGCGTCCCCGGTACGGGTCTGGAGGCGGTCGGTGACGACGAGGGCGCCCGCGTTGATGAAAGGATTCCGCGGGATGCCGTTCTCGTACTCCAGCTGGACCAGGGAGTTGAAGGGGTTGCCGGAGGGCTCGCGGCCCACGTGCTCCCAGAGCTCGTCACCCTCGCGGGCCAGGTCCAGGGCCAGTGTGAAGACCTTGGTGACGGACTGCGTGGAGAACGGCTCGCGCCACTCCCCCACCCCGTACACCGTGCCGTCCAGCTCGGCGACGGCCATGCCGAACCGGCGGGGATCGAGCGCGGCGAGGGCCGGTATGTAGTCGGCGGCCCGGCCGCGGCCGGGCGTGCGCTCCATCTCCTCGGCGATGCGCTCCAGGACCGGCAGGAAGGTGAGGGACGACGTCGTTGTCATGATCACCATTGTGCCTCCCGCTCGGTCCCGGAGCGCAATCGGCCGTACGTCGCCGCAGGTCAGGCGGCCGGTGCCCCGCTGCCCGCGACGACCTCGGGGCGCAGCAGCTCGGCGAGGCGCTCGGCCGGCAGCAGGCCCTTCTCCAGCACCAGTTCGGCCACTCCGCGGCCCGTGACGAGGGCCTCCTTGGCGATGTCGGTCGCGGCGGTGTAGCCGATGTGCGGGTTGAGCGCGGTGACCAGGCCGATGGAGTTCTCGACCGTGGCGCGCAGCCGCTCGGTGTTGGCGGTGATGCCGTTCACGCACCGCTCGGCCAGCGTCAGACAGGCGCTGCGCAGGTGCGTGATCGACTCCGACAGCGAGTGCAGGATGATCGGCTCGAAGGCGTTGAGCTGGAGCTGTCCGGCCTCGGCGGCCATGGTGATGGCGACGTCGTTGCCGATCACCTCGAAGGCGACCTGGTTGACCACCTCGGGGATCACCGGGTTGACCTTGCCCGGCATGATGGACGAACCGGCCTGGACCGGCGGCAGGTTGATCTCGCCGAGGCCCGCTCGCGGCCCGGAGGACAGCAGCCGCAGGTCGTTGCAGCTCTTGGAGAGCTTGACCGCGATCCGCTTGAGCACGCCGGACATCTGGACGAAGGCACCGCAGTCCTGGGTGGCCTCGACCAGGTTGGCGGCGGTGACCAGGGGCAGCCCGGTGATCGTCGACAGATGGCGGCGGGCGGCCTCGGCGTAACCGGCGGGCGCGTTGAGCCCCGTGCCGATCGCCGTGGCGCCCAGGTTGATCTCATGGATCAGCTCGACGGCCTCGGCGAGACGGCTGCGGTCCTCCTCCATCATGACGGCATAGGCGGAGAACTCCTGGCCGAGCGTCATCGGTACCGCGTCCTGCAACTGTGTACGGCCCATCTTGAGCACGTCACGGAACTCGACGGCCTTGCGGGCGAAGGCGTCCTGCAGGACGGCCATCGCCTTGAGCAGTCCACGGACCGCGAACACCGTCGCCACCTTGACGGCGGTCGGGTAGACGTCGTTGGTCGACTGGCCGAGGTTGACGTGCTCGTTGGGGTGCAGCCGGGTGTACTCGCCCTTGGCGTGGCCGAGCAGTTCCAGCGCGCGGTTCGCCACGACCTCGTTGGCGTTCATGTTCGTGGACGTGCCAGCGCCGCCCTGGATGACGTCGACGACGAACTGGTCGTGCAGCTTGCCCGCCCGGATCTCCTGACAGGCCGCGACGATCGCGCGCGCCTTCTCCGGCTCCAGCAGGCCGAGTTCCTCGTTGGCGAGAGCGGCGGCCTCCTTGACGGCGGCCAGGGCGTCGATCAGATGCGGGTAGGCGGAGATCGGGGTGCCCGTGATGGGGAAGTTCTCCGTCGCGCGCAGGGTGTGCACACCCCAGTACGCGTCGGCGGGCACGTCACGGTCACCGAGCAGATCGTGTTCGCTGCGGGTGAGGGCGGCGGTCATGGGGAAACGGTCCTCTTTCTGCGGTACGGAGGTGAAGGCGCCCGGTCAGGGGCGCGGGGAACTGCGCGGTCGGCCACAGACGGCCGACAGACCGGCGACGGCCCGCGGTCCCCCGGAGGCATCGGCGCATCCCTAGGCGCAGGCAGGAAGCTCGACAGGGTCCAGCGCACGCACCGCACGCACACACCCCACCGGCTCCCCGCCCCCGAGCAGCGGCTCCCCCGCGAACTCGGTCAGCAGCCCGGGATCCACGCCCGCGCGCGCGAGCGCGGCCGCGGCCACCGGAATCCGCGCCCGGTTCGCCCCGTCGGCGATCTTCACGGCGATCGCACGGCCATCCGGCAGCGCAGCGACCTGCACGCCCTCGAACCCGTCCTTGGCGAGCAGCCCCGGGACGGCCCGCATCAGCGCGGCCACGTCCCGCCCCGAGCCGGAGGCCATCTCGGCGTGCGAGCGCATCGCGTCCGCGACCCGCGCCTCGGGCGTGCCGGGGACGGCCGAGGCGATGCGGGACAGGGCACGGGCGAGCCCGTGCAGGGAGATGGAGAACAGCGGCGCGCCGCAGCCGTCCACGGTGACCCGGGCGACCCGCTGGCCGGTCAGGTCCTCGACGATCTCCTCGATCGCCTGCTGCAGCGGGTGCTCGGGATCGAGGTAGTCCTGCAGGGACCAGCCGTTGAGCCTGGCGGTCCACAGCATGGCCGCGTGCTTGCCGGAGCAGTTCTGGGCGAGTCGGGAGGGCATGCGGCCCTCGCGCACCCAGACGTCCCGGACCACGGGGTCGAACGGCATGTCGGGGACGTTGCGCAGGTCGTCCTCGGTCAGCCCGGCGAGTTCGAGGATGCGCCGGGTGCCGGCGAGGTGGCGTTCCTCACCGGAGTGGCTCGCGGCGGCCAGCGACAGCAGTTCGCCGTCGAGCGGCAGTCCGGCCCGCAGCATGGCCACGGCCTGCAGCGGCTTGACGGCCGAGCGCGGGTAGAAGGCGGCCTCGATGTCGCCGAGCTGGAACTGCACCCGGCCGTCGGCGCCGAGGACGACGACGGAGCCGTAGTGGATGCCCTCGACGACCCCGCCGCGGACGAGGTGGGCGACGGGCGCGTGGAGGGGCTCGCGTATGACGGGTGCGTCGGCGGGGGAACTGCTGTACATCACTGCCTGTATCGAGGGATCGGGGCGGTCCGGGTCGCGGGTCACGCGCCGGCGCCGGTGGACATGCGCGCTATGCGGCCGCGGATGCCGTACCAGCCCGCGACCAGCGCTGCGACGATCAGCGGCAGACAGAGCACGGTGGTGCGTCCGGCGCCGCCGTCGGCGTACATGAGGACCAGGACGGAGGCGAGGAACGCCAGCGTCACGATTTCGGTCCAGGGGGAGCCCGGCAGCCGGTAGGAGGGCCGGGCCAGTTCGCCCTTCTGGGTCTTCCGCCAGAAGAGGACGTGACAGAGCATGATCATGCCCCAGGTCGCGAGGATGCCGATCGCCGCGAAGTTGAGGACGATCTCGAACGCGTCGGCGGGGACGACGTAGTTGAGGCCCACGCCGAGGACACACATACCGCTGGTGAGCAGGATTCCGCCGTACGGGACCTGGCTGCGGCTCATCTTCGCGGTGAACCTCGGGGCCGAGCCGCTCATGGCCATGGAGCGCAGGATGCGGCCGGTGGAGTACAGGCCGGAGTTCAGCGAGGACATGGCGGCGGTCAGCACGACGAGGTTCATCACGCCGCCGGCCGCCGGGACACCGATGTGCGACAGGACGGTCACGAAGGGGCTCTCGCCGGCGCTGTACTTGTTCCAGGGCAGCAGCATCGAGAGCAGGACGACGGAGCCGACGTAGAAGAGGCCCACGCGCCACATGATCGAGTTGATCGCCTTCGGCATGATCTTCTCGGGGTTCTCGGTCTCGCCGGCGGCGACGCCGACCAGCTCGACCGAGGCGTAGGCGAAGACGACACCCTGGATGATCAGGAGCATGGGCAGCAGGCCGCTGGGGAAGACGCCGCCGTTGTCGGTGATCAGGGAGGGGCCGGGGTGGTGACCGTCGACCGGGTGCTGGGTGACCAGCAGGAAGATGCCGATCGCCATGAAGACCACGAGCGCGCCGACCTTGACGATCGCGAACCAGAACTCCAGTTCGCCGAAGATCTTGACCGAGATCAGATTGACGGTCAAGACGATGGCCAGGGCGATCAATGCGATCAACCATTGCGGGATGTCCGAGAACATGCCCCAGTAGTGCGTGTACGTGGCGACCGCGGTGATGTCGGCGATGCCGGTGGTCGCCCAGTTCAGGAAGTACATCCAGCCCGCGGTGTAGGCGCCCTTCTCGCCCAGGAACTCCCGGGCGTAGGACACGAAGGCCCCGGAGGAGGGGCGGTACAGGACGAGTTCGCCGAGGGCCCGGACGACCAGGAAGGCGAAGACGCCGCAGACGGCGTACGCGATGAACAGGGAGGGTCCGGCGTCGGCGAGCCGGCCGCCCGCGCCGAGGAAGAGGCCGGTGCCTATGGCACCGCCGATGGCGATCATGTTGACGTGCCGGTGCTTCAGGCCTTTGCTGTAGCCGGCGTCTCCGGCGTCGACATGGCCGGACGAGGGGCGCGTCTCGTCTTTGAGGTGCTGCTCGCTCACGCCTCGGGTCCGCCTTCCGTGGGGAGGTCCGTGCGCCGGGGACGCACGATGTCGGTGAGGGTCGTCTCGACGCGGTCCAGATGGTGGCTCATGGCCTCCACCGCGTCGTGCTCGGAACCGTCGATCAGCGCCTCGACGATCGCCCGGTGCTCGCGGTTGGACTGCTCGCGGCGCCCGCCCAGCTCGTTGAGGAAGGCCGACTGACGCGCCAGTGCGTCCCGGATCTCCTCGATGACCCGGCGGAAGACCGGGTTCTGGGCGGCCTCGGCCACGGCGAGGTGGAAGAGGGTGTCCATCGCGACCCAGGCGGTGGTGTCCGTCTCCCGCTCCATGCGGTCGAGCAGGTGGGCCAGGTGGTCCAGATCCTCCGGGGTGCGGCGTGCGGCCGCGTATCCGGCGACCGGGATCTCGATGTGCCGGCGCACCTCCAGCAGGTCGCTGGCCGCGTAGTCGCCGAACGTGGGGTCCTCGACGGCGTTCGCGACGACGAAGGTGCCCTTGCCGGTCCGGGAGACCGTCAGGCCCATCGTCTGCAGCGCGCGCAGCGCCTCGCGCAGCACGGGCCGGGACACCTCGAGCGTGCGGCACAGCTCGGCCTCGGAAGGGAGCTTGTCGCCTATGGCGTACTCGCCGCGCTCGATGGCACCGCGGAGGTGGGCGAGGACCGCTTCCATGGCGCTGACGCGCCGCGGGGCCCGACCACCTGTCTGGCTGTCTGACAGGTTCACGGGAGTGATCCTGCGGGTTGCGTGTCCGGACTGTCAAGGCGTCCCGTAAGGAAACATTCACGGGGTGCGGCGCCTGAATGCAGGCATCCGCACCCCGTGGGTGATCAGCAGGGTTCGCTCAGGCGTTGAGCGTGCCCGTGGCGAGCAGGCCGAGCAGGCCCACTCCGATGACGATGCGGTAGATCACGAAGGCGTTGAAGGAGTGCTTGGCGACGAACTTCAGCAGCCACGCGATGGAGGCGTAGGCCACCACGAACGACACGATGGTGCCGACGGCCAGCGGCGCGGCGCCCACGCCCGCGCCGAGGGCGTCCTTGAGCTCGTAGATGCCGGCGCCGGTCAGGGCGGGGATGCCGAGGAAGAACGACAGGCGGGTGGCGGCGACACGGTCCAGGTCCAGGATGAGCGCGGTGGACATGGTGGCGCCGGAGCGCGAGAAGCCGGGGAAGAGCAGGGCGAGGATCTGGGAGCAGCCGACCCACATCGCGTCCTTGAACGAGGTGTCGTCCTCACCGCGCTTGTGCCGGCCCATCTGGTCGGCGGCCCACATCACGGCGGAACCGGCGATCAGGGAGCCGGCGACCACCCAGAGCGAGGCGAGCGGACCGTCGATCAGCGGCTTGGCGGCGAGGCCGACCACCACGATCGGGATGGTGGCGGCGATCACCCACCAGGCGAACTTGTAGTCGTGGTGGTAACGCTCCTCGCGGTGGGTCAGACCGCGGAACCACGCGGAGACGATCCGCTTGATGTCCTTGAAGAAGTACACGAGCACGGCGGCGATGGCGCCGACCTGGATGACGGCCGAGAAACCGACGACGGACTTGTCGTCGACGGGAATGTTCATGAGCCCCTCGGCGATCTTCAGGTGACCCGTGGAGGACACCGGGAGGAACTCGGTCACCCCCTCGACTACTCCGAGGACGACGGCCTGACCGACGGAGATGGCGCTCATGGGATCCAGTTCTGAGGAGAGTTGGTCGACAGTGCTGTAGACAGTACTTGTTGTGTCCGGCCGTATGGCAAGCGCCTAGGCCCACAGGGCGCCGGCGAGCGAGACACCCGCGAAGGCCGCGGCGAGCCCGGCCACCACGCTCGCGACGACGTTGACGGCAGCGTAGAGGCCGGAGCCGGCCTCGGTCAGCCGCAGGGTCTCGTAGGAGAAGGTCGAGTACGTCGTCAGGGCGCCGCAGAACCCCGTGCCGATGAGAAGCTGCAGGTGGGGCCCGGCGGCTCCGGCCGAGACGGCGCCCGTGAGCAGCCCCAGGACCAGCGAGCCGGTGACGTTCACCACGAAGGTGCCCCAGGGGAAGACCGAGTCGTGCCGGGCCTGCACGGCACGGTCGGTGAGATAGCGCAGCGGTGCGCCGACCACGGCTCCCGCGATGACGAGCAGCCAGTTCACAACGACTTCTTACCCTTCGGATCCGTGTCCCCCGTGACACCCGAGCGCCCCACGTACCGGACGACCTCGCACTCCTCCAGGGTCACGAGGCCTTCGTCGACGAGTTCGTCGAGTTGCGGCAGGAACGCCCGTACGCGCTCCTCCGTGTCCACGACGACGACCGCCACGGGCAGGTCCTCGCTCAGGGACAGCAGCCGGGAGGTGTGGATGCGGGAGGAGGCGCCGAAGCCCTCGATGCCCCGGAAGACGCTCGCGCCGGCGAGTCCGGCCGCGTGCGCGCGGTGCACGATCTCGGAGTAGAGGGGCTTGTGGTGCCAGGTGTCGTCCTCACCGATGTAGACGGTCAGCCTGAGGGCCCGGCCGCTGAGCGATGTCATCGCTGCCTCCCGATCAGCACCCGGCGGGCGGCGGCCGAGGCGAGCCACACCGCGGCGAGGGCCGCGCACAGCGTCGCGGCGAGATAGGCGAACCCGGTTCCCGGCCGGCCGGCGTCGACCAGCCTGCGGATGTCGACGGCGTAGGTGGAGAAGGTGGTGAAGCCACCGAGCACTCCGGTGCCGAAGAAGGGGCGGACGAGTCGGTGGGCGGCCCACACATCGGTGATGAGCACCATGAAGACACCGATCACCGCGCAGCCGATGAGATTGGTCCAGAAGGTCGCCCAGGGGAAGCCACCGGGCGGTGTGGGCCAGGTCAGGGTGAGCCCGTAGCGGGCGCACGCGCCCAGGGCGCCACCGACCGCGACGACGGCGACGACGGGTGTCTGGGTACGCCACTCGGACCGCCGCCGTGGCGTGGGGCGGACACGGAGGCTCTCGGCTTCCGGGGCTGTCATGCTGGTGCGTCTCCTGTTCGGCCTGCCCCGACGGGTGATCACGGCCGGCACCAGCGTACCGCCGTGTCAGAGGGCGGCGGGCCGGGCGCAGACCGCGACGCCGGGCTCCCGGAGGCTGCCGAGGACGAGGTGGTCGCCGGTCGCGCAGACGCTGGTGACCATGCGGAAGCCGGAGCGGCGGCGGGCCAGGTGGTGGAGGGTGCGTCCGGTGTCGTCGAGGGCCATGACCCCGATCGTTCCGCTCGGGCGGTAGGGCGCGTGGACGGCGGCCCGGGCGGCTGCGCCGCGCACGGCGGGCGGGGTGCGGTGCAGGAGGTCCAGGGGCGGGACCCGCGGACTGGCGAGCGCGACCCAGAGCGGGCCGTCGGAGCCCTCGCGCCAGAGGTTGTCCGGCATGCCGGGCAGCGTGGCGAAGAGGTCGGTGTGGCCGGCGCGCGGGCCCCTGAGGTGGTAGCGGGTGAGCCGGCAGGCACCGGTCTCGGCGATCACCAGAAAGGAGCCGTCGCCGCCGGCCGCCAGACCGTTGGCGAACTGCAGCCCTTCCAGGAGGACTTCCGGCTCGCCGCCGTCGGCCGGAAGGCGCAGCAGCCGTCCGGTGGCGGTGTGTTCGACGATGTCGCCGATCCACTGGTCCAGCGGGTAGCGGCGGCTGGAGACGGTGACGTACACGGTGCCGTCCGGAACGGCGACGACGTTGCTGCAGAACCGGAGCCGCTCGCCCGCCACGGAGTCCGCGAGGACGTGGACGGTGCCCGCAGCGCCTTCGACGGGATCAACACGCAGCAGGCCGCGTTCCGCGTCGCACACCAACAGGCCCCCGTCCGGGAGCGGTTCGAGCCCGAGCGGACGGCCGCCGGTCTCGGCCAGCACCTCCACGCGGGCCGTGCGCGGGTCGCCGAGGTGGTGGACGCGCAGGATCCGGCCGTCCTCCGCTCCGGTCAGCACGCGTCCGTGCGCGTCGGCCACCACGTCCTCGGGGCCGCGGGCGCCCAGGGAGACGTAGTGGAGCGGGACGAGTGCCGTGGGTCGGTCCATGCGCGGTGTGCCCTTTCGCCGTCGGTCGCCACCTGTCCGGCCACTCTGTCCTGCCCGGCGGCCTCTCACCACCCCTTCTCGAACATCCGGGCCACCTCGGCGATGCGGATCTCGTCGCGCCGGTAGTAGGTGCGGCAGCGGCTGCGGCGGGTGCGCAGCAGGCCGAGGCGGGTGAGGAAGTCCAGGTGGGCGAGGGCGGTCCGACGCGGCACGCCCAGCTTGACGGCCACGGCCCGCGCGGTGACGCCCGTCTCGGCGAGGTCGCGGCGGAGGTACGCCGGGAAGTGCGCCGCCGGGTCCTTGAGCCACTCCAGGATGGTCTGCCGTACCCGGCCCGAGGGAGTTCCCATCATCAGTCCGCCTCCGTCCCCGGCCTCCTCGTACGCAGTCTTCCCACTGTCACCCGGCCGATTCCGTCGCGCACGGGAGTCGTCGTTCGTTGTCCGGTACCGAACGGCCGTGCGACCGCGAGACGCCTGGCGGGCCCGGAAAACAGGGCGGGGCCCCGCCGCCCCCTACGGCCGGGCCCCGCATCGGTGGTTCAGCGATGGCTGAACCACGTCATGGAGGGCAACGCCTTGTCGTCGTAGCCGAACAGGGCCTGGTTCTCCCAGCCGTTGCCCGAGGTGGCGTCGGCCGGGTCCCAGCCGTTTCCGGTGACGGCGGTCCAGGTCGCCTCCCAGTAGACGACGCCGAGGCCACGGCCGTTCGGGACGGCCTCCACGATGCTCGTCATGTCGTTCATCCACTTGGTCTGGCCGGCCACGGCCGCCGGTAGCCGCTCACCAGCTCGCCGCTGGTGTCGATCTGGTTCTCCAGCAAGTCGTCCTGGGCCAGCGTGAACGGGTAGGCCGTCTCGGCGACGAACACCGGCTTGCGGTGCTCGCGACCGAGGCGGTCTGGGCCGGCAGGGCGGTGAGGGCGAGCCCGGCCGCGAGCGGCAGCAGCAGGACCCTGATGGTGCGTCTGGGATGGAACTTCATCGTCCGTCGTCCCTTCGACGTGTACGGGCAGGGGTGTCCTCCGGTGGGGCCGGAGGAGAACCTTTCCGCCCGCGGCTCTCGTGGCCCACCTGAACGAGGGGAGCCGGCTCAGCTGTCGAGTCGTACGCCCCGTACGGCCCCCGCCGGGACCGCCGGGCGGCCCGGCGGGGCCTTCGGCGTACGTCCACACCGTCTCGGCACCGCGTGGCACGACGAACTCCGTCCACACGTCCCCGTTCAGGACGCAGCCCTCGGGGCCCGTCAGCCGCACCCGCTCGTCCGCCGGCAGCGGCGAGAACTCCTCCACGGTGAGGCCGAGGACGTGCCGCGGCGCGCCCAGGCAGGCGCCCTCGTGCACGGCGTCGTGCTCGTCGACGACGCCGGAGAAGTACGGCACCACCAGCGTGCCGCCCCTCTCGACGTACTCCCTGAGGTTGTTCCCGGCCGCCTCCGTCATCAGGTACAGGGCCGGTACGACGACAAGGGGATAGGCCGACAAGTCGGCTTCCGGATGGGCGAAGTCGACCGTGAGGTGGCGGTCGTAGAGGACCTCGTGGAAGGCGTCGGCGCGTTCACGTGGGTCGTGGTCCTCGCTGGGGCGCCAGGCGAGGTTCTGCGCCCACCAGGACTGCCAGTCCCACAGCATGGCCACGTCGACGACCGTGCGCGTGCCCCGTACGCTGCGCAACGCGTCGACGGCCGCGCCGAGTTCGGTCACCTCACGCCACACCCGGGTGCCGGTGCCGCCGTGCGGCAGCATGGCCGAGTGGAACTTCTCGGCGCCGCGCCGGGACTGGCGCCACTGGAAGAACATCGCGCCCTCGGAGCCGCGCGCCACGTGCGCCAGGGAGTTGCGGGCCATCTGGCCGGGGGCCTCAGCGGGGTTGCGGGGCTGCCAGTTGACACCCGAGGTCAAGTACTCCAGGAGCAGCCAGGGGGCTCCGCCGGCGACGGAGGCCTGTACACGCTGCTGGAGCAGGGCTCCCACACCCCGGCGCTGTACACGCTGGTGATCACAGGGGCGTTCCTCGCGGTCCTCCCGCTGATCGCGCTGTTCCTGGCCATTCAGCGCTTCTGGAGCCTGGATCCGCTGTCCAGGGCCGTAAAAGTCATGACCATGACCAATGCGGGAGGCCGGTGCAAACCGCCGACGATCCACGACGTGGCGCGGGAGGCGGGTGTCTCGCGCGGCACCGTCTCACGTGTGCTCAACGGCGGCCACTACGTCAGCCCCGCCGCCGCCGAGGCGGTCGCCGCCATCCGGAAGACCGGCTACGTCGTCAACCGGCACGCACGGTCACTGATCACCGGACGCTCGGGGCCTTCCAACGGGCGCTCGAGACGGGCGACCTGCAGAGCCTGCTCGACCTCCTCGCGCCGGACGTCGTCGCCCTGAGCGACGGCGGCGGCGTCAAGCAGGCCATGCCGCGTCCCACGGTGGGAGCCGAGAAGGTGGCCCGTCTGCTGGCCGCCGGCGTGGCGGTGTTCGGTCTGCGGCGACCGGTGGAGGCGGCGCAGGTCAACGGTCATCCGGCTCTGATCGTCAGGATCGACGGGGAGATCGACATGGTCGTGGCGCTGCGGATCGACGACGGCCTCGTCACCGGGCTCTACTCCGTGCGCAACCCCGGGAAGCTGACGTGCATGGAGCGGGAGACCGCTGTGAGCCGCTGAAGCCGGCAGGCGGGGACGGCTGCCGTCCGGCTGGAGACGGGCCGGTGGCGCACTGCTGGTCGCCGCGGCCGTAACCTACGACTCCGCACGTTCTGGATGAGGGGTCTGTTCCGGATGAGGAGATGGCTGGAGGGGCTGTTCGGAAGGGGGCGGCCCCGCACCGTGGCCGCGTCCGTCCCGGGGGCCCCGGTGTGGGCCGAGCCGGAGATCCCCGATGAGGAACGGGCCGTCCTGCTGGTCGGCATCCTTGACGACCCGATGGCTCGCGAGGACGAGAAATACGACGCGGCGGGCTGTCTGGAGTTCCTCTCCGGTCCGTTCGTCGAGTCGGGCCTGGCCCGGATCATCCGCGCCGAGGGCTTCACGAGCGTGCTGGCCCAGCACTGCGCGGAGTCCCTCGGCGGGATCTGGGCCAGGACCGGTGAGGTGGACCCCGCCTTCATGGCGGAGCTGCGGGGGCCGGCGAAGGACGAGGTCTTCGGCATCCTCGGCATCCGCGCCCCGCGCCTGCTCCCCCCTCCCGGCGCCGGGAGGGGGGAGCAGGCGCCGGGAGGGGTGTGAGCTACTTGCCGAGGACGAGGGTGTTGTCGCACCCGAGGCGGGAGCCGACGTTGGTGGTCTGCTGGCCGGGTGAGCCCTTGCCGTTGGGCTGATTGCCCTCCCGGCCGTTCTCGAACCCGGACTCACCCTGTACGTCGACGTTCTCTTCGGCCACCGTGCATGAGGTGCTCTGGTTGATGAGGACTGTCTCGCTCTCTCGACCCTGGTGTCCCTTCGCGTGCGAGTGCCCGTTTTTGTGCCCGTGCCCGTGTCCCTGCCCGTGGGCGTAGGCGGTGCCGGTGCCGAGGAAGCCGACGGTGGCGAGAAGGGCGGCCACGACGGCGGTCTTGCGAGGCTTGCGCATGTCTTCTCCGAGCGTTGAAGCGGATGCGTACGCGATCCACCACGTCATAAGGTGACGAGAGGTTAAGTCGCACATGTCCGAGATCTGCTCGTCGGCACGCCGGATCGTCTGATCAACGAGCACGGGCGCCGGCCCGGCGTTCGGCACCAACTCCCTTGTGCGGTCAGGGCATCGCGAGGTGGAACGCGGGCTCAGGCGCTCCGCGCAGAACCACCCGTGTGGCCGCGCCGCGAGCGCGGGGCGGCGTGGGCTGTTCGGCGCTGTACCGGGAACACCGGGGAGACTCCCGTGCATTGTCGACGAGTTCCTCCCACGACGGCGAGCGATCGTGCCTGCCGGCTCCTGCAGACCCGTACGTGAACCTCTCGGCCGTGTATGACGGGCCGACGATCACACTTACGCCCTGATCGGGTCGAGCCGTACTTCGCCGTCCGGCGCGAGGGCATCATGGTCGGACTCGCCGAGCAGTTCGGCTGAGGACCGCCTGAGGGGCCGTGGCTGACTCCCGGCTGTCGGAGTAGATCACCAGTGTCTGTTCCGGTTGTTCGGCCAGATGGAACGCGGTGTAGGCGAAGTCGACGATCCGACGTCCCGGGAGCCGTATCCGCTTCCGTCCGCCGCGCCGGGCCTGCACGTCGTACTGCGGCCACCAGGCACGCACTTCAGGGCTGCCCGCGTTCAGTTCGTCGATCAGCCGGGTGTACCGGGGGTCGCCCGGGTGGCGTCCGGCAAGTGTCCTCAGCCGGGCGAGCAGGCCGCGTGCCTCGGTCTCCCAGTCGACCAGAACGTCCCGGGCGACGGGTTCGAGGAACACCCAGCGGGCGAAGTTGGCTTGCCCGTCCGCCGCGTTGAGGCGCGGGAACAGGTCGTCGGCCGCCTGGTTGTGGCCGAGCACGTCGTAGTTTCCGCCGATGATGTACGCCGGATGCGGCTGGAGCAGGAGCGGGACGGCTGCCACATCGGCGGCGAGGGACTCCGGTTCTTCGGGTTCGGCCGCAGGTGCGCGCCCGGCGAGCCGGAAGAGATGACCGCGCTCGTGCCGGTCCAACTGCAGTGCCGAGGCTAGGGCGTCGAGCACCTGGTCCGAGGCGCGGACGTCCCGGCCCTGCTCGAGGTACGTGTACCAGGTGGCGCTGATGCAGGCGAGCAGCGCGAGTTCTTCCCGGCGCAGGCCCGGTGTCCGTCGTCGGCCGGTGTGCGGCAGCCCCACTTGGTCAGGGGTGATCCGCTCTCTGCGGCTGCGTAGGAAGGCGCCCAGCTCGCGGCGCTGATCGGGCGGTGAGGGCATGCTGGATGGTATCTCCGGTTCCAGAATAACCGCGTTCTGGATACCGGGCTGAAGACCTCACAGACTGTCCTCCGAGTGGGAGTTGCGGCTCTCCCCGGTGACCTGTGGGCCCCGGCTACCGGTACTTCAGGAAGCAGAGGAAGACAACGTGTCCGGAATCGACGGCAAGGTCGTGGCGATCACCGGAGCCAGCAGCGGTATCGGCGAGGCGACCGCACTGCTGCTGGCCGGGCGAGGCGCGCGGCTCGTCCTGGGTGCGCGCCGGTTCGAGCGCCTCGCGAACTTGGTGGCGCGGATCGAGAGCGCGGGTGGCACGGCCGTGCAGACCCGCACGGACGTGACCCGGCGGGACGACCTGCATGCCCTGGTCGCACTGGCCGGCGAGCGATTCGGCCGGCTCGACGTGTTGGTCAGCAATGCCGGGGTGGGCACGATCTCGCCTCTGGACGATCTACGGGTCGACGAGTGGGACCAGATGGTCGATGTCAACGTCAAGGGCGTGCTGCATGGAATCGGCGCGGCGTTGCCGGTCTTCCGGGCCCAGGGCACAGGCCACTTCATCACCATCGCCTCCACCGCCGCATTGCGCGTCGTGCCGGCCATGGCGGTCTACGCCGGCACGAAGTTCGCGGTCCGCGCCATCTGCGAAGGCCTGCGCCAGGAAGCCGGTGACTCCCTGCGGGTGACCACCGTCTCGCCCGGCGCCGTAGCCACCGACTTCGCCGAGGCATCAACGAATCCGCAGGTCCGAGCGCAGATCACGGAAATGCGCGACCGGGTCGCGATCCCGCCGGAGGCGATCGCCCACGCCGTCGCCTTCGCCATCGAGCAGCCCCCGACCGTCGACGTCAACGAGATCGTCGTCCGGCCCACCGCCCAGAACTGACCTGACCGCCGGCCCCGAGTCGATCGCCTGGAGCAGCTACGTCGACCTCCTCGCCTGCGGCCTCCACCTCCCCCTCGGAAGCGCGCTTCGGGATGTGCCTGGGCCTGGTGCCCGAAGGCCTACGTCCACGCCGAACCGCAGAAGAAGTCGGCACGGGACCTGAAGGAGGAGCTGCGCAGGTCGGGGACGGTCCCGTCAGTGCGCCAGCAGCTCGATCAGGCCCGTCAGGCTCTCGTCGCCGCCACCCTCGGCCAGGCGGCGGCGCATCAGCTCGAAGTAGGGGTTGAGCAGTTCCGCGCTGACGCCCTGCTCCTCGGCGGTCCTCAGGAAGGTCGGCGTGCCGGCCACCTGCATGGCGAGACGGGAGACGACACCCCTGGTGTAGTCACCGGTCCGCAGCTGGTCGGCGGTCTGGTGAACCGCCGGGGCCATCGCGACGAGCCAGTCGGCGAGCAGCGGAGCGAGCGTCGCGGGGTCGATGCCTTCCTTGCGGATCAGGGCGAAGGCGTGCGCGGTCCCGGCGAACATCCCGTACATGGCGCTGAGCAGGGCCACGTCGTACAGGGCTGCGAAACCGGCGTCCTCGCCGACGTAGGTGGTGCCGGCCGGGACGCCCAGCGTGTCCTGGTGCCGTTCGAGCAGTTCTCGCGAGCCGCTGTAGAAGACGTAACCGCCGGCCCCTGGGGCACCGATCATCGGAGGGACGGCCATGATCCCGCCGTCCAGGTAGCGGGCGCCACGGTCGCGGGCCCACGCGGCGCGGACGCGGGCCTGGGCAGGGGTACTGGTGGTCAGGTTGACCACGTCCCGGCCGGCCAGGTCGGTGCCGGCCAGCGCCTCGCCGACCGAGGCGTCGTCCAACAGACAGACGATGACGAGGGTGTTCGCCGCCACCGCCTCAGCGGCGCTGTCCGCGACGCTCGCACCCTCGGCGGCGAGCGCGGCCGCGCGGGCCGGCGTGCGGTTCCAGACGGTGAGCGGGTGGCCGGCGGCAAGCCAGGTGCGGGCCAGCGCGCTGCCCATCGCGCCGAGGCCCAGCAGTGTGACGGAGGTCTTCTCAACGGTGTTGTGTGTCATGCCGATTAGGCTGGCCACAGGCCCGCAGGTGATCAAGTACGCACTTCGGAGTGGGTGGTTACCTCGGGGTGAGCGAGCACGTCAGAAGGGGTGGGCATGACGACGCTGAACCGGCCGGGCGCACCAGACGGACACGTCTGCGGGATCGACACCGCGATGGAGGTGATCGGCGGCAGGTGGAAGGTGTTGATTCTCTGGGCGCTTCAGGAGTACCCGCACCGTCGCTTCGGCGAGCTGCGCCGGCTGCTTCCGGGGATCACCGAGAAGGTGCTGGCCTCTCATCTGCGCGAGATGGAATCGGACGGCGTCGTGCGCCGCGTCGCCTATGACGAGGTGCCGCCCCGCGTCGAGTACTCGCTCACCGAGGACGGCACGCGCCTCAACACCGCTCTCCAGCCGCTGGCTTCCTGGGGACGCGAGCGGAGGGCCGCCCCAGGCCCCGCATCGCCCTCTGCGTCTGTCTCTACGCCCGCTCCGCCGGGGTAGTGGGGCGAGCCGTCCTGTCCTGGGGTGCACGGCCATCAAGGAGCTGAGCGGACAGGGCCCGCCCTCCCTCAAGCGGTCAGGATCGGAGAAGCCATGGCAGGCTCCCCGGCCCTAGCGTGAAGAGCACCGGCAAACGACCCGCCGGGCCACGTACCTCAGAAGGAGAGTCCCATGACCGCCGGCCTGCAGACGATCATCTACCCCGTCAAGGACAAGGACCGGGCCAAGGCCCTGTTCACCGTCCTGCTGGGCGTCGAGCCGTATGTCGACGAGGCCTACTACGTCGGTTTCAAGGCCGAGGGGCAGGACGTCGGCCTCGACCCGCACGGGCATGCCCAGGGCCTGACCGGTCCGGTGCCGTTCTGGCACGTCACCGACCTCAGGGAGCGGCTCGCGGGCCTGCTGGAGGCGGGTGCCGAGGTCGTCCAGGACGTGCGGGACGTCGGCAACGGCCGGCTGATCGCCTCCGTGAAGGACGCCGACGGCAACCTTGTCGGCCTCCTTCAGGACCCGGCCGCCTGAGGCGGGGCCGCGCAGCACACCCGCACTAGTTGCACACTCAACGATTGGCTGGATCGGTGCTACGGTGCGGGTATGGCAGTCAAGACGGCCGAAGCCCGGCTCGAGGAACGGTGGCGGGACATCCTCGCGGTGCACGCACACACGATGTGCGAGATCGACCGGGCTCTGCACCCGCACGGGCTGGGCGCGAGCGACTTCGAGGTGCTGGACATCCTGGCTGCCGAGTCGCCCGCGCAGGGCGACCAGTGCCGGGTGCAGAACCTGGTCGGCCGCGTCCATCTCAGCCAGAGCGCGCTGTCCCGGCTGATCGGCCGGCTGGAGAAGGACGGGCTGGTGGAGCGCTCGGTGTGCGCGGAGGACCGGCGCGGGGTGTGGGTGGCGCTCACCTCCAGGGGCCGCGCCCTGCACGCCGAGGTGCTGCCCCTGCAGCGTGCCGTGCTGGAGCGCATGCTGACCGGGCAGGAACGCTAGAGCACCAGCTCCGCACCGTCGGGCAGGACCTCCACGCCCTCCTCGGCGACCCGCGCGCGTGCCGCCGACGCCGGGTCGAGGAGCGGGTTCGTGTTGTTGAGGTGGGTGTAGATACGGCGTGCGCCGGGATGCCGGGCCAGGCCGGCGAGCGAGCCGTCCGGGCCCGTGACGGGCAGGTGCCCCATGGCGGCCTGCCCGGCGCCGGACCGCACCGCCGTGCCCATCTCGTCGGACGCGAAGAAGGTGCCGTCCAGCAGGACGCAGTCGGCCTGGGCGCACAGCTCCTCCAGCGCCGGACTCCAGGCCCCCGCACACGGCGCGTACACCAGCACTCCCCCGCTGGCCAGGTCCTCGACACGGTACGCCGTCACCCACGGGCCGGCCGGGTCCGGCGTCGGCGCCGGCACGTACTTCGGGATCTTCATGCCCACCGGATGGGCCGTGACGACCAGCCCGCCGGCCAGCACGAACCCACCGTCGGCCAGGCTGTCCGCCCACTCCCAGCGGGCGTAGCGGTCCAGGGCGGCGCGCGCGGGCGCCAGGACGGCACGGACCGGCGGGGCGGCGTAGACCTTCAGATCCGCCGCCCCGCGCAGCTCGGACAGGCCGGTGACGTGGTCGGCCTCCGCGTCGGTGAGCAGGACACCGCGCAGCGGGGTGTCCCGGGGGCCGGGGCCGGGCCACAGCGCCGGTGTGGCGGTGAGCTGGGCGCGCAGGTCCGGCGAGGCGTTCAGCAGCCACCAGTCGCGGCCGTTGCCGGTGACGGCGGCGCACTCCTGCGTACGGGAGGGCAGCCTGCCGTCCCGGGCGGCGGCGCACAGCGCGCAGGCGCAGTTCCACTGCGGGAAGCCGCCCCCGGCGGCGGTGCCCAGCAGGACGACCCTCACGACCATCGGCTCCTTCGCACGCGTACGGATACGTCTCCGGTGGGACCTTCCCGTCTCGGGCCGGGGACTACCCAGTGGCAGGAGGAAGTTCCGGCCGTCCTTCGCCGGACGGGTCGACCGGGCGCCGGTCGGCGGGGCGCAGCGGCGGGATCGGGCCGCCGGGGAAGTCCCGGGGGCCGGTCCACAGCGCGGGTACGGCGTCACAGCGGCGGCACAGCTCGTAGGCGATCGCCTCGTAGTTGACCCGCCAGCCCCGGAAGTGCGGCCAGGCCTCCTCCGGCGGGCGCTCGGCCCGGAACCCGGCCGCCTCCAGCATCGCCACGGCCGCGTCGAACTCCGCGAAGGTGAGCCGGATGGAGGCGTCCGGCGACGGGTCGGCGTCGAAGGGGATGCGCAGGGCACGGGCGATGTCGCGCAGGGCCGTGAATCCGGCCCGCAGCACCAGCCGGGCCTCGGGCGGGGCGAGCCGTGGCTCCAGGGCGAGGTGTGTCGCGGCCGCGTCCATCACGGCGACGAGCCCGACCAGCCAGCTGCGGTGCGGGCGCGGGGAACGGAAGGTCAGCAGGACAGGGTACGTCGAGTGGCTCTCGCCCATGTCCGAGGCGAGCCGCTCCCAGGCGCGGTAGAGGGCCGGCAGTGCGGTCTCGGTGTCGACCAGCCACTGCCGGGCGAGGATCTCCGGCCCCCACGCGGGCTCGCCGGCCCGCGCCTGCAGCAGGGTGACCTCCAGTTCGCGGCGGTTGTAGGCGGCGTACAGGGTGGGCAGGTAGGCGATCTGCAGGGCGATCAGGACCGGTCCGGTGGCCGCGGCGACGAAGTCCAGCACCGACAGTTTCAGCCGGGCGCCGCCGGCGAAGCCGAGCGTGAACAGGCTGGACCCCGCTTCCCGGAAGGCGTTGGTCCAGGACAGCGGGGACAGCGCGTACAGCAGGAGGCCGAAGCCCAGCAGCGCCCCGGCGAGCCAGG
The DNA here is from genome assembly GCF_000725475.1 of Streptomyces durhamensis. NCBI lineage: Bacteria > Bacillati > Actinomycetota > Actinomycetes > Kitasatosporales > Streptomycetaceae > Streptomyces > Streptomyces durhamensis. Next base: position 223,544 of record NZ_JNXR01000006.1, read on the forward strand.
CGGTGAGCATGCCGATGAGCATCAGCGGGGCGAGCCAGGTCTGGGCGCGGTCGATCGCGGCGTAGTCCTGGCGGACGGCGATGAGCCGCAGGAGCCGGCGCAGCGTCCACCAGAGCCGGAACACCAGCGCGGAGTACAGGCCTCGCGGTACCACCAGCGTGCGGAGGATGCTGCTGAGGACCAGTACGAGGATGACGGCTCCGGCCGCGCCGGAGATGTATTCCATGGGCCCATTTTCGCGCCCGAGGGAGTGGGCGCCCTACGGGCCGCTTGTCATCGGGCCAGCAGCGTGCGGACCCCCTGCGACGTGAGGGTCAGGGCGTGGGTGGAGTTGCCGTCGATGGCCAGCGAGAGATCCTCCTCGGGCCATTGGGAGGCCAGGGCGCCCAGCGGTATGAGGCGGTAGCGGGAGACGAACGGCAGCAGTTCGGCCATCTCGCCCTCGGTGGTGAACACCGGGACGACCGGGTCTCCTCCGGGCTGTTCGAGGACGGGCAGGGCCACGCTCGTGGCGTCGGCGCCCTCTCCGTCGATCGCGTCGTCCGGGACGGGGACGAGTACGTCGCTGTGGGCGAGGACGTCCAGCGCGGCCTGGTCCTCGGCATTCGTGGCCAGCGCGTCCAGCGCCTGCTGGGCCGGCGTCGGCAGGTCGTCGTGTGCGGGTGTCTCCATGGCAGATCCCCAGGTAGCGGCGGTGGTACGGGCCACCCGGGGCGGTTGCGCACCGGGCGTGCTCCCGCCTCGCGTACCCGGTGGGCGACGGGGCATGCGCGAGGATCGACGGCAGGTCCGGTGGGGGCCCTGGGGCCCGGGGCGATCCGGGGGAACCACAACCGGCAGCGGTGCGGGTCAGCCGTAGGTGAGGGTCAGCTGGAAGTGGCCGGGGTCGAGGAGGCTGACGGCGTGCTCGACGAAGGAGCCGTCGGCCGCCCGGCTCGTCCGCCGTGTCTGCAGGAACCAGTCCCCCGGCGTGCGCCGCAGCAGCTCCGCCTCCCAGGTGTCGAGGGGCCGCCCGCAGACCCGCTGCTCCCCGTGGTCGGGCCGCAGCCCCGCCCGCAGCAGCAGTTCCGTGAGCGCCTCCTGGCCGAGGCCGCGGGCGGGCAGTTCGCGGATCAGGGGCAGCGGCGGCAGGAAGCTGCGCTCGTACGACACCACGGTGCCGTCCGCGACCAGTTCCCGGGTGCGCTCCACGCACACGAAGGCGTCCTTCTCCAGGCCGAGTTCCACGGCAAGGGCGGCATCGCGCGTCTCGTGCACGCCGAGGGTCCGCACGGTGGTGTCCGCGCCCCGCGGGCCCAGGGCCCGGGCCCAGCCGGACCCCTCGTCCAGCGGGCGGCCGTCGTAGCGGACGTAGGAGCCCTTGCCGGTGCGGGTGGTGATCAGGCCTTCCCGGGACAGTTCGGCGAGGGCCGCGCGGACGGTCGTACGGCTGACGCCGAACCGCTGGGCCAGGGTGTGTTCGCCGGGCAGCCGCTCGCCCGCCGGGCGGCTGCCGCCGCGGATCTCCCGGGCGAGGATCCGGCTGATCCGCTGGTGCTTGAGCGGGACGCCGGTCACGGTCCGGGCTCCGCGAGCAGATCGTCGACGGTGGTGACCCGGATCAGCGGCCGGTACAGCTCCATGATCTGCAGGGCCTTGAGGTGGGAGTCGTCGTCCACGCCGGCGCAGGCGTCCGCGACCACCAGGACCTCGGTGCCGGCGTCGGCGGCGGCCAGGGCGGTGGACAGCACACAGCAGTCGGTGCTGACACCGGCCAGGACCAGGCGTTCTCCGGGGCCGACGCGGGCAGCGAGCTGCGGGGTCCACTTGCCGAGGGTGGTGGCCGTCACGACATGGCCGGCCAGCTCGGCGAACTCCTCGGACAGCTGCCAGAGTTCGGAGTCCGGGGGCTGGAGGGCGAAGGCCCACTGCGCGTAGTAGGCGCGCCAGGCGCCGGTGGGTTCGCGGGGGGCCTGGAAGCGGGTGAAGGTGACGCGGTCGGCGAAGGCCGGCAGCAGGCTGCGGACGCCCGCCACCGCGTCGGCGTACCGGGGGGTGGCCCAGGGGCTCACCGGGTCGGCGAAGACGCGCTGCATGTCGATGACGGCGAGGTGTCCGGCGGTCATGCGTTGAGCACCCCCTCGTCGGTGACCGGGCTGGGCGCCTGTGCCTCCTGGGCGCGCACCCGGCCCCGGCCGAACAGCAGGGTGCCGGCGAAGGCCAGGGCCAGCGCTGCCAGGACACCCAGGTTGGCGTACGCCCAGGCGCCGGTCTTGCCGCCGAGGCCGAACGGACCGAGCAGGTAGCCCTGCCAGGTGAGCCAGCTCGCGGCGGTGTTGGTGACCAGGCCCCAGCCGACGGCCGTGGCGGCGAGGGTGAGCAGCAGGGGCGGCAGGGGGATGTCGCCGTACCGGCCGTGCGGGCGGTAGAGGTCGCCGTCGTCGTAGTCGCGGCGGCGCAGGGCGAGGTCGGCGAGCATGATGCCGCACCAGGCGGCGATCGGGACACCGAGCGTGGTGAGGAAGCCCATGAACTGGCCGAGGAAGTCGTCGGCGAAGAAGACGATGTAGACCGCGCCGGCGATCATCAGGACGCCGTCGAAGAGCGCGGCCAGGTATCGGGGGACGCGCAGGCCGGCGGAGAGCAGGGCCAGGCCCGAGGAGTAGATGTCGAGGACGGCGCCGCCGACCAGGCCGAGTACGGCGACCACCGCGAACGGCACCAGGAACCAGGTGGGCAGGATCGTCGTCAGCGCGCCGATCGGATCGGCCGCGACGGCCTTGCTCAGGCTCGGGGAGGAACCGGCCAGCAGCAGGCCGAAGACCAGCAGGAGCAGCGGGGCCGCGGAGGCGCCGAAGGTGGTCCAGCCGATCACACCGCGGCTGGAGGAACTCCGGGGCAGATAGCGGGAGTAGTCGGCGGCGGCGTTGACCCAGCCGAGGCCGAAGCCGGTCATCATGAACACCAGCGCGCCGACGAACTCCTGCGCGGAACCGGCCCGGACGGCGCTGACGGTGTGCCAGTCGACGTGGTCGACGACGAGGGCGACGTAGACGAGCGTGAGGACGCCCGTGACCACGGTGATGACCGTCTGCAGCCGCATGATCAGGTCGAAGCCCATGACGCCGCCGACGACGGTCAGCGCGGCCACCACGAGGAGGGCGACCACCTCGGTCTGTGTGCCGCCGCCCCAGCCGAGGCGGCTGAAGACGGTGGCGGTGGCCAGCGTGGCGAGCGCGGTGAGGACGGTCTCCCAGCCGACGGTGAGCATCCAGGAGATCAGGGACGGCAGGCGGTTGCCGCGCACTCCGTAGGCCGCCCGGCTGAGGACCATGGTGGGCGCGGAGCCGCGTTTTCCGGCGACCGCGACGAACCCGCACAGCAGGAAGGAGACGACGATGCCGAGCACGCCGGCGGTGAGGGCCTGCCAGAAGGAGATGCCGAAGCCGAGCGCGAAGGCGCCGTAGCTGAGTCCGAGCACGGAGACGTTGGCCCCGAACCAGGGCCAGAACAGCGTGCGTGGGGTGCCCTTGCGGTCCGCGTCCCCGATCACGTCGAGCCCGTGTGTCTCCACCTGTATCGGGCGGGCGGGGGATCTTCCGCCGGTGCTTGTGAGCGGGTCCTGCGGGTCCGTCATCGCCGAGCCACCTGTCCTACCTGTCCAGACGTGTCTGGTCCCGCACGCTAGGCCGGGGCGCCAGGGGCGTCAAGGGACGGCGGGGCGGTGCGGGTCGCAGGCGTCGGCTCAGCGGTCGAACTCCTCATGGATCGGTGTCTTCGGCTCCTCCCACAGATGCTGGGCGAGGCCGGGCTTGCCGCCCTTGCGCGCCCGTACCGCGCGTGGAGCGGCGGTGCGGCCGGGCTCCGGGCCCGGGTCCACCCGGACCGACCTCGCCACCTCGTCACGGCCCGCGTACCGCTCGGCGGGGATCCCGCGCAGGGCCCTGACCACCTCGTCCGACGCGCCCGCCGCACGCGCGGCCGTGACCAGGCGCTCCCTGTCGGCCGGGTACGACACGTCCTTCAGCGCGGCCAGCACCTCGGGGACGCTGGTGTGTGCCGTGATCATGACTCCTCCCTCACTCGTCGCTCTGGTCGGCGTCGCCGTCCGCGGTCTCGTCCGCGGTGTCCGGCCCCTCCGCCTGGGACGGAGTCGTGCGCGGCGGCTGCTCCGCCTGCGCGTCGCCCGTCTCCCGCTCACCCTCCGCCTGGGAGGGCGTGGACTCGCTCATCGGACCTCCCTCACGCGTGCGCGCCTGCTGCGAAGCCTTCGAGTACCCGTCGGCCCGGTGGCCCATGACCGGGGGGATCCGTGCATCCGCCGGCCCGGCCCGAGCGGCCGGCGCGGACGGACGCCGCGGCGGCTCACCGGGAGGTCATGGGGCGGGTCTCCTCTCCCTTGCCGGCCTCCCTCCCGGCCCCGGTTTCGGTTTCGGCCGCCGGCGCTCCGCTGGGCGGCCGGGGAGGGCCCGGCTCGGACAGGGTGCGCAGCAGCAGCCAGCTCAGCGCGGGCATGAGGACGAGCGGGGCGAGGGCGGTACGCAGGGAGGTGGCGTCGGCGAGCCGGCCGATGAGCGGGCTCGCGAGACCGCCGACGCTGACGGCCAGACCGAGGGTGATGCCGGAGGCCGTGCCGACCCGGGAGGGCAGGTAGTCCTGGCCGAGGGTGACCTGCAGGGAGAACGGCACGTACAGGCCGGCGGACGTGAGCGCCACGCACGCGTACAGAGCGGGACCCGGGACGAACACCACGCCCGCGACCGCCACGACCGACACCAGGCAGGACCAGCGGCACACCGTGACCCGGTCCCACCGCTCCGCCAGCGCGCCGCCCAGCACGGAGCCGACCGCGCCGCCGAGGTAGAGAACGAACAGCGTGACGGTGCCGGAGGCCCGGCTCCCTCCCAGGCGTTGCGCGGCGTACAGGGAGAGGAAGGAGCTCAGCCCGATGAACACGACCGAGCGGCACATCACGGCCAGCGACAGCTTCACGAACGACGCCGTGTCGTCGGCCTCGGCCGCCGGCGTCGCACCGGCCCGGACGCGGGGACTTCGTTCCCGTGCGCGCAGCACGACCACGCACAGCGCGGTCCCGGCCAGCGCCGGCAGCACCAGCAACGGCGTCCGGCGCAGCCCGCCCGTGCCCACGACGGCGGCGACCAGGAGCGGGGCCAGGGCGAAGCCCACGTTGCCGCCGAGCGAGAACCAGCCCATGGCGCTGTGCGCGCCCGCGGCCGCCTGCCGCGCGACCCGGGCGGACTCGGGGTGGTAGGCGGCCACCCCGATCCCGGACAGCGCCGCGCACCCCAGGGTGAGGACGTAGGCGCCGGCCAGCCCGCTCAGCGCGATGCCGACACCGGCCAGGAGCGTACTGACCGGGAGCAGCCAGGGAACGGCCCGGCGGTCGGTGAGGGCGCCGAAGAACGGCTGTGCCACGGACGACAGCAGGGAGGCCGCCAGGACGACACCCGAGGCAGCGGCGTAGCCGTATCCGCGCTCGGCGACCAGAAAGGGGATCAGGGACGCGACGGCGCCCTGGTAGACGTCGACGCAGGCGTGTCCGGCGGACAGAAGAGTGATCGATGTGTTCCTTCGCACCCTGTCATGCTCGGGTCCGGCCGGGTTGTCGTACTTCCGATAACCTGCCGGCTGATGACGGAAATCCGCCATCAGCCGACGGCTCCGACGCGCATCCGCCGGCTGGCGTCCCGCGCGGCGATCGAGGCCCACCGGCACGACGACCATCAGATCGTCTACGCGGGCCGCGGAGTGGTGGCCGTCACCACCGACGCAGGTTCCTGGGTCGCGCCCGCGACCCGGGCCATCTGGGTGCCGGCCGGCACGGTGCACGCGCACGAGGCGCACGGCGAGCTGGAACTGCACCTGGTGGGGCTGCCGACTGCCGAGAACCCGCTGGGCCTGCACACGCCGACCGTGCTCGCCGTGGGCCCCCTGCTGCGCGAGCTGATCATCGCGTACACCCGCTCACCGGACGACGACAGTCCCCGGCGGGCCCGGCTGCGCGCGGTGTTGCTCGACCAGTTGGAGGCCTCGCCCCAGCGGCCTCTGCACCTGCCCACGCCCTCCTCGGCCGTGCTGCGCGCGCTGTGCGACCTGCTGCGTGCCGATCCGGCCGACGGCCGTACCCTCGCGGAACTGGGCCGCGAGGTCGGGGCGAGCGACCGTACGCTGTCGCGGCTGTTCCGCCAGGACCTCGGCATGACGTTCCCGCAGTGGCGCACGCAGTTGCGACTGCACCACGCGCTGGTGCTGCTGGCCGACCGGACGCCGGTGACCACGGTGGCGCACCGGTGCGGCTGGGCCTCGGCCAGCGCGTTCATCGACGTCTTCCGCCGCGCCTTCGGCCACACGCCGGGCTTGCGTCCGAAGGACGGCGACGGCCCGGTCGGCTGACGCCGCGCGGAGGTCCAGGATCCCGGCGACGGGCGCCCGCGTGGCGCGTGCCGCGTGGCGGCGGTTCGCGGGCGAGGATGGCGCGGGGGCGCAGCCGGCTGGGAGGCGGATATGACGGTGAACCGGATCGGCCTGGTGGTGCACGGCGGCCGTGCCGAGGCCGTGGCCGCCGCACGGACGGTCCGCGCGTGGTGCGCGGAGCACGCTGTGGGGTGCGCCGACATCGACGTGTGGCAGGAGGGGGCGCGGCACAGCGCCCGGGAGGAGGTCGACGCGGCGGACGATCCGGACCTCATCGTCACCCTCGGCGGCGACGGCACGTTCCTGCGCGGGGCCCGGCTGGCGGCCGAGAACGACGCCCTGGTCCTCGGCGTCGACCTCGGCAGGGTCGGCTTCCTGACCGAGGTCCCGGCCTCGGCGGTGCGCGCGGCGCTGGACGCGGTCCGGGCCGAGCGGATCACCGTCGAGAGCCGGATGCTCCTCACCCTGCGGGCCTCGTGCCGGCTGGAGGTGCCCGCGCAGATGGAGGCGCTGCTGCGGTACGGCCGCGGGCCGATGCTGCCGCCGCCCCGGGTGCGCAGGGAGTGCGTGACGGGTGACGACTGGGGCGTCGCGCTGAACGTCACGGCGCTGAACGACGTCGTCGTGGAGAAGCTCGCCCGGGACCGGCAGGTGTCGGTCGGTGTCTATCTGGCGGGGCGGCTCCTGGCCTCCTACTCCGCGGACGCGCTGCTGGTGGCCACGCCCACGGGCTCCACGGCGTACAGCTTCGCCGCCGGCGGCCCGGTGGTCTCGCCACGCGCGGAGGGCCTGGTGTTCACGCCCGTCGCCCCGCACATGGTGTTCAACCGCTCGGTCGTCGCCGCCCCCGACGAGCCCATCGCGCTGCGGATCCTCGAACGGTCGGGCCAGGCCGCCGTGAGCATCGACGGCCAGCTGCGCGGTGTGCTGAGCCCCGGAGACTGGATCGGCGTGTACGCCGCGCCGCGCCGGCTGAAGGCGGTCCGGCTGGGGCCGGTGGACTTCTACGGCCGTCTGCGTGAGCGCATGAACCTCACCGACGCGCCGGCCGCGCTCGCCGACGGTCAGGCCGCTCCCCTGTGGCCGGTCACCACGCCTCCGCCGGGCGACCTGGCCCACCTGGCGCTGCCTCCGGCTCCGGAGGACACGGCGCGGCCGGCCGGGAGTGCGTAGGTGCGCGCGCCTCTTGGGTGCCATGGGCGTCCGGGGGCGCTTGGGGCGCCGTGATCAGGTCATGGACGTCCGTCCCGGGCGCGCGTGTCACCGGCGGCCCCGGACGCCGTGGCAGAGCCGGGGGTCCGGACGAGTGCCGGCAGCATCACCGCGCCCGCCGCCACGGCGACGGCGTGCAGTGCGGCCGCGAGGGCGAGGTGGTCCGGCAGGGCCGTGTCGGCGGGGTGGGTCAGCGCCGCGTGGAGGACGAACGGGAGTCTCCAGCCGCTCCACGCGCACAGCGACCCCGTCCCCAGCCAGCCGAGCGTCAAGGGGATCCAGCGGGGCAGCCGGGCGGGCCGGCCGCGGCCGACCGCCCAGGTGGCGGCCGAGGCGATGAACGCCCACAGCCCCCACACACCGCTCAACAGGCGCTCGCGGGAACCCTGTTGGCCCGGATACGGGACACCGGCCGTACCGCCGAGCGCCCAGTAGACCCAGACCGCTGCGACCACCGCACCGGCGACCACCGCCCACCGCACGGGGCGTGCAAGACCGCCGCTCGCGTCGCCCAGCCGGCCGGCGAACACGCCGGGCCGGCGCCGCCGGAGGTGGGCGGGCAGCGCGACGGCCAGGCACAGTCCCATGCCCACGAAGCTGGTCTGGATCAGCGCGGCCTCCCAGCCTGGCATGACCGGGCCGCCGTCGCCGCGGGGCGACGGCGCGCCGGCCGAGGGCCCCAGCAGGGAGTCCAGGACGGCGTACGGCAGCAGGGGGACGAGGAAGCCCGTGCCCACCCAGGCGACACCCGCGACGCACAGCACCGGCAGTCGCAGGCCCCAGGGCCGTACCAGGGCGAGGGCCAGGGCGATTCCGAGGCCGGCCATGCCGAGGGTCACGGTGTTGAGCGCGATCCACCCGGCCAGACCGAAGCCGTCACCGATCGGCAGTGCCCCGGCGAGCGCGCCGGCCACCCATGAGCTCTTGATCAGCGCGTACGGCGTCATCACCGCCGCCGCTCCGTACGCCGCCAGCCGCCCCAGCCGGTCGAAGCGGTCCCACGAGTCCAGCCGGTCCACCGAGTTCCCCCTGCCGTCACCGGCAACGGGCCGTCCGCGTCCCGCTGCCTCCGGTGACCCACACTCGTCGCCGGCCGCGGCGGTCACATCGTGCGCCGGTGGGATCACCCTCCCCCGTCCGGCGGAGACAGGGCGCTCCCGCAAGCTGGTCGGGCCGTGGGACGGGGCGAGCCGGCCCGGGCCGGATGCGTGCCGGGAAACCCGGGAACGGTCCGCGCGTATCCGTCAGCCGGTCGTGGACGAGCCGCGCCGCGGCAGTTTCCAGTTCGGTCGCGGGAAGTGGCAGGTGTAGCCGTTGGGATAGCGCTCCAGGTAGTCCTGGTGCTCGGGTTCGGCCTCCCAGAAGTCGCCCACGGGCTCCACCTCGGTGACCACCTTCCCCGGCCACAGCCCGCTCGCCTCGACGTCCGCGATCGTGTCGACGGCGACGCGGTGCTGCTCCTCGTCGCCGTAGAAGACGGCGGACCGGTAGCTGCGTCCGATGTCGTTGCCCTGGCGGTCCCTGGTGGTCGGGTCGTGGATCTGGAAGAAGAACTCCAGGACGTCGCGGTAGCTCGTGACCGTGGGATCGAAGAGGATCTCGATGGCCTCGGCGTGGTCGCCGTGGTTGCGGTACGTGGCGTTCGGTGTGTCGCCACCGCTGTAGCCGACGCGCGTGGACACCACGCCCGGCTGTTTCCGGATCAGATCCTGCATGCCCCAGAAACAACCGCCTGCGAGTACGGCCCGCTCGGTTTCCACGGTCATCGGTCACTCCTGACGCTCGGGCCCGGCACCACTGTCGACATGCCGGTTCACACGGTCACCCAGCCTAATACCGGCCGCGAACAGCCAACGGACGAAATCCACAGGGACTTAGTTGGTCTAGTCCTCTTGACGGGGTCACACCCCGGCTGTTTGGTATGTACCAACGCTCGGCCCTCTGCACGGCACCACCCCACCACTCCCCATGAGGGGCACCCCGAAAGGGGAAATGTCATGCACCTGGCAAGGTTGAGATCCGCGGCTTCCACGTGCGCGCTCGCACTCGCGACCACCGGCGCGGTGGTCGCCGTCGCACCCGCCGGCAGCGCGGCGGCTGCGAGCAGCGTCTACTCCGTGGCCCCTTACGTCGACATGTCGAACGGTCAGGAAGGGCTGCTCGACACCGCCCTCACCGCACACCGCCTCAAGGCCTACACCGCCGCCTTCGTCCTCGGCGAAGGCTGCACCCAGATCTGGGGCGACACCCTCCCCGTCGGCAACGACCCCTACACCGACCCCGAGATCGCCAGGGCGAAGTCCGAGGGTGCCTCCGTCATCCTGTCCTCCGGCGGGGCGAGCGGCGAGCCGCTCGCCTGGACGTGCTCCACGCAGAGCAGCATCGACGCCGGATACCAGGCCCTCGTCGACGACTACGGCGTGACCCAGCTCGACTTCGACGTCGAAGGCGCCGCCGTCGCCGACACGGCGGCCGCGGCCCGCCAGATGCGGGCGATGAAGGACCTCAAGGCGTCCGACCCGGGCCTGCGGTTCTCCATGACCCTGCCCGTGCTGCCGAGCGGACTGACCAACGACGGCGTCAACATCCTCAAGGCCGCGAAGAACGCGGGCATCCAGATCGACGTGGTCAACATCATGGCCATGGACTACTACGCCGGGACCGGTACCGAAATGGGGCAGGCCGCGGTCTCCGCCGCCAAGGCCACGCTGGCCCAGATGCAGTCCGTGGACTCCGGCTACACCTACGCCAGCCTCGGGATCACCCCGATGATCGGCAAGAACGACGACGGTTCCACCTTCACCCTGGCGGATGCCCGCACGGTGGAGAGCTTCGCCGAGCAGAACGGGGTCGGGCGCCTGGCGTTCTGGTCGGTCAACCGGGACCAGCCGTGCAGCGGAAGCGCCAACTCGCTGCCCACGTGCAGCGAGATCAGCCAGAGCAGCCTCGCGTTCACGGACGCTTTCGTCCCCTACGAGGGCGGTTCCGGCGGCGGGGGCGGAGGCACGGCCAGCGACTTCTCCCTGGCCCTGAAACCCGGCTCCGCGTCCGTCGCCCAGGGCGGTTCCGCGACCGCTGCCGTCTCCACGGCCGTCACCTCCGGCAGCGCCGAATCCATCGGCCTCTCCGCCTCCGGGGCGCCCTTCGGTGTCGGCGTCTCCTTCAGCCCGGGCTCCGTCACATCCGGCGGGACCGCGACGCTGACGGCCACGGCCGGCCCGTCCGTGGCCCCCGGCACCTATCCGATCACCATCACCGGCACCGCCGCGAGCGGCAGCCACAGCGCGACCTACACCCTCACCGTCACCGCCGGCGGAAGCGGGGGCGGGGGCTCGCTGACCAACGCCGGCTTCGAGACCGGCGGTCCGAACCCCTGGACCTGCACGGGTGGCAGCACGGTGGTCGCCGGACCGGCCCACACCGGCGGCCACTCCCTCCTGGTCACCCCGAGCTCCAGCGGTACCGGCGAATGCGACCAGACCGTCGCCCTGTCCCCCCACCACAGCTACACGCTCACCGGCTGGGTCCAGGGCCCCTACGCCTACATCGGGGTCGGCGGCGGCGCCACCGCCGCCTCGTGGTCCAGCCGCACGGACTGGAACCAGCTGACCGTCGCCTTCACCACCGGCGACAGCGGGACCGTGACGGTGTACGTCCACGGGTGGTACGGCCAGGACGACGTCCGCGCCGACGACTTCGCTCTCGGCTAGATCGGTCACCCCGCCGCACGCACAGCCCGCCGCCTCGCCCGGGGCAGCGGGCCACGTGCGTCGCGCGGCCGGCGTACGGCGACGGGGCGGTGGGCGCGGGAGATCAGGTGGGGTCCGGAGCCGGGCGGGCGTCCCCGGCCCCGCCGGCCGCCCCGGGGCCGGGCAGGTAGCTCGCCAGGCCGCGCAGGATGATCTCCACACCGGTGTCGAACCTCTCGTCGGACGAGTCCGACACGATCAGCCCGGCCAGGGCGCGCAGATGGGGGAATTCCGCGGCGGGCAGGGACGCGAAGTACTCCCGCATCTCGTCGGCCATCCCGGACCAGTCGGGGCGGGCCAGGGAGGAACCGTCGCCGCCGTGCCGAGCCGCCCGGTCCTGCCACATCCCCTCCTCCAGGACGAACCCGTCGATGTATGTGGAGATGAGGTCGCCGGCCTCCGCGGCGATACGGTCGGGCAGCCCGGCGGTGCGGAAGATGGCGAGCAACGCCTCGACGTGCGGCAGCAGTTCCGCGGTGAAGGGGACGTGGGCCATGGCGATCCGGGCCATGTCCCGGTGGGACAGCAGGCGCCGGCGTCCGGCGCGGGCGTAGTCCCGCACCTGCTCGCGCCACCGCTCCGGGTCGGGTTCGGGCAGTGCGAAGCCGTCGAAGAGCCGGGTGTACATCAGCTCCAGAAGGTCGTCCTTGGAGCTGACGTACGCGTAGAGGGCGGAGACGGTGACCCCGAGCTCGGCCGCGACCTGGCGCATCGACAGCCCGTCGAGCCCCTGACGGTCCAGCACGGTGAAGGCGGCCTCGACGACCCGTTCCCGCGACAGCGGTGGGCGGGACGGGGTCACGTGGGTGCGCGCGCGGCGCTCGCGCTCCCAGGGGGACGGAGCGGGCGTGGGGGTCTCGGCGGCCTCGTCGGTCATGAGGGCCAGTCTATGCGGCGGGAGAACACTGTTCTCCTGCGGTGAGCGGCGTTCAGGGGACACGCGATATATCTTGTCTCGGCGCGAGGGTTGCGCTATATCTTAATGAACGCCGTTCTCCGGCTGAACATCGTTCTGTTACGGTGAACAGTGTTCTCTCGCTTCGCGAGAGGCCCGTCCGTCCCTGTTGTGAGGAGTTCCGATGTCCACCACCGGTGTCGCGTCCGCCGAGACGCCCACCGACACGCCAGCGCCCTACCGGTGGCGCTGGGCTGCACTCTTCGTCATTCTCGCGGCCGAGGTGATGGATCTCCTCGACGCCGTCGTCACGAACATCGCCGGGCCCTCCATGCGGGCCGACCTCGGTGGCGGTGCCTCCACACTGCAGTGGCTCGCCGCCGCGTACACGCTCTCGATGGCCGTCGGGCTCGTCACCGGCGGACGGCTCGGGGACATCCACGGGCGCCGCCGGATGTTCCTGGTCGGAGCCGCCGGGTTCACCGTGGGATCGCTGCTGTGCGCACTGTCGGTGTCACCCGAGATGCTGATCGCCGCGCGCGTCGTCCAGGGGCTGTTCGGCGCGGTGATGCTGCCGCAGGGCCTCGGCATGATCAAGGAGATGTTCCCGCCGCAGGAGTCGCAGAAGGCCTTCGGCATGTTCGGCCCGGTCATGGGACTGTCCGCGGTGTGCGGACCGATCCTCGCGGGCTGGCTCGTGGACGCCGACTACTTCGGCACCGGCTGGCGGATGATCTTCCTGATCAACCTGCCGCTGGGCGTCGCGGCCTTCCTCGGTGCCCTGCGCTACCTTCCCCGGGGCCTGTCCGGCACCAGGCCGCGCCTGGACATCCCCGGCATGCTCCTGGTGTCCCTGGCCGCGCTGCTCATCATCTTCCCGCTCGTCCAGGGCCGTGAGTACGACTGGCCCGTGTGGACGTTCCTGATGATGGCCGCCTCGGTGGTCGTCTTCGTCGCCTTCGGCGCGTACGAGTCGCGCCGCAGCAAGGCCGGCCGGGACCCGCTCGTCGTCCCCAGCCTCTTCCGCAAGCGGGGATTCAGCGGCGGCATGACTCTCGGCCTGGTCTTCTTCTCGACCATGCAGGGCTTCATGCTGGTGTTCAACCTCTACACCCAGATCGGTCTCGGCTACTCGCCGCTCAAGGCGGGACTGGTGATGGTGCCCTGGTCGGGCGGCATGATCGTCGGCTTCGGTGTCGCCCAGGGCATCGCCCGGTTCGGGCGGGCCGTCCTGCAGGCGGGGGCGCTGGTCATGGCGGTCGGCGTGTTCGGTGTGTGGCTGACCCTCGACATGGTGGGCTCCGGTGTCGGTCCCTGGCAGCTCGTGCCGTCGCTGCTCGTCACCGGCATCGGCCTGGGCCTGCTCATGGCGCCGTTCTTCGACATCGTGCTCGCCAGCGTCGAGCAGCACGAGACGGGCTCGGCGTCCGGCACGATGACCGCGATGCAGCAGCTCGGCGGCGCGTTCGGCGTGGCCGTCCTCGGCACCGCGTTCTTCGGCCTGCTGGGCGGCGGGATCGCCACCGCCGTCGACCACCACTCCGCGGGGCTGCGGGGGCAGCTGGCCGCCGCGCACGTCGCGCCCGCCGCGCAGGAGCGCCTCGTGGCGGACCTGCGCAGGTGCGCCTCGGACCGCGCCGTCGCCAAGGACCCCGCCGCCACCCCGCCGTCCTGCACCCGTCTGGAGAAGGACACACGCGCGGCGGTGACCTCGCCCCAGGCCGGCGCCCGGATACCCGGCGCGCTGCAGTCGACCGCGTCGTCGGCCTTCCGGAGCGGTTTCGGCACCGTCATGAAGACGATGCTGTGGGTGGTCGACGGCATGCTCGCCCTGACCTTCCTGCTCGCGTTCCTCCTGCCGCGCCACGCGCGCCCCGAGGGGGCCGGCGGGCACTGAACCCGGGCGCACCGGTAACGGACGGCGGGACGGCCGGGTATGCCCGAGCAAGGGCTGCCCGGCCGTCCCGGCTCCGTCCGTCGGGCGGTGCGTCCTCTCGCGGGGCGCGGGAAGCGGAGCTCAGCCCTGCAACGCCTCGGGGTTGGCGCAGTGGGCCAGCGGCTCCTGCCGGAGGAAGCGGGCGGCCTCGGCGGCGACGATCCGGGCGGCCTTGTGGGCGACCTCGCGGCTCGCTCCGGCGATGTGCGGGGTGAGGACGACGTTCGGGGCCGACAGCAGACGCGAGCCGGCCGGCACCGGTTCGACGGGGAACACGTCGAAGCCGGCGGCCGCCAGCTGTCCCGAGTCCAGAGCGTCGCGCACCGCGTCGTAGTCGACCAGGGCGCCCCGGGCGCAGTTGACGAGGACCGAACCCCGCGGCATGGCCGCGATCTGGGCCTGCCCGATCATGCCGCGGGTCTCGTCCGTCACCCGCGCGTGCAGGGAGACGATCCGGGAGCTGCTCAGCAACTCGTCCAGGGACACCAGCCGTGCCACACCCCGCACCGCCTCCGGCCCCACATAGGGGTCGTGCACCAGGACCGTGGCCCCCATGGCGGTCAGGACCCGGGCGACGCGCGAGCCGATGGCGCCGAAGCCGACCAGACCCACTACCGAGCCGTCGATCTCGACGCCGCAGCGCGTGTAGTCGTAGTAGTCGCCGCGCCAGATGCCGTGCCTGAGGTCGGTGTGGACGTCACCGATCCCCCGCGCGGCGGCGAGGATGAGCGCGAGGGTGTGCTCCGCGGTGGCGACGGCGTTGCGGCCGGGGGCGTAGCAGACGGCGACGCCATGACGGGTGGCGGCCTCCAGGTCGGCGTTGACCGGCCCGCCCCGGCTCACGCAGAACAGCTCCAGATCGGGGCAGGCGGCCAGCACCCGTTCGGTGAGGGGTGCCATCTGCGTGACGCAGATCCGTACGCCGCGCAGCGCCTCGATCATCTCCTCCTCGGTTCCGGATGCCTCGTCGACCTCGGCGACCTTCCCGAACGGGGTGTGCGGCCAAGGAAGTTGGAGCTGCCGGACGTCCAGGTCGGTACGGGCGGGCACTGCGGCGCGCAGTTCCTGTGCGAGCAGCCCGGGCAGGACGAAGTGGTCGCCGGCGGCGAGGACGGTGGTGGGCACGGCGTTTCTCCCGGAGAGGGGTGGATCAGCGGACGGGTGAGTTGAGGCGGAGCAGGGACGCCTGGTCGTCGCGCAGCCGCAGTTCGGTCAGCGCGCCGTTGTGCAGGGCGGGGAAGACCTGGCGGTAGCGCGCGAGGGGAATGCCGAGGAACCGGCAGAGCACCAGGCGCAGCAGGGTGGAGTGGGCCACGACCAGGACGCGGCCGTCGGGGAGTTTGTGCGCGGTCTCGTGCAGACAGCCGACGGCGCGGTCGGCCGCCGCGGCGGGATGCTCTCCACCGGGCAGATGGTGGGCGACCGGGTCGGTGAGGAAGGCGGCGAGCGCCTCGGGGAACGCCTCGGCCATCTCGGCGCGGGTGAGCCCGTCGCCGCGGCCGAAGTCCACCTCGTACAGGCGCTCGTCGATCCAGGGCGTGAGGCCGAGCGCCGCCGCCGCGGGCTCGGCGGTCTGCCGGGCCCGGGACAGTGGGGAGCAGAGCACGGCGTCCAGGTGCTGCCCTGCGGCCCAGGCCGCGAGGTCCGCGGCCTGCCGGCGGCCGAGTTCGGTGAGCGGCACATCCGTGCGGCCCGCGTAGCGGTTGTCCGCGTGCCAGACGGTCTCGCCGTGGCGTACGAGGACGAAGTCGGTCACGGTGCGGCCTTTCCGCGCGCGTGGTCGGCCACGGCCGGTGCCAGCCAGCCGCGGCGGACCAGCGCGTCGACGAATTCGAGGTAGACGGGGAGCAGGCGCCCGGTGCGGGCGGAGTCGGGGCGGAGTTCCCCGCGCAGACGCACCATGGCGCCCGCGGCCTCGTCCAGCGTGGCACCCGAGGCGGTGGCGGCGAGCACCGCCATGCCGAGCGCGCTCTCCGCCTGCTCCGGAAGGCGGGCGGTACGGCCGAGCACGTCGGCGCGCAGCTGTGCCCAGTAGCGGTTGCGGGCCCCGCCTCCGGTGAAGGTGAGCGGGCCGTCGACCGGGGCGCCGAGGTGGTCGAGGTAGTCGAAGCAGAGCCGTTCGAGCAACGCGACGCCCAACAGGCAGGCGTGGAACTCCTCCGCGGCGTCCGAGGGCGTGCCGAGGACGAAGGACTCGGCCTCGGGGGCACGGAACGGGAAGCGCTCGCCGCCCGATCCGACCAGCGGGTAGACGACGGCGGTGGAGCCGGTGGCGGCGGCCCGCGCGGTCAGCGCGTCGAGCTCGGCGGGGCCGGCTCCGGGGAAACGGTGGGCCAGGACGCCGGCGCCGCTGCTGGAGGCGCCGCCGGGCAGCCAGCCGCCGCCGGGGCCGCGGTGGCAGTAGACCACGCCGCCCGGATCACGGACGAGGTGGGGGCTGGCTCCCTTGAACACCAGGGTGGTGCCCAGCACCGAGTTCCAGGAGCCGGGCGTGAGCGCGCCGGCTGCGATCTGTGCCGCGCAGCCGTCGGTCATGCCGGCGGTGATGAGGGTGCCGGCGGGGATGGCGGTCTCGTCGGCGGCAGCGGCGCACACCGTGCCGAGGACCGTTCCGGGCCGGACGACGTCGGGCAGCAACTCGCCCGGGACGCCGAGGGCGTCGAGTTCGGTCGTGGGCCATCGCTCGGCGATCAGGTCGTAGCCCGTCTTCAGGGCATGGCTGGCGTCGCTCGCGACCTGGTGTCCGGCGAGTCGCCAGGTGATCAGATCGGCCTGGTGCAGCAGCCGGGCGCCCTTCGGGAGCTGTCGGCCGCCCGGCCGGGCCGGGTCGTGCAGCAGCCAGAGCAGTTTGGGCAGCGCCCAGGACGGCTGCATGGCGCGGTAGCCGAGTCTCTCCCACACCTGTGCGCCACGCGTGTTGACGCCGTCGGTGTACGCGTCGGCCCGGCGGTCGTCGTACATCAGGCCCGGAGTGAGCGCGACCCCCGCGGCGTCGGCCAGGAGCACCGTCCCGGAGGTGGCGTCCACGGCCAGGCCCCGTACCCGGCGGGGATCGATGCCGGTCAGGGCCTCGCGGCAGGCGGCGGCGAGGGCGGACCACCACTGCTCGGGGTCCTGCTCGTGGCGTACGCCCTCGCGGCGGCCGGTCAGCGGGCGGGAGGCGGCGCCCAGCAGGCGGCCGGTGCCGTCCACGGCGACCGCGCGGGCGCTCTGGGTGCCGAGGTCGAGTCCCAGGTGGACGGCGTCGGGTGACAGGGCGTCAGACATGCGGGGTCTCCGGGGTGCGGGGCGGGGAGGCGGCCGGGACCGCGGCGGCGGGCCGGGCGGCCGGTGCGGCTGCCCAGCCGAGGGAGCGGGCGGCGTCGCGCCAGGTGAGGTAGGAGTCGTAGAACCCGTCGTAGAACGCGGCACGTTCGGCGTCCGGTTCCCAGCTCGCGCGCATCCGGACGTACTTGGCGGCGGCGCTGTGCATGCTGCTCTCGGCCCCGGTCAGGACGAGGCCGGTCAGGAACGCGCCCTTGGCGCCCAGTTCCGTGTCGGCGCCGCGCGCCGTCGGCACGCCGGTGACGTCCGCGATGAGCCGGCACCAGGCGTCGCTGGCGGATCCGCCGCCGCACAGGCGCAGTTCATGGACGTCGGTCCCGGACGCGGCCAGGCAGTCGCGGACGACGAGGGACAGTCCCTCGAAGACGGCGCGGGCGACATGGGCGGGGGTGTGGTCGAGGGACAGGCCCCAGAAGACCCCGCGGGCGTGCGGGTCGAGGAACGGGGCGCGCTCGCCCGCGGGGGACAGGTACGGCAGGAACGCCAGTCCGCCCGCGCCGGGTTCGGTGCCGAAGGCGAGCCTTCCGAGGTGGGCCGGGTCCTCGACGGCGAGGGTGCGGCAGGCCCAGTCGAGGACCTCGGTGCCGGACAGGGTGGGGAAGGCGCGCAGGACGCGTTCGCGACCGCGATAGGCGATGTTGATGCCGCACGGCTCTCCACCGGTGTCCGGCTCGCGGGTGACGATCTCGGTGCACAGGGTGGTGCCGAGGATGGTGCACGCCTGACCGGGATTGACGGCTCCGGCGCCGCGGGCGGTGGCGGCGATGTCGTAGGGGGCCATGACGACGGGCAGCCCGGCGGGCAGGCCGAGTTCGGCGGCGGTGTGCTGGGTGATCTCGGCGATGCGCTCGTGCTCGCCGAGGATCCGCGGCAGCAGCGGCTCGGCCCACTTCATCGCGAAGAGGTCGAGGATCACCGGGTCGTAGGCGCCGGTGGCGTGGTCGAGGAAGGGCGCCGAGGCATCGGACTCGTCGATGGCGGTGACCCCGGTGAGCTTCAGGAACAGCCAGCCCGCCGCCGTCAGCGCGGTACGGGAGCGCCGCAGTCGCTCCGGGTCGTGCGCGGCGAGCCAGCTGAGCACCGCGTTCGGCATGCCGCTGCAGGTGAGCGAGCCGTTGCGGCGGAACGCCTGCTCCAGGACGCCGTCCGCCTGCCAGCGGGTGAGCAGGTCGCCGGCGCGTCCGTCGGACCACAGGATCGCCGGGCCGGTGGGGCGGCCGTCGCCGTCCACGAGCCAGCAGCCGTCCCCCTGGGCCGTGAAGCTCACCAGCCAGACCGGGTCCTGGGCGGGGCCGGGCTGCGCCAGGACGCTGCGCACGGTGAAGACCACCCCGTTCCACACCGCCTCCATGTCCTGCTCCGCCCAGCCGGGACGGGGCCTCAGCACCTCGGTGCCGATGCGGGAGACGGCCAGTTCCTGGCCCTGGTCGTCGAACACGACGGATTTGATGACGGAGGTGCCGACGTCGATCGTGAGAACCGACATGACTTCAATACCTGCCCCTTCTAGGCCACGCACGCGGAACGGACCTGTCGGATCCGACGGTCCGGCCACGCACGGTTCGGCTCGCAGAAATCAGGGAATCGCGGATCAGAAGGAGCCGTCAATCGGTCTTCCGGCTTATCCCGCGGCCGGAGCGGCACGTCGTGTGAAATTCCCGGCCGGGCCGGGTGCGCCGCGCGGCGCGTGCGCCGCTCGCCGCGGCCCCGGCCAGGTCACGGCCCACCTCCTCCGTGTTAGGTTCATGTGGGATTCTCATGAGGCTCTTCTCAGGAAGGAGCGGCGGCCATGGCCGGTCCGGACGCCCGGACGGACGCCCAGGAGGGGCGCCGTAACCGGGTGCGTGAACGCGTCACGGGCAAGGGGTTCGTCCGGACCACCGACCTCGCGGCCGAGTTCGGCGTGAGTGTCATGACCATCCACCGTGACCTGGACGCCCTCCAGGCGCAGGGGTGGCTGCGCAAGGTGCGCGGCGGGGCGAGCTGTCTGCCCTCGACGCAGTTCCACGGCAGCGCCAGCGAGCGCCTGTCGACGATGGTGCACACCAAGCAGTTGCTGGCGCGGGCCGCCGCGGAGGAACTCGCGCCCGGACAGGTCGTGATGATCGACGACTCCACGACCTGTCTGCACCTGGTCCGGCATCTGTCCGAGCACACCCCCATCACGGCGATCAGCAACTCGCTGCCGGCCATCTCGGCGCTGGCCCGCGAACCCGGTGTGGCGCTGGTCGCCCTGGGCGGCACCTACTTCCCGGCCTACGACGCCTTCATGGGCGCGCACACGGCACACAGCGTGGAGGCGTTCCGGGCGGACGTGCTGTTCATGTCCACGACGGCGGTGACCGGCGGCCGCTGCTATCACATGTCGCCCGAGACCGTGCAGGTCAAGCGGGCCATGATGGCCGCCGCCTCGCGCCGGGTGCTGATCATCGACCACACCAAGTTCGCCAATCAGGGCCTGTACGCACTCGCTCCGCTCACCGACTTCGACCTGGTGATCGTGGACGACGCGGCCCCGGCGGGAGAGGTACGGCGGCTGCGCGACAGCGGAGTCCACGTCCGCACGGTCGCCGGAACACCCGCGGCACCCCGCCCCCACGACGCCACGTGAACATCACACGGTTCTCACTTGGCGCACCCCACCCGGCGGCACTCCGCACACCGCCCTGACCAGCGGTGACCAGCCCTGCTCCAGGCCGGGCGCACCGGGGCGGAACGGCGACTTAACACGACGGGTGACACGGCCGGCGAGGTCTTTCCCACGACGGATTGACCCCACCCCTGAGCGGACTTTTCATCGGTCCCACGCCGTACGGCACTCCGCTCTCCTCATTTCCGCAAGAAGGTGTCAGCCGTGACCGTCCCCCTGAATCCCCCTTCCGTGACCGCGAAAAGCGGACCGCATCACTTTCTGGACCGTATCGGCATTCCGAAGGCCCTTTCCTGGGGTTTTCTCGGTGTTCTGATCTTCATGATCGGCGACGGTGTCGAATCGGGATTCCTCTCTCCCTATCTGCTGCACGACGGCATCTCCAAGGAACGCGTGGCAGTGCTGTTCACCGTGTACGGCGTGACGGCGAGCGTGTCCGCCTGGTTCTCCGGTGCGCTCTCCGACCTGTGGGGCCCGCGCCGCGTGATGATGCTGGGCCTCGGCATCTGGGCCACGCTGCAGGTCGCCTTTCTCGGCCTCGCGGTCCCGACGCACCACTACGGGCTGCTGCTGGTCAGCTATGGTCTGCGCGGCTTCGGTTACCCGCTCTTCGCTTACGGCTTCCTGGTCTGGGTGACGGCGGTGACGCCCAGGCACCGGCTCGGCTCCGCCGTGGGCTGGTTCTGGTTCGCCTTCACCGGCGGGCTGCCCACCCTCGGCTCGCTGGTCGCCAGTTTCACGGTGCCGTGGCTCGGCACGTACCGCACCCTGTGGTTCGCGCTGGCCCTGGTGACGGTGGGCGGCCTGATCGCCGTACTCCTCGTGCGCGAGCCGACGGGCAGGAGCCGGCTGGCGCCCACCGGTGAGCGCCCGGTGGCCACGCTGCTCGGCTCGCTCTCCATCGTCTGGCGCAAGCCGCGCATCGGCGTCGGCGCGGTGGTGCGCACCATCAACACCGCGGCGCAGTTCGGGTTTCTGGTCTTCCTGCCGGTCTTCTTCACCGACACGCTGGGCTTCTCCCTGACCGAGTGGCTGCGGCTGCTGTCGGCGATGTTCGCCACCAACATCTTCTTCAACCTGCTGTTCGGCCTCGTCGGCGACCGGCTGGGCTGGCAGCGCACCGTCGCCTGGTTCGGCGGGGTGGGCTGCGCGATCACCACGCTCCTGCTGTACTACGGCACGGTGGCCTCCGGTGACGACTTCGCACTGGCCATGGTCCTGGTGAGCCTCTTCGGTGCGACGCTCGCCGGATACGTACCGCTGTCCGCGCTCATGCCCTCACTGGCCCCGGAGCACAAGGGCCAGGCGATGTCGGCGCTCAATCTCGGCGCGGGCGCCAGCACGTTCGTGGGCCCGGCCGTGGTCGCCCTCTTCCTCGGGCCGCTCGGCGTCCAGGGCGTGATGTGGATCTTCGCCGGCCTGTACCTGGCGAGCGCCGGCATGACCCTCTTCCTCACCCTGCCGGCGCAGGACTCCGCGGCCTGCGCCCCCGCGACGCCGGCACCGAGCCGAGCCGAAAGCGTGTAGCCACCCGCCGGTTCACGCCCCGCTCCCCCGCTACCGGCACCGCGTCATCGCGGCTCCTCGTAGACCACGTGGTAGCGGCGCGTGAACCGGTTGAGAGCGGCCGGGTCCAACCCCGGCTCTGTTTCCAGCGCGGAGGCCTGGACGGCGGGCGAGGCGGAGGACGATGCCCCGCGGGTGGCCCAAAGGAGCGCTCCGCTGCGAACGCGCGGTCGGGGGTGAGCGCGCGGCAGGGCGTTACGAGCGCTGTCGGCCCTCGGTGCGACACGCTGACAAGGGCGGGCCGCCATCGAGACCCTTGGGGTCGAGCCGTGGTATACCGGCGTTCACCCCGGTGCCCCGGCCGCCGCGTTTCAGGGCACAGCGCACGTATAGTTGCGCCATGAGCAACTACACCGCAGACAGCGAAACAGCAGCTCCCGCGGTGAGCGGGGTGCAGTCCGTCGACCGTGCCGTAAGCGTCCTGGAGATCCTCGCCCAGCGGGGTGAGGCGGGTGTCAGCGAGGTCGCCGCCGAGATCGACGTCCACAAGTCGACGGCGTTCCGCCTGCTCGGGGCGCTGGAGGCGCGCGGCCTGGTCGAGCAGGCCGGCGAGCGGGGCAAGTACCGGCTCGGTTTCGGCATCGTGCGCCTGGCGGGGGCTGTCACGGGCCGGCTCGACATCACCCAGCAGGGCCGTCCGGTGTGCGAGCGCCTGGCCGAGGAGATCGGCGAGACCGTCAACATCGCGGTCCTGCAGGAGCACTACGCGGTCAACCTCTACCAGGTGCGCGGCCCCGGAGCGGTCGGCACCCACAACTGGGTCGGGCAGCTCACCCCGGTGCACGCCACCTCCAGCGGCAAGATCCTGCTGGCCCATCTGCCGGCGAAGGAGCGTGCCCGGGTGCTCGCGGCAGCCGGACCGCAGAAGCTGACGCCGCACACGCTGACCGCCAGGACGAAGCTGGAGAAGAACCTCACCGAGGCGCGGGAGCGCGGGTACGCGGTGACGCTGGAGGAGCTGGAGATCGGGCTGCACGCCATGGCCGCCCCGATCCGTTCCCGGGACGGCGAGGTCATCGCCGCCCTCAGCGCCTCCGGCCCGGCGTACCGCTTCACCGAGGAGCGTATCCACGAGCTCGCTCCCGTGCTGCTCAAGGGGGCGGAGGAGATCAGCCACCGGATGGGTCACGTGGGCTGAGCCTCCCCCGCCCGCCGCGGAGCGCGCCGCCGTCGGCCGGACGGCCCGCACCTCGTACGGGGGCACGGCCGCACCTGGGGCCCTCGGTCAGCCGCGGAGACGGGACATGGCCGGGTCGAACAAGGGCTCCTCGGCGACGACCGCCTCGACGCGCTGGTCGAAGTAGCCGATGTGGACGGTGGTTCCCGGGACGGCGAGTTCCGCCGGCAGCCACGCGTACGCGATGCCCTTGCCGATCGTGTAGCCGTATGCGGCGCTGGTGACGTACCCGACGGCCCGTTCACCGTCGTACACCGGCTCCTTGCCCATCACGACCGACCGCGGGTCCTCGACGGTCAGGCACGTCAGTTTCCTCCGTACGTCCGCCTTACGGCGCTCCAGCGCCGCCCTGCCGATGAAGTCGCCCTTGTCGAGCCTGACGGCGAAGCCGACGCCGGCCTCGTAGGGGTCGTGCTCGTAGGTCATGTCGGTGCCGAAGGAGCGGTAACCCTTCTCCAGGCGGAGGCTGTTGAAGGCGCCGCGGCCCGCGACGATGCCGCCCAGCGGCTCGGCGGCGGCCCAGAGGGTGTCCCACAGCTTCTGGCCCAGGTCGGCGGTGGTGTACAGCTCCCAGCCGAGTTCGCCGACGTACGACAGGCGCATCGCGGTGACCGGGACGGAGCCGATGTGGGCGCGCTTGGCGCGGAAGTACTTCAGGCCGTCGGCCGAGAAGTCGTCGGCCGTCAGCGGCTGCAGGACCTGGCGGGCCAGCGGACCCCACAGACCGATGCAGCAGGTGCCCGGGGTGATGTCGCGGACCTGGACGCGGCCGTCGGCGGGCAGGTGGCGGGTGAACCAGTCCAGGTCCAGGTTGCCGTTGGCGCCGACCTGGAAGAGGTCGCGGGCGAGGCGGGCCACGGTGATGTCGCTGCGGATGCCGCCGTCGTGGTCCAGCAGCAGGGTGTACGTCACCGAGCCGACGGACTTGGCGACCTTGCCGGTGACCAGGCCCTCCAGGAAGTCGGCGGCGCCGGGGCCGCTGACCTCCAGGCGCTTGAGGGCCGTCATGTCGTACAGCGCGACGGTCTCCCGGGTGACCTGGGCCTCGGCGCCGACGATGGGTGACCAGTACCGCGCGGCCCAGTCGTTGGGGGTGGGGATGTTCCTGCCCTCGACGAGCGGCGCGTTGGCCTCGTACCACTGGGGGCGTTCCCAGCCGTTCGCCTCCAGGAAGAACCCGCCGTGTCGCTGCTGGCGGGCGTAGAAGGGGCTGGTGCGGATCGGGCGCGGTTCACCCGAGGGCTGCAGGGGGTGGAGGATGTCGTAGACCTCGGCGAAGTTGCGGCAGTCGCGCGCCAGGACGTACTGCGGGGTCAGCTGGTGCGGCTCGAAGCGGTTGACGTCGCACTCGTGCAGGTCGAAGGAGGAGCAGTGGCCGTCGACCAGCCATTCGGCGACGGCCCGGCCGACGCCCGCGGAGTGGGTGACCCAGACGGCCTCGGCGACCCAGAAGCCCTTGACGTCCGGGGACTCGCCGAGCAGCGGGAAGCCGTCGGTGGTGAAGGAGAACAGGCCGTTGATGCCCTCCTCGACCTTGGCCTCGCGGGTCGCCGGGAGCAGGGACTGGGTCTCGGTCCAGGCGTCCTCGAAGTCCTCCTCGGTGAACTTCAGGACCGACGGCATCTCCTCGGCCTCGTCGAAGGAGAGGATGTCGTCGGCGGAGACGGGCATCGGCCGGTGCCCGTAGGAGCCGATGCCGATGCCGTCGAAGCGGTCGCGGTAGTAGAGGTCGGCGTCCTGGTGGCGCAGGATCGGGCGGACCGCCTCCTCGGTCTGGCCGGCGAGGGCGGGGACCGGGCCGGTCCAGACGAGCTGGTGGGCGAGCGGCGTGAGCGGCAGGTTCATCCCGGCCATGCGGGCGATCCTCGGACCCCAGATGCCGGCGCAGCACACCACGATGTCGGCGGGGATCTCGCCCTGGTCGGTCACGACGGCGGTCACCCGGCCCTCGTCCTGCCGGATGTCGAGGACTTCGTGGCGCGCGAGGAAGCGCACACCGCGCTCGGTGGCCCGGCGGATCTGTGCCTCGACGGCGAGGACGGCCTTGGCGAGGCCGTCGGTGGGGACCAGGAGACCGCCGAGGATCTTGGCGCGGTCGACGAGCGGGTGCTGCTCCACGCACTCGTCGGGGGTCAGCAGGCGGCCCTCGATGCCCCAGGCGCTGATCCAGCCGTGGCGGCGGTGGAGTTCGGTGAGCCGCTCGGGAGTCGTCGCGACCTCCAGGCCGCCGACCTGCAGGAAGCAGGGCTCGCCGTCGACGTCGAGGGAGCAGAACTTCTCCACGGTGTAGCGGGCCAGCTCCGCCATGGTCTTCGAGGGGTTCGTCTGGAAGACCAGGCCCGGGGCGTGCGAGGAGGAGCCCCCGGTGGCCGGGAGGGGGCCCTGGTCGACCACGGTCACGTCGGTCCAGTCGCGTGCGGAGAGCTCGTCCGCGAGGGCCGCTCCCACGACGCCCGC
This sequence comes from Streptomyces durhamensis, assembly GCF_000725475.1. Classification (NCBI taxonomy): domain Bacteria; kingdom Bacillati; phylum Actinomycetota; class Actinomycetes; order Kitasatosporales; family Streptomycetaceae; genus Streptomyces; species Streptomyces durhamensis. The sequence continues at coordinate 248,924 of NZ_JNXR01000006.1, forward strand.
TCCGATGATGACCACCCGGGGTCCCGCCATCGCCCAACCTCCGCATCTCAACGTTGCCCTTCACGCAACTTGATTCAGGTTGCGCAACTCAATGTGCCCCCCGTGGAAGGGGGTGTCAAGAGGGCCGTGACGTCGGAAAACGTCCCGGAACACCGCCCTGGACACGGCAACGCCCGGCGGGCGGTGCGCACCTGGAACGCACCGCCCGCCGGGCGTGTTCGACCTGCCGGGGCCCGGTTACTTCAGCCAGGCCTCGACCTTGTCACGGTGGGCGTCGACCCACTTCCTGGCCGCCGCGTCGTCGGTCATCTTGTCCACCGCGATGTACCTGGCCACGGTGTTCTGGTCGTCGTTGGTCCAGTGGAAGTTCTTCACCAGCCGGTACGCCGGGCTGTCCGACTTGGCGAACTGCGCACTGACGATCTTGTCCAGGTCGTAGACGGGATAGTCACAGGCGATCTTGGCCGCGTCGGCGTCGCAGCCCGTGCGGTACGGGGGGAGGTCGACCTTGACCAGCGGCACCTCGGACAGGAACCACTGCGGCTCGTAGAAGTAGCCGATCACCCACTGCTTGTTCTTCTCGGCGGTCCGGTACGCCTGGATGAGGGCGGTCTCACTGCCCGCGTACACCACCTTGAAGTCGAGTTTCAGGTTCTTCACCAGGGCCGCGTCGTTGGTGACGTAGGACGGGTCGCCGTCGAGCAGTTGGCCCTTGCCGCCGGACTCGGAGGTCTTGAAGTCGGCCGCGTACTTGTCGAGGTTCTTCCAGTCGGTGATGTCCGGGTGGGCCTTGGCGAGCCACGGCGGCACGAACCAGCCGATGACGCCCTTGTTGCCGGTGGTGCCCGCCTCGACGGCGGTCTTCTGTCCGGTGATGTACTTCTTCTTCAGATCGTCATGGCCCCAGTTCTCCAGGACCGCGTCGACCTCACCGGTTCCGAAGCCCTGCCAGGCGATCTCCTCCTTCAGGTCCTTCTTGGTGACCTTGCAGCCGAGGTCGTGCTCGGCGACGTACGCGACCACCGCCGCGTCCGCCTGGTAACCCACCCAGGGATTGACGGCCAGGTTGAACGTGCCGCACTTGCCACCCGAGCCCTTGGCACCCGCCGAGGAGGTGTCGCCGACCTTCGCCCCCGCGCACGCCGTGAGGGTGAGGCCGAGGACGGCCAGGCCGGCCGTGCCGGCTCGCCAGTGTCTTGCCATGGTGTCGTGCTCCTTATGCCCTGGTGCGTCGGGCCGCAGCCTGAGTGATCCGGTCGAACATGACTCCGAGCAGTACGATGGCGAGACCCGCCGCCAGCCCCTTGCCGTACAGCTCTCCCTGCGAGAACCCGGCCACGACGTCGTAGCCGAGGGCGCCGGCCCCTACCAGGCCGCCCACCACAACCATCGACAGCACATAGATCAGACCCTGGTTGGTCGCGAGGGTCAGGGCGCCGCGTGCCATCGGCAGTTGGACCTTGGTGATGATCTGCCAGGTGTTGCACCCGGCCGAGGTGGCCGCTTCCACGGTGGACTCGGGCACGTTGCGCACACCGTCCGCGATGATCTTGATGGCGACCGGTGCCGCGTAGACGACGGCCGCGACGATCGCGGTGAACCGGGTGGCACCGAAGAGGGCCAGGAACGGCACGAGATAGACGAACGGCGGCATGACCTGCGCCGCGTCCAGGGTGGGCCGCACCAGCCGGTCCACCAGCGCGCTGCGTCCCATCCACACGCCGAAGACCGCGCCGAGCAGCATCACCAGCACCGTGGCCACGGCGGTCGAGGCGAGCGTCGTCATGCTGTCCGACCACAGGCCCGTACCGACCAGCAGCCCGACGCACACCGCGGCCGTCACCGCGGCCCACCGGCCGCCGAGCACCGCGCCGAGCGCGACCAGGGTGACGCCGACGAGCCACCACGGGGAGTCGGTGAGCAGCGTCTGGAACGGGTTGAGCAGGCCGTTGGTGATCGCGTCCCGCACGGCGTTGGTCAGGCCCGAGAGATGGTCCTGCAGCCAGGTGGTCGCCGTGTCGGCCGCGCTCGCGATGTGACCACCGGTGCCGCCGGTGCCGGGGAACTCGGCCGCCCAGACGTAGGTGTGGGAAAGGTAGACCAGGACGGCGGCCCCGATCCCGCCCGCCACCAGCAGCGGCCGGCGCCACTTCAGGAGCCGGCCGCCCGTGCGGCGGGCCGTCTCGGTGCGTGCGGCCGCCGCGGTGGTGACCCGGTCCAGCACGATGGCCATGACGACGATGGCGAGGCCGGCGTTGAAGGCGGTACCGACGTCGAGCGACTGCAGGGCCTGCACGACGGTCTTGCCGAGGCCGGGCGCGTCGATCAGGGCGGCGATGGTCACCATGGCCAGGGCGGCCATGATCGTCTGGTTGACGCCCATGACCACGGTGCGCCTGGACATCGGCAGCAGCACCTTCAGCAGTTGCTGCGCGCGTGTCGTGCCGAGCGAGTCCGCCGCCTCGACGGTGGTCTCGGGCACGGAGCGGATGGCGTGCGCGGTGATGCGGATGGCGGGCGGCGCTGCGTAGATCACCGTGGTGATCACGGCGGAGGCCCCGCCGATGAGGAAGATCAGGGTCAGCGGGGCAAGGTAGACGAAGGTCGGCATCGTCTGCATGAAGTCCAGGAACGGCGTCATGATCCGGTTGAACCGGTCGGAGAGGCCGGCCCACACGCCGACCGGGATGCCGATGAGCAGCGCCACGGCGACCGCCGACAGCGTCAGCGCCAGCGTGTCCATGCTCTCCTGCCACAGGCCCTGCAGCCCGAAGAAGGTGAAGCCGGCCACGGCCAGCAGGGCGACCCGCCAGTTGCCCAGGGCCCAGGAGACATAGCCGGTGAGCCCGACGACGCCTAGCCAGCCGATCTGCGGCACCGGGCGGCTGCCGGTGGGCTGGGAGATCAGGGACTGGACGAAGGTGACCAGGTTGTCGATGGCCAGGCGGATCTCGTTGAAGAAGTACAGGAAGACCGGGTTGGAGTTGCGGCCCGCTCCGATGCTGTCGTTGAGGTCGTTCAGCCGGCGGTGCAGACCGGTGAGATCGGCCGCCGCGAGGGTGAGTGTCTGCCGGCCGCGCAGGACGGCGAAGAGCACCAGCCAGACGATCAGGATCGCGGCCACCACCATGGGGCGGCTCACCCTCTGGCGCAGGGGCGCGGCCGTCTCGGCGGCGACGGCCATCACGCACCGCCCCCCTGTCCGGCGACCACGGAGAGGATCTCCTCGTCGCCGACGATGCCGAGCAGCTTGCCGTCCGCGACGACCTTGACCGGCTTCTCGGCGGCCAGCACCGCGCGCGTGGCCTCGCGCACGACGACGTCCGGGCCCAGTTCGGGGCCGTCGAGTGCGTCCTGGGGTTCGGCGGGGCGCATGATCCAGCGCAGGGTGAGGACGTCCCCGCGCGGCACGTCCTTCACGAAGTCCCGTACGTAGTCGTCGGCGGGGGCGCCGACGAGTTCGTCGCCGGTGCCGCACTGGACCGTTCTGCCGTCGCGCATGATCAGGATGCGGTCACCCAGTTTCAGGGCCTCGGAGAGGTCGTGGGTGATGAACACCATGGTCTTGCCGACCTCGTGGTGCAGACGGATGACCTCGTTCTGCATGTCACGGCGGATCAGCGGGTCGAGCGCGGAGAACGGCTCGTCGAAGAAGAGGACGTCGGGGTCGCCGGCGAGGGCGCGGGCCAGGCCGACGCGCTGCTGCATGCCGCCGGAGAGCTGGTCGGGGTAGGAGTTCTCGTATCCGGCGAGGCCCACCAGTTCGACGATCTCCAGGGCCTTCCTGGTCCGCTCGGCCTTTCCCAGGCCCCGTATCTCCAGGCCGAAGGCCACGTTGTCGACGACCCTGCGGTGGGGCAGCAGACCGAAGTGCTGGAAGACCATGGAGAACTTGCTGCGCCGCAGTTCGCGCAGCCGTCGGGGGTCGGCGCCCCTGATGTCCTCGCCCTCGAAGACGACCTCCCCGGCGGTGGGTTCGATCAGCCGGGTCAGACATCGCACCAGGGTGGACTTGCCGGAGCCGGACAGCCCCATCACGACGAAGACCTCGCCGGGCGACACATCGAAGCCCACGTCGCGCACGGCGGCGGTGCAGCCGGTGCGGTCCATGAGCTCGCGGCGGGTCAGCCCGCACAGTTCCTCGGAGTCCGGCACCTGGTCCGCCTTCGGCCCGAACACCTTCCACAGCCGGCGCACGGAGATGACCGGGGTGCGCTCCTCGGGGTCCTGGGACGTGTCGCGCCGCTGCGACACCTCGGTCTGTGCTGGGGTCACGTTCGACCTCTTTTCGGCGTTCAGCCGCGGAACCAGTGCTGCGGCCGGGGTTGGATGTTCTGCCAGACGTGCTTGGGTTCGCGGTACTCGTCGAGGCCGGTCGGCCCCAGCTCACGGCCCACGCCCGAGTGCCCGAAGCCACCCCATTCGGCCTGCGGCACATAGGGGTGGTAGTCGTTGATCCAGACGGTGCCGTGCCGCAGCCGGCGCGCGACCCGCTGGGCCTTGCCGGCGTCCTGCGTCCAGACGGCTCCGGCGAGTCCGTACTCCGTGTCGTTGGCGATGCGGAGGGCGTCGGCCTCGTCGTGAAAGCGCTCGACGGTGAGCACGGGCCCGAAGGACTCCTCGTGCACCACGCGCATGTCCTGGCGGCACTCGTCGAGGACGGTGGGCGGGTAGTAGAAGCCGCCGGCGAGCGCGGGGTCGTCGGGGCGGGCGCCGCCGCAGCGCAGTACGGCGCCCTCGGCGAGGCCCGCGGCGACGTACGCCTCGACCTTCTCCCGGTGCTGTGCGGAGATCAGCGCGCCGGTCTCGGCCTCGGGGTCGAAGGGACCGCCGAGCCGGATGCGCCGGGCCCGGCGGACGACCTCGGCCACGAAGGCGTCGTGCAGGGAGTCCTCCACGATCAGCCGGGCGCCGGCCGAGCAGACCTGGCCCGAGTGCAGGAAGACCGCGGTGAGCGCGAAGTCCACGGCGGTCTCGAAGTCGGCGTCGGCGAAGACGACGTTGGGGTTCTTGCCGCCCAGTTCGAGGGCGACCTTCTTCACCGTCGCGGCGGCGGTGGCCATGATGCGCCGCCCTGTCTCCAGCCCTCCGGTGAACGACACCATGTCGACGGCCGGGTCCTCGGCCAGCGGAGCGCCTGCCTGCGCTCCGGCGCCCAGCACGAGGTTGGCGGCGCCCGCCGGGAGCCCCGCCTCCTCCAGTGCCTTCATCAGCAGGATCGAGGTGGAGGGCGTCAGCTCGCTGGGCTTCAGGACCACGGTGTTGCCGGCCAGGAGTGCCGGGGCGACCTTCCAGGAGGCCTGCAGCAGCGGGTAGTTCCAGGGGGTGATCAGTCCGCAGACGCCGACGGGCTCGTAGGTGACCCGGCTGACGGCGTCGTCGCGGCCGGTGTCGACCACCCGGCCGGCGCTGGTTCCGGCGATGCCGCCGTAGTAGCGGAAGCAGGAGACGACGTCGGCGATGTCGTACTCGCTCTCGACCAGCCGTTTGCCGGTGTCCAGCGACTCGGCGCGGGCGAAGTCCTTGGCGTCGCGTTCGATGAGGTCGGCGGTGCGCAGCAGTACGGCGCCCCGCTCGCGCTCGGGGGTGTGCGGCCAGGGGCCCGCGTCGAAGGCGCGCCGCGCCGCGGCGATCGCCGCCTCGGTGTCGGCACGTGTCCCTTCGGACACGGTCGCGACCGTCGTACCGTCGGCGGGGCAGCGGATCTCCCGGTGGCCTCCGGCCACCGCCTCGCGCCATTCACCGTCCACGTACAGGTCTGCCACGGCGGAGCCCTCGCCCTCTTCGTTGCGCATCACGCATCGAATTGCTTGTTGAGGAACCCTGTCCGAAGGGCCGACATACGTCAAGGGTTCCTGCCGTATTCACAAAGGCCGGCCGTCCCGGTCTTGACCGCCAAAGGCCCCGGAGCGAACTATGTTGCGTATCGCTCATCCAGTTGTGCATTACGCACCGACGGAGGCCCGTGCATGTCCCCTCGACCGCGACCTGGCCATGAATACGTCCTCACCCTCGCCTGCCCGGACCGGGCCGGACTGGTCCATGCCGTGAGCGGCTTCCTCGTCCGGAACTCCGGCAACATCCTGCAGAGCCAGCAGTTCGACGACCGTCTCCAGGACCGCTTCTTCATGAGGGTCCACTTCGACGTGTCCGACCCCGACGTCACCCTGGAGCAGCTGCGTGACCGCTTCGGCCCCGTCGCCGAGGCCTACGCCATCTCCTGGGCCCTGCGGGACGCCGCCACGCCGACCCGGACGCTGATCATGGTGTCCAGGTACGGTCACTGCCTGAACGACCTGCTCTTCCGTCGCCGTGCCGGCTCCCTCAACATCGAGATCCCGGCCATCGTCTCCAACCACCGGGACTTCGAGGCCCTGGCGGAGACCTACGGCGTCCCCTTCCATCACATCCCGGTGACCAGGGAGACCAAGCCCCGGGCAGAGGCCCGCCTGCTGGAGCTGGTGCGGGAGCTGGACGTCGACGTCGTGGTGCTGGCCCGGTACATGCAGATCCTCTCCGACGACCTGTGCAAGGAACTGGAGGGCCGCGCGATCAACATCCACCACTCCTTCCTGCCGAGCTTCAAGGGCGCGAAGCCCTACCAGCAGGCGTACGCGCGCGGGGTGAAGCTGGTCGGCGCGACGGCGCACTATGTGACACCCGACCTGGACGAGGGGCAGATCATCGAGCAGGACGTGGTCCGCGTGGACCACTCCCTCGACCCCGACGACCTCGTCACGGTCGGCCGCGACGTGGAGGCGCAGGTCCTGGCGCGTGCGGTGCAGTGGCACACCGAGAGCCGCGTGATGGTGGACGGCCATCGCACGGTGGTCTTCCGCTAGGCGGCTTCACGGACGGACACGGCTTCACGGACGAGACCTCACAGCGGACGCGACTTGGCAGGCGGATGCCGGACGGGCTGGATTCCCGTCCGGCGTCCGTATCCGGTCCCCGAGGCCCGCGAGGTCCCCGAGCCGCTCCAGGAGCGTCCTGCCTACCCGGTCTGCTTCTGGGCGTCGCGGTGCCGGTAGTAGGCGGCCTTGGAGGGCTCCAGCGGCTCCTTGCCGAGGATGAGGTCGGCCGCCTTCTCGGCGATCATCATCACCGGCGCGTAGATGTTGCCGTTGGTGACGTACGGCATCACCGACGCGTCCACCACCCGCAGCCCCTCCAGCCCGTGCACCCGCATGGTCAGCGGGTCGACGACGGACATCTCGTCGGTGCCCATCTTGCAGGTGCACGACGGGTGCAGGGCGGTCTCGCCCTCCCGGGCCACCCAGGCGAGGATCTCCTCGTCGGTCTCGACGGAGGGGCCGGGCGAGACCTCGCCGCCGTTGTAGGCAGCGAGCGCGGGCTGGTTGAGGATCCGCCGGGCCACCCGGATCGCCTCGACCCACTCGCGGCGGTCCTGCTCGGTGGAGAGGTAGTTGAACCGCAGCTCGGGGTGGACCCGGGGGTCCCTGCTCTTGATCTTCACCGAGCCGAGGGCGTCCGAGTACATGGGCCCCACGTGCACCTGGTAGCCGTGGCCGCCGGCCGGCGAGGAGCCGTCGTAGCGGACCGCGACCGGCAGGAAGTGGAACATCAGATTGGGGTAGTCCACGTCCTCGTTGCTGCGCGCGAAGCCGCCCGCCTCGAAGTGGTTGGTGGCCGCCGGCCCCTTACCGAACAGCCACTGCAGCCCGATGAAGGGGGCGCGCCACTTCGCCATGTACGGCTGCATGGAGACCGGTTGCCTGCAGGCGTACTGGACGTAGACCTCCAGGTGGTCCTGCAGGTTCTCGCCGACGCCCGGCAGGTCGTGGACGACGTCGATGCCGAGGGCGGACAGCTCGGCGGCGTTGCCGACGCCGGAGAGCTGCAGCAGCTGCGGGGAGTTGATGGCGCCGCCGCAGAGGACGACCTCGCCGGCGCGGACCTGCTGGGGTGCGCCCTTGCCGCGCCGGTACTCCACGCCGACGGCCCGCTTGCCCTCGAAGAGCACCCGGGTGACGAGGGCGCGCGTGTGCACCGTGAGGTTCGGCCGCTTCGTCGCGGGCTTGAGGTAGGCCTTGGCGGCCGACAGGCGGCGCCCGCGGTGGACGTTGCGGTCGAACTTGGCGAAGCCTTCCTGCCGCTAGCCGTTGACGTCGTCCGTGGGGGCGTAGCCCGCCTCCTCGGTGGCCTTGAGGAAGGCGCTGAAGAGGGGGTTGGTCGCCGGGCCCCGCTCCAGGACGAGCGGACCGTCGTGGCCGCGGAACTCGTCGTCGGGGTCGGCGGCGAGACAGTTCTCCATCCGCCGGAAGTACGGCAGACAGTGGGCGTAGTCCCAGGTCTCCATGCCGGCGTCGGCGGCCCAGCGCTCGTAGTCCAGGGGGTTGCCGCGCTGGAAGATCATGCCGTTGATGCTGCTGGAGCCGCCGAGCACCTTGCCGCGGGCGTGGTAGATGCGCCGGCCGCTCATGTGGGGTTCGGGCTCGGACTCGTACTTCCAGTCGTAGAAGCGGTTGCCGATGGGATAGGTCAGCGCCGCGGGCATGTGGATGAACACGTCCCAGGGGTAGTCGGAGCGGCCGGCCTCCAGCACGAGCACCCGGTTTGCGGGGTCGGCCGAGAGCCGGTTCGCCAGTGCGCTGCCGGCTGACCCACCGCCGACGATGACGAAGTCGTAGTGCAGGAGAGCCATGGTGCCTCGTCTCGCTCGCGTCGTCGAAGTGCGACGCATGCTAGTACGGGTATCGCTATACGCACCAGGTTGCGAGCGACGCAACTTCCAGGCTCTTTGGATTCCGTCACATTACTTGCAAGCGTGTTGTTTACTGCGCGTATAGTTCCGCTATGAGCAACTACAGTCCGGATATCGAAACGACCGGGCCGCCGTCCGGCGGGGTGCAGTCCGTGGACCGGGCCATCAGCGTCCTCGAGATCCTGGCCCAGCGCGGCGAGGCGGGCGTGAGCGAGGTGGCCGCCGAGATCGAGGTGCACAAGTCGACCGCGTTCCGCCTGCTCGGAGCGCTGGAGGCACGCGGCCTGGTCGAGCAGGCCGGCGAGCGGGGCAAGTACCGGCTCGGCTTCGGCATCGTACGGCTGGCCGGGGCGGTCACGGGACGCATCGACATCACCCAGCAGGGGCGTCCGGTGTGCGAGCGCCTGGCCGAGGAGATCGGCGAGACGGTCAACATCGCCGTGATGCAGGAGCACTACGCGATCAACCTCTACCAGGTGCGCGGGCCGGGCGCCGTCACCGCGCACAACTGGGTGGGTCAGCTGACCCCGCTGCACGCCACCTCCAGCGGCAAGATCATGCTGGCCCACCTGCCCGCCACGGAGCGCACCGCGCTGCTGACGGAGGCCGGCCTGAAGAAGGTCACCCCCCGCACCATCGGGTCGAAGGCGAAGCTGGAGAAGAACCTCGCCGAGGCGCGGCAGCGGGGCTACTCCTGGACGCTGGAGGAGCTGGAGATCGGGCTGCACGCCGTGGCCGCGCCGATCCGCGACCGGGACGGCGACGTCATCGCGTCGATCAGCGCCTCCGGGCCCTCGTACCGGTTCACCGAGGAGCGCCTGCACCAGCTGGCTCCGGTGCTGGTCAAGGGCGCGGAGGAGATCAGCCACCGGATGGGGTACCTGGGCTGAGCGCCCGGATCCCCTGCGCTACTCGGGCTGCCGTGTCCCGAGGCGCTCGTGCACCCAGTCATGGAAGGCGCCGATGTGGTGCTCACTGGGCACGAGCACACCGCCCTTGGCGTACAGCCGCGAGCTCATGCCGGGCTGGGTGCGCTCACAGGCCTCGAAGTCCTGGCGGTTGACCCGGTCGAAGAGCTCCACGGACCGGCTGACGTCCTCGCCGCCGTCGACGACGTGCGGGAGGTAGAGCCAGTCGCACTCGACGACCGTGCGGTCGACGGCGACCGGGTACATACGGTGGAAGATCACGTGGTCGGGCACCAGGTTGATGAAGACCTGGGGCTTGACGGTGATCGCGTAGTAGCGGCGGTCCTGGCCCTCGCCGACGGAGGGGATCCGGTCCAGTCCCTCGGAGCCGTCGACGGTGAAGCCCTTGATCTGCGCGCCGAACTCGGCGCCGTGGCCGACGTAGTACTGGGCGGCGTAGCCGTCGGCGAACTCCGGGAGCACCTCGGTGAGTTCGGGGTGGATCGTGGCGCAGTGGTAGCACTCCATGAAGTTCTCGATGATCAGCTTCCAGTTCGCCCTGACGTCGTAGACGATCCGCCTGCCCACCGAGAGACGGTCGATGTCGTAGCGCTCGATCGACTCGACGTCACCGAGGCGCTGGACCACCGCGCCGATGACGTCCTCCTCGAAGGAGGGCGGGTTCTCCGCCAGGCAGACCCAGACGTAGCCGAGCCACTCGCGCACCGCCACGCCCACCAGGCCGTACTCGGTGCGGCCGACGTCGGGCATCTTGGTGAGGTTGGGCGCCGCGACGAGCTTGCCGTCGAGGTCGTAGGTCCAGGCGTGGTACGGGCACTGGAAGGCACGCCTGACCTCGCCCGACCCGTCGGTGCACAGTCTGGCTCCGCGGTGCCGGCAGACGTTGAGGTAGGCGCGGATCGAGTGGTCCCGGGCGCGGGTGACGAGGATGCTCTCGCGACCCACGTCGACGGTGCGGAAGGCGCCCGGCTTCGGCAGGTCCGCGGCGCGCGCGACGCAGAACCACATCGCCTCGAAGATGCGCTCCTGTTCCTGGGCGAAGAGGCCCGGGTCCGTGTAGGCGGAACCGGGGAGGGTGGCGATCAGGCTGTCCGGCAGGCTGGTCGAGGTCACGGTGCACTCCTCGGGAAACGTCGTGGGTCGGCAGGTCACGCGCCGGGAAAGAGCGACTTCGAACGATGTTGCTCAATGTGCAACATATTGTGCTATGCGCAACGCAGAATGGGCGGCCGCGCCGGCGGTGTCAAGCCGCGGCCGCGCTGAGCTGCTTGCGCCAGCGGGTGAACAGCCGCGGCTGGTTCATCCCGAGTACGGCGACCGGGCTGCCGGCCCGCCGGTAGACGGCCAGGAAGCTGCGGTCGTCGGCGGAGCCCTCCTCGACCGTCACACTGTCGGCGCCGAGGGCATGGCCGACGAACTGGATCTTCACGCCGTACTGGTCGGACCAGAAGTACGGAGGCCGGGGCGCGCCCGGCTGTGTCGCGCCGTAGGCGAGCAACGTGGCCACGGCGGTGTCGGGCCGTTCCAGCGCGCCCGTCCAGTGCTCGACCCTGCGGTGGTCTTTGGCGCGCGGGTCGTACCAGTTGGCGCAGTCGCCGACGGCGACCACCCCGGCCACGTTGGTACGGCCGTCGGAGCCGCACTTCACGCCGTTGCCGAGTGTCACGCCGGAACCTTCCAGCCACTCGACGCAGGGCCGCGCCCCGACGCCGACGACGACGATGTCGGCGGGAACGCTACGGCCGTCCTCCAGCAGCACGGCATCCACCCGGTGCTCCCCGCTCAGCCCCTTGACCCCGACCCCGCACAGCAGCCGTACGCCGTGGTCGGCGTGCAGGGCGGAGACGATCCGGCCCATGGTCTCGCCGAGCGGTCCGGCCAGCGGTGTCGGCGCCGCCTCGACCACGGTGACGTCGAGGCCGAGGGCGTACGCCGTGGAGGCGACCTCGGCACCGATGAACCCGCCGCCGATCACCACCAGCCGCCCGCCCCGGGTCAGCTCCTCCCGCAGGGCGCGGGCGTCGTCGAGGGTGCGCAGCACATGGACTCCGGCGAGGCCTTCGCTGCCGGGGAGGGTGCGGGCGGCCGCTCCGGTGGCGATGACCACGCCGTCGGCGCGCATCCCCCGGCCATCGGCGAGCCGGATCGTCCGGCCGGTGAGGTCGAGTCCGGTGGCGCGGACGCCGAGCACCCAGTCCGCCCGGAGGTCCTCGTCGTCGCGCTCCAGCGCCAGGTCCGCCTCGCCGAGGGTGCCGGCCAGGAATTCCTTGGACAACGGCGGCCTGTCGTACGGGCGGTGCGGTTCGTCCCCGATGACGACCAGACGGCCGTCGTACCCCCGTCGCCGCAGCGAGCGCGCGGCCGACAGACCGGCCAGGGAGGCGCCCACCACGGCAACGGTCCTCACGCGGGGCCCCCGGCCAGGCGGGCGGCGACGCACGGCGGCAGGTTGGGCGCCTCGGTGGACAGCCGCACGTAGACCAGGCCGTCCTCGACGACGACCTCGTGGGTGCGCACCGGGAGCTTGGCCGGCGGCGCGTCCACGGCTCCGGTCCTCAGGTCGAACTTCGAGGCGTGCAGCGGGCATTCGACCTCGCAGCCCTCCAGCCAGCCGTCGGCCAGCGACGCGTCCTGGTGGGTGCAGGTGTCGTCGATGGCGAAGAGCTCGCCGTCGCCGGTGTGGAACACCGACACCGGTGGGTCGACAGGGAGCCGATGGGCCTCGCCTCGCGGCAGATCCACGAGACGGCACGCGGGAATCATCATGACACCTCGGTGCGTATAGCGAAACGGATTGCGATTAACGCAACGCCAGTCTGAGGGCCGCTCCGAACCGCTGTCAAGGCGTGCGGAGGCCGGGTTGCGCGGGGTGCGACGGGGGTTTTCAGGGCAGGCCGAAGCGCGTGCGAAAGTGCAGGTCAACAGGCGGATCGAGGGGTACCGAGGGTGCACCGACGGCCCTGCCCGGGTGCCGTCCGCGAGGGCCGTCACCCGGGCAGGGCCGCTTTTCGCCGGTCTGCTTTTCGTCGGCCGGTCTTTCGCCGGCTTCTCGCCGTGCGGTCAGAAGCCGCGGTCGATCCACTCCTGCAGGTGCGGCGCCTCGGCACCAAGGGTGGTGGTGTCCCCGTGGCCGGTGTGGACGACGGTGTCGCCCGGCAGGGTGAGCAGGCGGTCCCGGATCGAGGCGATGATGGTCGGGAAGTCGCTGTAGGACCGCCCGGTCGCCCCGGGCCCACCGGAGAACAGGGTGTCGCCGCTGAAGAGGGCACGAAGACCGGGGGCGTGCAGACAGACCGCCCCGGGCGCATGGCCCGGGGTGTGCAGCACGGTCAGCTCGATACCCGCGACGGGGATGCGCTGCCCGTCGGCCAGTTCGCCGTCGGGCGCCCGGCCGGGATGCGTCTGCTTCCACAGCGGCAGATCGTCGGGGTGCAGCAGGATCGGGGCGCCGGTGCGGGCGGCGAGACCGGGTGCGGCGTCGATGTGGTCGTTGTGCGCGTGGGTGCACACGATCGCGCGCAGGGTGCGCCCGCCGAGGGCCCGGTGGATCGCGTCGGCGTCGTGGGCGGCGTCGATGACGACCGCCTCGTCGTCGTCCCCCACGATCCACACGTTGTTGTCGACGTCCCAGGTGCCCCCGTCGAGGTGGAAGCGGCCGGAGGTGACGAGGCGTTCGATGCGGGCGCCCGCCATCAGAGGACCACCACGGAGCGCAGCACATCACCGTGGTGCATGCGCTCGAAGGCCTTCTCGACCTCGTCCAGCGCGATGGTCTCGGTGACGAACGCGTCCAGGTCCAGGCGGCCCTGCAGATGAAGGTCGATGAGCATCGGGAAGTCGCGGGAGGGCAGGCAGTCCCCGTACCAGGACGACTTCAGTGCCCCGCCCCGGCCGAAGACGTCCAGCAGCGGCAGCTCCAGCTTCATCTCCGGGGTGGGTACGCCGACCAGCACCACCGTCCCGGCGAGATCGCGCGCGTAGAAGGCCTGCCGGTAGGTCTCCGGACGGCCCACCGCCTCGATGACGACGTCGGCGCCGAAACCGCCGGTCAGCTCGCGCACCGCGTCGACCACCTCGGTCTCCCGGGAGTTGACCGTGTGGGTCGCGCCCAGCTTCTCGGCGGTGGCCAGCTTGCGGGCGTCGATGTCGACGGCGATGACCTTCGCCGCACCCGCCAGCTTCGCCCCGACGATCGCCGCGCCCCCGACACCGCCGCAGCCGATGACCGCCACGCTGTCGCCGCGCCCGACGCTTCCGGTGTTGATGGCCGCGCCGATGCCCGCCATCACGCCGCAGCCCAGCAGCCCCGCGACCGCGGCCGACGCGGCAGGGTCCACCTTGGTGCACTGCCCGGCCGCGACCAGTGTCTTCTCGGCGAAGGCGCCGATACCCAGAGCCGGCGACAGCTCCGTGCCGTCGGTCAGGGTCATCCTCTGCCGGGCGTTGTGGGTGTCGAAGCAGTACCAGGGGCGGCCCCTGAGACAGGCACGGCACTGCCCGCACACCGCGCGCCAGTTCAGGATCACGAAGTCACCGGGGGCCACGTCGGTGACCCCGTCGCCGACCGCCTCGACCACCCCCGCCGCCTCATGCCCGAGCAGGAAGGGGAAGTCGTCGCTGATGCCGCCCTCGCGGTAGTGCAGATCGGTGTGGCAGACGCCGCAGGCCTCGATCCTGACCAGCGCCTCGCCCGGGCCGGGGTCGGGCACGACGATGGTCTCCACACTGACGGGGGCGCCCTTGCCCCGTGCGACGACAGCACTGACCTGCTGGGACATGGCCACTCCTCGACTGAGAGGGACAGGATGTTGCCTATTACGGCACGCATCTCATGTTTCGCAACACAGCATCGCGGAGCGCGCAGCACCGGTCAAGGATCCGTCAGACGATCCCCCTCGCCTCGAGGAGCTTGGCGATCGAGGTGATCGAGTTCTCGGGGTCGGGAAGCCGGTCGCAGGCGGCGCGTTCGATCTCGGGGGTGGCCCTTCTTCGCGCTGGTGGTTGTCTGAAATGGGTCCTGCGGTGATCGTCGTGGCGAGGGGTGAGCGCCCCCGGTCAGTAGGCCAGTGCGGTCATGTAGTCGGGGTGGTGGTCGGCGACGTCGTGGGCGGCCTGGACGAAGGCGGCGACGGCTGCGGATCGCGAGGTCTCCGGCCAGGCGACCACGACCGCGCTGGGGCTGAGGCCGGTGACCGGCCGGTATGCGATGTCCGGGCGCTGGTGCCGCTTGGTGGTGGAGCGTGACAGGAACGCCACCGCCTGGCCCAGCGCGACCACCTCCAGGAGTTGCTCGACGCTGGCCACGAGCGGCCCCTCAGGAGTGTCGGCCGGCGCCAAGCCTGTGTGGCCGTCGCCTGCTTCCGCTCCGTCGCATCCTGTGTAGTAGGCGGTGGTGGAGGGGGCGGCCCCTTTCCAGCGTGGGATCGGTTCGCCCCTGAGGTCGGCCAGCCGCAGTCGCCGGCGTCCGGCCAGGCGGTGCGCGGCGGGGAGAACGGCCAGTCGCGGCTCGACCACGAGCGTCTGGGAATCCAGCCCTTGACCGTCGAACGGGCTGCGCAGCAGCGCCACATCGGCACGGCCGTCCCGCAGCATGGCGATCGGCTCTCCGCTGCCGCCGACGACGACTTCAGGCGGCGGCAGATGCGAACCCGTTCCCCGGTAGGCGACGAGGATCTCCCGCAGCAGCCCGGCATCACCTCCCGGCTTGACCGCCACGACGAGCTGGGGTGTCGGCTGACCGGCCCGGCGTGCACGCCGGGCCGCCGCGTGCACCGCGTCGACCGCGATCCGGGCCTGGCCGAGCAGCACCTGACCGGCGGTGGTCAGCCTCACCTGCCGGGTGGTGCGCTCCAGCAGGCGTACACCGAGCCGGGACTCCATCTGAGCGATCGCCTTCGACAGCGGGGGCTGCGCCATTCCCAGGCGTTGCGCGGCCCGGCTGAAGTTCAGTTCCTCGGCGACCGCGATGAAGTACCTCAGCTCCCGCACCTCTAGCTCACTCATATCGGTGGACTATAGATCCAGAGCCTTCTGGTCTTTCCCTGCCGCCCGTGGGCGAGGGGAGGCTGGGTGCCATGACGACTTCGCAGAAGACTGCTCTGGTCACCGGCGCGAACAAGGGCATCGGCAGGGAAACGGCGCGCAGGCTCGCAGCCCTCGGCATCACCGTGCTGATCGGCGCCCGCAATGCCGAGCGTGGCGAGGCGGCGGCCGAGGAGCTTCGCGCTGACGGCGCCGACGTACGGTTCGTACCGCTGGACGTCACCGACGAGATCTCGGTCCAGGCCGCCGCCCAGCACATCGATGCCACGTTCGGCCGCCTCGACATCCTCGTCAACAACGCCGCGATCGCCGCCGGACCGCAAAGACCGAGTGAAACCCCGGCCGCCGCCGTCCGGCAGGTCTACGAGACCAACGTGTTCGGCGTGATCGCGGTGACCCACGCCATGCTCCCCCTGCTCCGCCGCTCCGCCGCCGCGCGCATCGTCAACATGTCCAGCGAACTCGGCTCCCTCACCCACCTGGCCGACCCGGGCAGCCCGTGGTCCGCCTACACCTCGATCCTCCTCCCTTACTGCACCTCGAAGAGCGCGCTGAACGCGATCACCGTGCTCTACGCCGATGAACTGCGTGCCGAAGGGATCCTGGTCAACGCGGTGAGTCCCGGCTACTGCGCGACCGACCTCAACCGCCACAGCGGGATACGCACGGCGGAGGAGGGCGCGGCCGTGGCGGTGGACCTGGCGACCGTGGGCGAGGACGGCCCGACGGGCGCCTTTCTGGCCGAGGACGGGCCGATTCCCTGGTGAGACCGTGCCATCGATCGTCTTGCCGCGCTTGCGGGCGAACTCGTGGCCCTCCAGGGTGCGGTCGCGGAGGGGATGAAGCCGCGCACCGTGGCGTACCAGGAGGCCGGCGCGGGCGCACCGCACCCCTAGGTGGAGGACATGGTCCCCCTGCAGCCGGAGATGATCAGATGCCGGGCCGGAACCGGAGTGCCGACCAGGTGTCGTCGATGGCCACCTGCCGCACGGGCCGCACGCCCTGCTCGGAAAGCGCGGCTGCCAGGGTGTCGCGGTTCAGGTCCGTTCCGAGGCGCCCGCCCTTCGGATAGGCCACCCAGGCGAGGGCGTCGCGCCGCGCGGCGGCGAGCGCCGCCTGCGCACCCTCCCCCGGAAGGTCGCCGGAGCTGGTCACGAAGGCGAGCACCACATCGGCCGAAGCCGCCTCACCCGCGGCCTCGACCTCCAGGTGGACGTCGTCGGGCTTGCCCAGGACGACGACACTCTGACCAGGCTTGATCTGCAGCTTACCGACGACGGACATCTCCCTGATCCTCCCACTCGGGGTGCGGCTCCGCACGCCGGTGAGGCTGACCAGTCCGTGCGTGCGGGCGAACGAGATCGCCATGATCCCGGCGCGGGCACGCTCACGGAAGGAGGACATGTCCTGTTGTCGAGAGAGCGCGATGTCGATGCGGTCCCGGCGGGGTCGGGGGAACCGGGAGGCTGGCGCCTCGGGGAGGTGTGTCGACTCCGTTCGTGACCGAGGGAGTCGGAGAGGCGCCAGCTGTCCGGGGCGGCGGCTTGCCGTCCTAGGTACGCCGCGTCCGGCCGCCGAAGTGGCCTGGCACAGCCCACAGCAGGCCCGCCGCCGCGTGGGTCCGCCTCAGCAGGAGGCCCACTGGGTCACCCTGACCGTGGCGTCGTACACGCTCGGTTCGTAGGTGCCGTTCGCCGTCCAGTCGTGCTTCTTGCTGGCCCACATGGTTGGACTGTCGTAGGTGGACGTGGTGAACAGGCCCTGGCCCGCGGAGTTCTTCAGCTCGAAGCGCGCATGCCACACATCGCCGCTGAGGGTGAAGTCCGTCCAGGTCCGCGCGCTGAACGTGAGGCGGCCGTCCGCGTACAAGCGGAGGTACCCACCGGTCTGGTGACAGTCACCGACCTTCAGGTCCCCCCAGCTGAACCACTTGTACGCGTCATCGGCGACTCCGGTCCGGTACCCGGTCGACACACCCGAGCGAACAGCATCGCTGCCCAGGGCGGCCCACGCCGGTGTGTGGAGGACGATGACGGCCCCGAGAACGGCGACCATCGTCGTCATGAGTCGGCCGACGTGCCGGACAACGGTCATGACCGGGCTCCCTTCGGTGCCACGGCGGTCGAGCCCAGACGGACCCCGAAGGCCCGGACGCCGGTGGGCGCGTCCCAGGTGGCGCCGACCCCGACCAGCGCCCACCCTCCGCTGCACGAGGAGTCCCCGTACAGGAAGGCCGTGTCGGTGGTGTCGTTGGAGACCCTGATGGCCCCGCCCACGAGCGGGAGGCAGGTGTCGCTCTGCGGTTCGTCGACACGGAAGCCCTGTCCGGCCGCCGTGATGTACGTGTAGCTTCCGCCGGCGGCTTGAGCGCTGCCGGGCACCGCGACCAGCAGCGCGAGCGCGAACCCGGCCGCCAGGGCAGGTGTCCGCAGGCGGCGGAGTGCGGATGACAGTGTCACGATTCCCCTCTCTTTCGCCCAGTCAGCAGCTGCCGCACTGGTATTCCGAGAACCACGGCTGCGAACACACCAGTCCGTCGCAGTCCCGGCACCACTGGCCGCACAGCAGCCGGTGGTTGGGAGCGTCGCAGCGTGAAGTCCCGCTGCTCTCGCACACCGGCACCATCACGCGGACCTTCTTCGCGGACTTGACCGCCGCCGCTGCCCGGCGGTCCAGCTCGGTACGGGCCTGGTCAGGGGTGTAGCAGTGCTGTCGGTGGATCTTGGCCGGTGGACCGGCGGCCAGCGCGTCGGCAGCGGCGGCGGCGGGCATGCCGAGGGCGAGGCCCAGGGCGAAGAGAGCGGGTAAGGCTCTGCTGAGTCTCATCACGCTGCCAGGCTGCCCACCCACCAAATGGGCTACTCTCGGGCCAAATAGGTCATATAAGCAGCGCGCAATCAGCCGGGCCGTAGCTCAACTCCTGTATGCCCACGGGGACTTGATCCGGCGCCCGATCACGGGGCTGGTTGTCGCGGGTGCACCCTCGGATGTCTCAGGTTCACGCCCGGGCGCGTGTGCCCTTCACTGATCACAGGAAGACAGCAACTCGCTCTCACGGGGGTACACATGCACAGCAGGAAGCGCATCCTCGCGGCCGGTCTGGCCTCGACGGTCTCCGCCCTCGCACTCGCCGGTGTGGCGGTTCCGGCGCAGGCCGCCGCTGCCCAGGGCACCGTCGACTGCGAAGGCTGGGTGCACAACAACGATCCGAACGTCGGCATCGCGGGCTGCCAGAACAACACCGACCACACCGTCACCTTCCGCGCCGAGATCGTCTGCGGCTGGGCCCCGGACGTCTCCGGCAACTGGGTGACCCTGAACCCCGGGCAGTACAGCGAGTCCACGGGCTCCTGCGCGTTCTACAGCACGGGGGTCGGCAGCGTGGGCTGGACCATCCAGTGACACACGGCCGTGCGGGCGCCGTCGGTCGGCGCCGCACACCGCCGCCGGCATGAACGGCCCCACCGTCGCGCGGGCTCCGCGGCCGTCGCGAGCGGTGGGGTCCTCATGCCTGTATGCGCAGCCAGGTGTCGCCCGTGCGGAGCCAGAGTGAGCCGTCGCGGCCCTGACCGCAGTACAGGACGACTCGACCGGGCACCCGAAGGCGGCGCCGGCTGGTCACCGCCCACGTGGTGCCGTCGAGTTCGGCACGTACGAGTTCGACCGACCGCTGGTCGTGGTTCCGGCGGGTGAGCACCGCCCGGTTGCCACGGACAGCGAATCCGTCCGGTCGGGGGACGGGACTGGGACGGCTGACCACGTCGCCGGTGGACGGAGTGATCCGCGTCAGGAAGGTACCGCGGCTGCTGCCCGAGTACCAGACGAGCCACACCTGTTCGCCCTCGGTCGCGGCGGTGCAGCCTTGCAGGGGGTGGTCGGGCAGTCCCCTGGGAGCCCAGGCCGCCCGGCCCTGCGAAGTCCAGCCCGCGAGGCCCGCCGCCGACTCGGGGTGGCCGCCGTGGATGCCCTCGTCGCCGTAAGCCGTCCAGATGCCTCCGTGGACGTCGGTGACCAGGGCGGGAATGTCGTCACCGACGCAGAACTCGGCCTCAGGTGTCCCTGATGCGGAGAACATCACGGCGTTGGACGCCCAGGAGCCCTCGGTCTCGTCCGGGAACGTACGACCGCTCACCAGGAGGAACCGCGAGTCCGGCAGCAGGGCCAGGTGCCTGGGCCGCATTCGGATGTCCTTCACCGGGGTACGCCGCTCCTCCTGCCCCGTGATGGTGACCAGCTCACCGCTGAACGGGACTTCCGGCCGCCACCCGACCCATCCCTTGACGTAGCGGTTGTGATCAAGGTAGCGCCGGTGGACCAGCAGGACCGCAAGCTCCCCTGCGGGCCCGACGCTCCACCACAGGGCTTGGTACCCCCGCTCGGCGTCCGCGGCGGGAAGCCGCCACACATGGTGTGTCGCGGCATCGGAACGAGCCTTCCTGGCAAGGAGGTTCATCGGCAGTCGCCTCTAGGACTCCGGGAGCCGAGCCACCCGAAGAGAAGCACCCTACCGGCCCTCGGTCAGTCCCACTCCGGTGGCCGGCCGATCTGCCGCTTGCCCTCGGCCTGAAGGTCCGGGTACGACGGTGGCCGCGCCCGTCAGCGTCATCGGACGCCGACGGGCGCGGCCACCGCACCGCGTCACAGCGCCCCGGTCGTCCCCTCCCCGGACGCGCTGCCCGCGAGCCACTCGTCCCATCCCAGGTTGAAGGCGGCGTAGCCGTTGTCGGCCGACGCCTTGGCCCGGGGCGAACCGGTGATGGTCACGGGGTCGCCCTGCTTGACCTGGCCGTAGAACCACTTGGCGTCCGACAGCGACAGGTGGACGCAGCCGTGCGAACCGCGGGCGCTCCCGCTGCCCGGGTTGGGGTCGCCGGTCGAGTAGTGCACGTAGGTGCCGGACTGGGTCAGGTGCACGTCCCAGGGCAGCGTGAGGTCGTAGAAGTTGGGGCTGCCCTTGTCGCAACTGATCCCCACGCTGCAGGAGGTCATGTGGACCTTCTCCTGCTTGTCGATGACGGCCATCGTGCCGTTCCACGTCGGGTACTGGGCGCTGCCCGCGTTGATCGACAGGGTGCGGACCAGCTTGCTGTTCCGCGTCACCTTCATGGTGTGGCCGGTCACCGAGACATCCGCGCGTACGTCGTCGCCGACCTTGAAGGTGTGCGTGTAGCTGCGCACGCCGTAGCGTCCGTTGCCGTTGCTGATGCCCTTCATGTCAGCGTCGATCTTCACCTGCGTGCCGGAGGGCCAGTACGCCTTCGGCCGCCAGTCGGCGCGCCTGTCCCCGAACCAGTGCCAGGCGCCGACCACCGGCTGCGAGGTGCTCACCTTCATGTGCTTCTCCACCGTGGCCCGTGCCTTCGCCGCCACCGGGTTCGTGAAGACCACCGAGATCGGCATGGCCACGCCGACCGTGGTTCCCGTCTGCGGGGTGATCGTCTCCAGCAGCATCGGCGGCCCGGCGGGCTTCGTCGGCGACGGAGAGGCGCTCACGCTCGGCTTGCCCGCCGCCTTGGCGTCGCCCCCGCCCGCCTTGTCACTGCCGCCGCCGCAGGCACTCGCGCCCACCAGCATCACACCCGTGACGAGTGCGATCCCTATGCCGCTCTTGCGCCGTCCCACGTCCTGCCCCGCTCTCTCGCTCCTCGGCCCTGACGGGCCCGACTCCCTGTCAGACAGACGAGCCACGGGCCACAGTTGCGCGCGTCGTGTAAAACATCTCTCAAAAATCGGTGCGTCGGTGCACACCGCCGGACCGGAGACGCTCAGTTCCCGGCGGTCTGCTGCCGCGCCCGGACCCGAGCCACCGCGAGCAGGACCTCGGCAGTGCGCCATGCGGTCGTCTCCCAGCGCAGGCGGGCCACGAGGTCGGCCGCCTGGGTCCCGAGGCGTCGGCGCAGGTCGTGGTCGGCGAGAAGCCGCCCGATGGCGGTGGCGAGTTGGCCGGGGGCCACCAGCAGTCCGGTGACGTCGTGCGTCACCGCGTCGCGGTGGCCCGGTATGTCGGTGACGACGGCGGGCGTCCCGCAGGCGGCGGCCTCACTGATGGCCAGACCCCACCCTTCGGCCGAGGAGGCGCTGACCAGCACCCAGGCCGAGCGGTAACGGCGGATGAGTTCGGCCTGGTCCACGTGTCCCAGGAAGGTGACCGTGGCCGAGTGGCCGAAGCAGGAACGGCTCAGCCGCTGCAGGGCGGCGCGTTCGGGGCCGTCACCGATCACGTAGAGCCGGGCCGACGGGCAGTGCTCCACCACGTGGCGCATCGCCCGGATCACCAGCTCGATCCGCTTGGACTTCACCGTCCTGGCCACCACCAGCACCGACGGGAAGGGAGACCGGCCGTCACGCCCTGGGCCGGCTCCCGGCGGAGCGGCTGTGAACGCCCGGTCGACCCCCGGAGGGACGACGGTGATGGACGACAGCGGCAGACCCAGCCGTCCGACCAGGTCGTCGCGCGTGGAGTTCCCCGGGGTACAGATGCGGGCGCGCCCGTACAGGCGTGGGGCCAGGCGCGCTTCGACCAGCCAGCCCACACGTCCGAGGAGCGGCCCGAAGTGCTCCTGCCACACGTTTCCGTGTACATGGTGCACCCAGGTGACGGTGGGGCCCACGGCCCACAGCGGCGCCAACCAGGGAACACCGTTCCATACCTCCACGACCGCCGTACCCGGCCGCCGTAAGAGCTTCGGCTCCGCGACGAGTGCCGGGAACACCGTGAGTTTCCCGCCCCGGCGCACGACCCGGTATCCGTCCCGGAACACCTGACCCGGAAGTCCCGGTGCGCTCGAAGTTCTCAGTATCACCTCGACACCCGCGTCGGCCCAGACCTTCGCCATGGCGCTGGTGTGGTATTCGGAGCCGCCGGCCGCAGTGTCCTGCACATCACGCCACGCCAGTACGAGAATCCTTCGAACAGCTGCTTCCGCGAGGCTTTTCCTGAGGCTTTCCGGGCCGGTGATGCAAGGTGTTTCGTGCGGGCGCAAACCTGGTCTCCTGTCTGCCGCACAGCGCCGGGCCGACCGGGCGGAGAGGGAACGGACGGGTCCGCATTCCTGTCAACTTCACGGCCGCCACGACATCTTGACAGCCCTGCGGTTGCATGTCACTCTCGGTTGCACTCTTTGGTTGACGTCGCAATCGGGGTCGTCGAATGAGGTACCGGTGCACGTCACCCACAGCCGAGGAAAGCGTCAGCGAGATCCTCCCCCGGGTCGCCGGCTGGCTCACACCGGCGCAGGCGGCAATTCTTTCCGAGCTGGCATCCCGTATTCCCGTCGGTACACACATCGTGGAATTTGGATCATTCCTCGGGCGCTCCACGCTCTCGCTTCTTTCGGGTGCCTCCGAAGACGTCACCCTGTACGCCGTCGACCCTTATGCGGGTGACGAAGTCGGCCCGAGACCGGGAAGGACGGCACATTCCGGTGTCGATCCCGAGACGACACATCTGGAGTTCCACAAAAACCTCGGACTCGCCGGTGCCGAGGGGCGCGTGACGCATTTGCGGATACGGTCCGAACAAACACCGGACGACGTGCTGGAGGGGGCGGGACTGGTCTTCGTCGACGGTTCCCACCGCTTCCGTGACGCGGCACAGGATCTGCGGCGTGTCTGCGGTCGGCTGACACCCGGAGGCTGGCTCGCCGTTCACGACGCGTTCTACTCCGTGGGGGTCACGCTGGCGATCACGACCGTACTGCTGCGCCGCCCGGACTTCACCTATCGGGGACGCAGCGGAAGCCTGGCCGTCTACCGGCGTACCGGCCGGGGTCCCGACGGCGGTGGCGCACGGCCGAGCCGCGGCAACCGGCTCCGTCAGGTGGCTGAGTTGCCCACGCTCGGCGGTGTCTGTGTCCGCAAGACGGGGCTGCTGATCGCGGCGGCCTGCTCGGCCGGCGACATCGACGCACGGTGGCCGCACTGAGTCCGGCGGTGCGGCACCGCGGTGCCGGGGCGCAGGACGCGCGCAGAAGGGATCGGTGGCCGGGTGCTGAGGAGGAAGCTGCTGGCCGCCCTGGCCGGAATCGGTGAGCTGAGGCCGTTTCGGTGGCCGTCCGCGCGGCGGCACCCCATCACGTCCCTGGCGCTGGCGGTGCTCGTGGTCCTCGCGGGGGTCCTCGGCTACGGACCGCTCACGGATGGTGCGGCCAACGACGTCTGTACCCGGCAGCCCGTGGCCTGCGGGCTGGTGACCAACCTGCTGTCCAGCATCATCGTCGCTTTCCTGGTGTCGCTGCTGTGGATCGGCACGATCTCCCGCTGGATCGTCCTTCGGCGTCATCTGCGCCGGATCCGCGAGAACCCCCGGCGGCTGGGGGCGGAGCCAGGGCCTGGCACGGGAGCGGACGACTTCATCGAACCCCCGGGCGTGCTCGCCATGCTGGAGGCGGAGCTGCGGTCCGGCGCTGCCGGCGTGCCGCTGATCGTCACAGGGGCTGCCGGCTCGGGCAAGACGATGCTCCTGGGCCGACTCGCTGTGCGCCTGGCGGAGCAGGGACTCGTACCCGTGATGCTGTCGATGCGTGGCCGGCATCCCGGGGACAGCGTCACCGCCCTGGCGAGGGCCACCTTCCTGAGCCAGATCGACCGCTTCGTCACCCGGGAGCGCGACGGCGAGCAGATCTGGCGCAAGGCGGCCGACCAGCGCCGCGTCGTCGTCCTCGTCGACTCGCTGGACGAGATGGGCAGCGACGTCGGTCTCGTCGACGTGCGGGAGCTGACCCGTGCTCTGCTGGACCGGGTGGTGGACGAGGACGTCGGCCTGGTGCTGGCCGCGCGGCCGGAGTCGCTGCCGGCCGTGCTGCCCGGCTACCGGTTCCCCATGCCCGCGCTGCCGGTCGAGGAGACGGTGGCCCGGCTCGCCGAGTGGGGCATCCCCGCTCCGCTCGGCGGCGAGCTCACCACCCGGCTGGCGCTGCACCAGGTTCCCTTCTACGCCGTCCTGTGCCGCGAGCTCGCCCTGGACGAGCTGTCCGAGGTCGCCGGCCTGCCCGGGCCCGTTCTCGGGCGCCGGGTCGCACTCCTCGACTCGGTGATCGCCCGGCGCACGGCCGATGCGGCCGTCTCGGAGGACACCCTGCGGGTGCTCGGGTCGATCGCCTGGACACAGATCCGGTTCGGGCACACCGTGTGCGGTGTGGAGGACTACCTGTCCGCCGGTGAGTCACCCGGTCTGGGCAGACGACCGCAGAACCGCGGGGAACTGCTGGCGGTGCTGCGTGCCGCCCAGTCGGTAGGCGTGTTGCGCATGGGCCTGGCCCAGGGGCAGATCGCCTTCCGGCATCCGCTGCTCCTCAGCCACGTCGCCTCGCTGAGCGTGGTCGACGGCCTGGGCAGCGGCCGCGGGCGGCGCTTCCTGGCCGCGGTGCTGGCCCGCACGGTCATGCGGGAGCCCATCATGGCGCTGGAGACGGCGCTGCTGCGTCAGCCCTCCCCCGCGTGTGCCCGCCGGCTGATGAGCATGGCCGAGGAGCTGTCACCGGTCGCACCGGTGCTCAGAAACCTCTCCCTGGTCAACATGCTCGCCTCGGTGGCCGCCGCGCTGTCGGACCGGCGCCTGAAACGGCGGTGTCTGCGGCTCTACCGTCGGCTGTGGGCGGGAGCCCGGCCCGCCGACCGAGGGGCGGCGGTCCCGTACGTCGGTCTGCTGGACGTCGGACGCAGTGGCGCGTTCCTCTGGTCGATCCTGGATCTCGACGACCAGTACGTGGCTCGCTGGGCCTGCGCCCAGCTGCTGGCAGAGCCGGACGTCGAGCGCTTCATGGGTCTGGCCGAGTTCGTGGACGGCTTCACCGCCCGGATGCGGGCGCCCGACGGCCCGGCACAGGGAAGCGACATCGTTGAACGGGCGTTCTGGTTCATCCCCGCGCTCGCCGACGGTCTGCCCGCGGGCCCGGCACGGGACCGGGCGGCGGGTCACCTGCTGGAACTGCGACGCTGCCTGGAGCAGCTGGCCCTTCGGGACGCGCCGGGCGCGCTCGGCGCGGAGTCGTCGCTGGCCCAGGGGTACAAACTGGCCGCCTTCCGCCACCCCGCGCTGCCGCCGGACGCGGGCGCCTGCGAACTGCTGCGCTCCGGCAGGTTCTGGTACGCCCGGCTGGAGGCGGTCCAGGCCGTCGGCCGCCGCCTGCACCACAACCCGGGCGACCCGCGGGCCCTGGGCGCCCTGCGCGACGCGCGGCGGGACAGCCACCCGTTCGTCCGGGCCATGGCCGCGCTCGCCCAGCGCTGCGCGGACGAACCGTGGTCCCGGCTGCTGTGGTACTCGGAGGAGAGTCTGAGCGGATCCGCCGTGTCGGCGCTGGCCCCTGAGGCGTTGCAGCTGCTGGGCGAGGTCACCCTCTGGCTCAACCACAACGAGAAGGCCGAACAGGGCAAGCGCGATGCCAACAGTCTGCGGAGCAGTCTCCCGCGGTGCATGTCGGCCAGAGCGTCCCGCTCGCGTCTCACCGGGGACGAGCCCTGCGGTGCGGAGTGCGGCTTCGGCCTGTGCCCCTACACCGCCGAGGCGACCGGCCGCCATTCGCGTGATCTGCTCAACGAGGCCATCTGCCGTTCCATCCGGCAGGCCGGACTCCGGGCCGGCACACCGGCCTGGTACGACTCCTCACGACGGAAGGAGTACACCGCGATATGGAGAACGCTGGAGACCTTCTACCAGAACCGGATGCGGTAGGTCCCCGCTCGGGGGGACGGCGTTTCCAGGGCAAGCGGGTCATGGTCACCGGTGCCGGTCACGGGATCGGCCTGGCCATCGCCCGCTCTTTCCTGCGTGAGGGGGCCAGCGTGTGCGCGGTCGACGTCTCGGAGGAGAACCTGACCCGGCAGCTCGGCGGTACGCAGGGAGCCGAGCTCGTGTGCGCGGACCTCGGCGGCGACCCGCGGCGGCTGGCGGCACGGCTGGTCGCGGGAAACGCGATCGACGTCCTGGTCAACAACGTCGGCGTGCGGTCCGGGAAGTCCTTCCTGGAGATCGAGCCCGAGGACCTGCGCAGGACCTACGCCACGAACATCGAGGGGCCGTGGTTCCTGACCCGGCAGTGGGTGCGGCGATGGCTCGACACCGGTCGGCGCGGATCCGTCGTCTTCGTGCTCTCGCTGCACTCCGACGCGATCCGCATGAACCCCGACTACAGCACATCCAAGGCGGCGCTGGCCATGCTCGTCAAGGAACTGGCCGTGGAACTCGGGCCGCACGGCGTACGCGTGAACGCGGTCGCCCCCGGTGCCATCGACACCTGGTCGGACGGCAGCGAACGGTCCCGCGCCCATGTCGAGCGCTCCAGCCGTGCCGTGCCGCTCGGCCGGCTCGGAGCCGCCGACGACGTCGCGCCATGGGTGCTGGCCCTCAGCGACGAGCGAGTGGCGGCGTACACGACCGGATCGGTGATCACGGTGGACGGCGGGCTCGGGCTGCACAACTGGCTGCTCGATCTGTACGCGGACGCGGCGGACGAACGCGACAGCACACGCTTCGGCCCGGACGATCCTGCGTCGCCGCCGCGGCCGTCCGCCGCCCCCGGACAGGAGTGGACAGGAGTGGACGGCCGACGCCCCTGACGGGCCTGGACAGTGGACACCGCGTCGCCCGAGTCTGTGCGCCATGAACCTCCCACGCACACCGTCGGGGCACACGCCGCCCGCCCCACGGCGGTCAGCGGTGCTCGCGGTGCTCGCCGCGGCCCAGTTCACCGTCATGCTCGCCACCTCGATCGTGAACGTGGCCCTGCCGCAGATCCGCGCCGGGGTGGGCCTGTCGGACAGCGGCACCACCTGCGTGGTCAACGCCTACGGCCTGGCGTTCGGAGCGCTGCTCCTGGCGGGCGGCCGGGCGGCCGATCTGCTCGGTCGCCGCCGGGTGCTGGCCGTCGGCCTCGCCGTGTTCGCGGCCGCCTCGCCGGCAGCGGGAGCGGCCGCCTCACCGGGCGTGCTGATCGCGGCCCGCGCCGTTCAGGGCCTCGGTGCCACCGCCATCGCCCAGGCCGCGCTCGCCCTGGCCATGGCCCTGTTCCCCCTCGGGGTGCGCGGCGAGGGCCTTGCCGAGTTCCGCGCCGTCGAGCATGGCCAGGCTGGCGCCTTCGCCGTTCGGGGCCGGGAGATGGGCGGCATCGCCCAGCAGGGTCACCACGGGCACCCGGTCCCACCGGTGCCCGGCCGGCAGAGCGTGGAGGGGGCGCAGGACCGGTGCGGTGTCGCCGTCGGTGATCAGCGCGGTGAGCTCCGGTGCCCAGCCGTCGAACTCCTCCGCGATCCGCGCGGTGGCCCCGGCGGCACCGGCGAAATCGACGGCGGCGAACCAGTCCTGCGGCTCGGACAGCCCCACGTAGGTGTGGAGGGTGTCGGGTCGGTGATCGTGCCCCCACCGGGCAGGGAGATCTTCGCTCACCGGGACAGCGGGGCACCGTCGGGCGCGGTGCGGCGGCCGGCGGCCGGCACCGCAGGGCGACGGCGACACGGCTACCGGGAGGCGTGGGGCAGCAGAGCCATCTCGCGTGCGTTCTTGACGGCCTGCGACATCTGCCGCTGCTGCCGAGGCGTCAGGTGGGTCACCCGACGGCTGCGGATCTTTCCGCGGTCGGAGAGGAACTTCCGCAGCACATCGGTGTCCTTGTAGTCGATGTACGTGATGCCGGCGGCGTCCAGCGGGTTGCTGCGCTGACGCGGGGCCGTCTGCCGTCGGGGGGTCCTGTTCCGGGGCACGGTCGGGTCGGTCCTTCTTCGATGGGATGGGGTCGGACATGCGGGCCATGGGGCAGCCAGGGCTCAGGCCGCTCGGTCGAGCAGGTCGTCGAAGGCGTGCGGCAGTTCCTTCCAGCCGTCCCTGCCCGCCGCGTACTCGTCGTCGGTGAGCAGGCACGAGTCGAGCAGGGCCGCCAGTCCGGCACGGTCCAGGCCGGGCGAGGTGAAGGTGAGGTGCTGGCGGCGGTCACCGTGCTCGGGGTGCCAGTCCAAAGAGGCCGCGACGCGCCGTTCGGCCGGAACCAGCTCCCAGGCGGCCTCGGGCAGGGCGGCCAGCCAGGGTCCGGCGGACTCCACGCACAGCGCGCCGCCCGCGGCGTCCCACGACAGCAGCGTGTCGGGACGGTCGGCCAGCCAGAAGCGTCCCCGGCTGCGGGCGGCGGCGCGGGTGAGGTCCTCCAGCGCGGCGTAGAGGCGCTGCGGGTGGAAGGGCCGTTCGCGCCGCCAGACGAGGGTGCTCACACCGTGCTCGTCGCATTCCTGTGGCAGCAGCGCACATGCGGGATGCAGCCGGGCGGCGGCCGCTGACACGTCGAACCCCGCCCGCAGAACGGCCCCCAGGGCCCCGTCACTCCCCGCACGCACCGGTCGTGCGCCGGGTGTGAGCTGGGCCAGCAGCGCGCGGTCGCTGTCGTCGGCGCTCTCGCCGTGCTCCCCGCCCGGGCCGTCCTCGACCAGGGCGATCACGGTGGGGTACTCCAGTTGCCGGGCGAAGGTGTCGGCGACGGTGCGCTGGTCGTTCGGGGCGGCGGCGAGACCGGCGTCGGCCAGGTCGTCGCCGTCGGACAGGTACGGCAGGACGAGTGCCGGGTCGACCGCGGTGGCGACCCCCGTCAACACCAGCGGTGCGCCCACGGCGGCGATGACTCCGGCCATGGCGTGGGGCTCGACGGAGTCCCACAGCTCCACGACGGCGAGCCCGCACCCGTCCTCCCGCGCGAGCCGCAGCAGTTCGGGCACCAGGTCCTCGCGCAGCGCGCAGCACGCGCAGTCGTTCACCAGGGGCGCGTCGCCGCTGCCCAGCAGGCCGCCGGCGTCCCGTACCGTGCGGCGCACGGTGCTGTCGACGGCGGACGCCAGGTCGTGGTGCAGCGCCACCGAGCCGGGGACCGTGCGCAGGATCTCCTCGACGGCGGTCCGGCGGGCGTCGGCGTGCAGCCCGGCGACGATCGCCACGGGCAGCCGCGTGCGCTCCCCGGTCACCGCTTGCCCCGTTCACGGCCGTAGCGCCGCTCGAAGCGCTCGACCCGGCCCGCGGTGTCCAGGACCCGCTGGGTGCCGGTGTAGAAGGGGTGGCTCGCGGAGGAGATCTCGACGTCGACGACCGGGTAGGTGTTGCCGTCCTCCCATTCGACGGTCTTGTCGCTCGTGGCCGTGGACCGGGTGAGGAAGGCGTAGTCGGCGGCCCGGTCACGGAAGACGACCGGGCGGTACTCGGGGTGGATTCCGGGCTTCACGGCTCTCAGCGCTCCTCACGGAAGTCGACGTGGCGGCCGGCGACGGGGTCGTACTTGCGCAGCGTCAGCCGGTCGGGGTCGTTACGGCGGTTCTTGCGGGTCACGTAGGTGTAGCCGGTGCCGGCGGTGGACCTCAGCTTGATGATCGGGCGCAGTTCGTTACGGGCCATGACCACACCATACACGAGATTGGTTTTCATTTTCATTTAGCGCTACGGTGCTGCCACCACACGAGGAGGAAACATGTCCGCCCACTGCCAACTGACCGGCCGACAGCCGGGCTTCGGGAACCAGATCTCCCACTCGCACCGGCGCAGCAAGCGCCGCTTCGACCCCAACATCCAGCGCAGGCGCTACTGGCTCGCGAGTGAAGGCCGCCACGTCCGGCTCACCCTGTCCGCCAAGGGCGTCAAGACGGTCGACGCGATCGGCATCGAGGCCGCCGTGGCCCGTGTCCGCGCCCGAGGAGGACAGGTCTGATGGCGAAGAAGAGCAAGATCGCGAAGGACGAGCAGCGGCGCCTTGTCGTGGCCCGGCACACCGCACGCCGCTCCGCATTGAAGGCGATCATCTCGTCGCCCCGGACATCCGACGAGGAACGCGCCGCCGCCCAGCGCGAACTGCGCCGGCAACCCCGCGACGCCAGCGCCACCCGCCTGCGCAACCGCGACTCGGTGGACGGCCGGCCCCGCGGCCATCTGCGCACCTTCGGCCTGTCCCGCATCCGCGTACGCGAGATGGCCCACGCGGGCGAACTCCCCGGCGTGACCAGGAGCAGTTGGTGATCAGCACCGGATCCGCACGCCGCTGAAGGCGGCACCGGAACTACGGCCGCACTTCGGTGAGGCCTCAGCGGGGCGGGGCGTCCGGCGAAGCTCCCGGAAAGCCGGCCCGGCTGCCTCACGGGGATACGGACCGCGAGGCAGCCGGGCGCGCGATCGGCGGATCAGCCGTGGACGACGAACGTCCTGGCCCTACCCGAGCGGCTGGAGCAGGAGCGCTTCTCCTGCGCGGTCATCTTCCTGGACTTGACGACCACCGCGTTGCTCCGGCCGTCCGTCCCGTTCGGGGCAGGCCCCGTGACGACGTCGGGGACGAACCAGAAGTAGTGACCCCACTTCCGGTCGTCGTAGTGGGTCTGCCAGGTGCCGGAGACGGTCTGCATCACCTGCGCACGGGAGATCCAGCCCACCTCCCCGGGCTTGACCGTCATGTTGACGGAGCTGGTCTCCGAGTGGCTGCTCGACCAGGTGTGGCTGTAGGTCGCCGTCACGCTGAGGTCGATGATGTCCGCGATCTTGCCGCCGGCGGTCACGGACACGCCTGCCGAGTCCGTGGAACCGACGGTGTCGGACCAGGTCATCGACTGGGTGGCAGACGAGGTGCTGCAGTTGTAGAGCGAGTCGGACACCCGGTGGAAGCCTCCGAGATACGCCTGGCCCAACTCGGGGTCGTTGAAGGTGCACTTCCCCGCGCCCGAGTCGCAGTCGGCTATGAGCTGCGCCCGGGTCGGCTGGTCGTCGGCCGAGGCCGGACCGGCCATCGCCGCGACCATGCCCAGGGCAGCCGCTGAGAGCGCCAGCACCCGTCCGCCGTGGCGCATCCTGCGGTTGTTCGTCATACATGTGCCTTTCGCTGTGCATGAGGGGGGTCGGTGATCGCCGGAAGAGCGACTGAGGAGTCACCGCGATCACCTCCTGTTGCGATCCAGAGGACGCAACAACTGGCTTATCTACACCATGAGTTGACGGAAGCCCAACCGCAGGCGCGGAAGGATTGCCTCCCGGTGGTCAGGCAGGCACCGTGGAGACCGACGTCGCCGGCTCCGCCTGTCCCAAGGAAGTCGCCCGTGGGAATTCGCAGCTCTGTGCAGATCATGGCCCTGTCGGTACGTCTGGACGCGCGGATCAAACAGATCGGCCTCACCGGTGGCACGGCCGGGCTGGTGGCGCTCGACGCGGCCGTGGAAGACGCGACACGGCTGAGGCGGTTGCTCGAACAGAGCCGCGAGACGCACGTGATCTCCACCGTGGTGCTCATCAGGTTTCACAGCCTTCGCCATCACCTGCTCCCCCTCGGGGAGGGGACAGGAGATCTGCACATCGCCGCCCGTCTGGCGGATGCGGCGCTGAAGTCGAATCCGGCGCTTGTGCCCGGAGCTCTTCGGGCCTGCCGGAACGCCGACGAGGTCGCGGCTCTCCTGGTCTGCGACCGGGTTCGGCGGATGTTCACCGAGGCGGACGCCACGAGCGACCGGTCTTCGCTGGACCAGGCCATCGGCCTGGTGCGTGCCGCCCTTCCCAGTATCTCCACGGCCAACCCGCAGCGGGCAGTGGTGGCTTCGCTGCTGTCCGCGGCGTACCTCACACGGCACCAGCGCTTCCACGAGCCGGAGGACTGCGACGAGGCCGTCAACGCGGGACGGGAGGGCGTGCGGTATGCGGCCACACCGTCCGACCGGGCCCGCGCACAGTTCCACCTCGGCCGGGCGCTGCTCGCCGCGTTCGCCCGCACCACCAGCTCCACCGAACTGGAAGAAGCGATCGGCCTGCTCAGGGCCTCGGTCTCGGCCACCCCGACGACGGACCCCGCACACGAACCGCGGCGCGACCTGCTGGAGGCCGCCCTGCAGTCGGCCGAGCACGTCGAGGGGCTGCTGGACGACGGCGTCGCGATCAGCCGGGCCGTCATGGAGATCACGGGCGACGGCGATCCGTACCGGGCACAGCACCTGGAAGGCCTGGGCTTCTTCCTGGTCGGCCGTCACTACAAGTCCGGCTCCTTCTCCGACTTGGACGAGGGCATAGCCGCGTTGCGCGAAGCGGTCGCCGCGTCCTCGGCCGATGACGACGAACTGCCCTGGCGCAACCTCCAGTTGGGGGAGGCGCTGCTCCTGCGGGCCCAGCACACCGGCGCTCCCGCCGACTTGGACGACGCCGTCGCGATCACCCGCGTCGCGCTGTCCCTCGTACCGGAGGGCGACCCCCGCACGGCGGACCACCTCACCGCACTCGCCGGACAGTTGAGGGTCCGGGCCGAACGCGGCTTCTCCGTCGAGGACCTGGACGAGGCCATCACGCTGGGCCGGGCGGCCGTGGCCCGCGCCGGGGCGGACCGCTCCCACGCGCGGGAGGGGAGCCACGGCCTGATCAATCTGAGCGGCGCGCTCGGCACACGGTTCGCCTGGTTCGGAGCCCTGTCCGACCTTCGCGAGGCCATCGACGTCAGCCGGGCGGCCGTGGCCGTCGCCCACTCCGGAAACCGAGCGCTGTGCCTGTCGAACCTCGGCGCCAACCTGCAGCGGCTCTTCGTCTGGTCGCAGGAGCCGGCCGATCTCGACGCGGCCTTGGAGACGGCGCGCGCGGCAGTGGAGGCATGTCTGCGATCGGACCAGGACCGCAAGCGGTATCTCGCGAACCTGGCCGCCCTGCTGAGCATGCGCGTGACCCTGGGCACGGGACCGTCCGAAGATCTTGACGAGGCGATCGCGGTGAGCCTGGCGGCCCTGGAGCTGACACCGGTGGGGCATGAGGACCGCCCGCGCTGGCTCGCCGGCCGAGCGCTGATGCTGCGCGGCCGGGCCGAGCGCGACCGGGCCGCGACGGAAGCGGCCGAAGCCGCCACGCTCGCGCAGACGGCCCTGGACGAGCTTCCCGCCGTCCACGCCGACAGAGGCCAGCTGATGTCCGTCGTGGCGTCCTGCCTCCATCTGCACGCGGAGTTGGCCGCATCGCCCGCCGACGCACGCCGGGCGATCGGGCTGTGGAGCCAGGCGGCGGAACTGGCGTCGTCGCCGGTGATGGCGCGCGTCACGTCCGCGCGGGCCGCCGCCTACGCGGCGGCGTCGCTGGAGCCGGGGGGCACGGCGGCGGCCGACCTCTATGCGACGGCGGTCTCCCTGCTGCCCCTGGTCGCCTCGCGCGCGATCGAGCGCCGCAGCCAGGAACAGCGACTCCAGAGCGTGGCGGACGTGGCGGGCGACGCCGCTGCCTGCGCCCTGGCGACCGACCGGGCCGAGCAGGCCGTGGAGCTGCTCGAACAGGGGCGGAACCTCATCTGGAACCAGACCCTGGACGCGCACGACGACTTCGCCGACCTGCGTGCGCACCATCGTGAACTGGCAGATCGGCTCCGTGCCGTCTCCTTGGGGCTCAGCGACACGCGTCTCGACGAGACCGGCTTGTTCCCACCTCCCGCACCGCCCTGAGCGGGCAGCGCGGCAACGCCGGTGATCGACAGAAGTCCGCAACGCGGGGGGAATCGGGGATCCGACATGACGAGTACCCCACGGCCCGGGGCGGCCGCCACACGCACGGCCGAACGACGCATGGCCCTGGCACGCGAGTGGGACCGGCTCATCGAAGAGATCCACGGGCTCGACGGGTTCCAGGACTTCCTCGCACCACGGCTGGGCACCCTCCTGCCCGCCGCGCGCTCCGGTCCCGTCGTCGTCCTCAACACCAGTCGGTGGCGGTGCGACGCACTGGTGGTCACCACGAGCGGGGTACAGGTCGTGCCTCTGCCCCGGCTGACCCTCGAGTCGATCGCCGAGCACACGGTGACCCATCTCGAAGCGCTCCAGGAAGTGGACCTGGCCGTCCACGACCTGCAGACGGCCCGCCTGGAGTACGGCCGGGGCGAGCCCACGCCGGCCGCGGCCAGGCACCGTTCGCGGGCGATGGTGTCCCTGCACCGCGCTCTGGAGAGGCGCGAGACGACGCTGGTGTCGCTTCTGCGATGGCTGTGGGACACCGTCGCCGAACCGGTGCTGGGATTCCTGGGCTTCGTCGAGCCGCCCGGCGGCGACACCGCCGCATGGCCTCGGCTGTGGTGGTGTCCCACCGGTCTCCTCACCCTCCTGCCCGTGCACGGCGCCGGCTACCACGACGGAAGCCGCCGCACCGTCCTGGACCGTGTGGTGTCCTCCTACACCCCGACGCTGCGCGCGCTGGCGGAGGCCCGGCGGCCGGTCGACTCGCGCCCCGACGACGAGCGTCTGCTGATCGTGTCGCTTCCCGACGATCCCGGCCAGGTGCCGCTGACCGACGTCGCCCGTGAACGAGAGTTGCTCCTCTCCCTGTTCCCGGACCGGCACACCCTGCTGGAAGGCGCCGACGCCACGGTGCAGGCCGTGCGTGCGCAGCTCCCGCGACACCGGTGGGTGCACTTCAGCTGTCACGGGGGCCAGGACCTGCTGGACCCGTCCCGAGGGGGCCTCTCCCTCCACGGCGGCGACGTCCTCCGCATCACCGACTTCGGCGTCCAGCGGCACCGCGGCGCGTTCGCGTTCCTGTCGGCCTGCCAGACCGCCACCGGCGTGGCGACGCTCCCCGACGAGACCATCACGTTGGCGGCGGCCATGCACTACACCGGCTACCGGCAGGTCATCGGGACGCTGTGGTCGGTGTACGACGACATCGCGGCCGACGTCGCCGCGGCGGTGTACGCGGACCTCACCTCCACCGGCCGTTTCGAGCCCGCCCGCTCGGCCCGCGCCCTGCACACGGCGGTGCGCGCGCTGCGTGACGACCGGCGCCTTGCGCCCGGTGTGTGGACGCCGTTCACTCATACCGGGCCCTGAGGAACCGTCACCCGGAAAGGGCCGCAGCCGTTCGTCCGTGGCCTGCCCCGACCCGTCACCCGTACCGGGCCCTGAACGGGGTCCGCCACCGCAACCGCCCCTCAGGAGTGACCATGGCCTTCGCCCTGCCTGGCCGGAGGCGTCGTCGACCGCTGCCCTACCGGGAGACGACCGCCGCGGAATACGGAGCGCATGTGTCACGGACCTTCACCGTGACCGAGCCGAGGCCCGACACGCTCATCCTGAGCGGCCACTGCCCCCGCTGCGCGGCAGCCATCGACGTTCCGGTCGTCAGCGGCGTCTTCCGCACCGGCGGCCCCCGGTCCGGCCGACGACAGCACGGGACGCCGGACGGCACGGCGCGGCCTCGGGTCGAACTGATGATGTGCACGTGCGACGAGGACCACCCCGACCGGCCGGAAGGCCGGTACGGATGCGGCGCCTACTGGACCGTGCGCGTACCGGCGGCACCTCGGTGAGCCGCCCGCTCTCCCCGGACCCCACCCCGGCCACCCCCGCCGACCTGCGGCGGGCGCAGGAACGCGACCGGCTGCTGCGCACGGAACTGCCCCGCGTACGAGCGGCGGCCACCGCGTGGCGCAACGGGCTCGGGGGGCTGCTCGCCGCCCTCGTGGGGTTCAGCCTGGTCAGGGGCCGCTCCGACATCGGTCAGCTGGCCGAGCACTGGGCCGTGGCCGTGGGGTTCCTGCTCCTGGCCGCGTTGGTCGTGGGCACCTCGGGAGCGCTGATGCTGCTGCGGGCCGCCCACGGAAGGCCGGCCGTCACCGCGGCCGAGGATCTGCTGCCCTCCCCCGTCGGTGACCATGTCGAGGCGCTCGACTGTGCAAAGGCCCTGCGCAGAGGGATCGCCCTCACCCTCGCCTGTGCGCTGCTCCTGCTGAGCGCGGTGGCGACCACCTGGTACGGACCGGAGCGTGCTGACCCGATGACACAGGTCACCACCCCCTCCGGCACGTTCTGCGGGTCCACGGTCCGGGTCGGTCACGGCACCCTGGTGCTCAGGACCGCGGCCGGCGAGGTCACGGTCGACCTCGCACGCGTCTCGGCCCTCAGCGCCGCCACGGCATGTCCGTGAGCGGCCCGGCGGGTTCCGCCCGCTCCCTGCGTCCATAACCCGATGTTCTGGGGATTCGGGAGCTGGTCGTCGGGTCCGGTCCCCTCCACCCTTGGCGCAAGCCCGCTGTGCAATGTCACATCACATAGGAGCTCAATCGTGAGAGCACGACGATCCGGGATGGTCATGGTCGCCGCCCTCGGGCTCGTCGCCGTCGCCGGCTGCGGGGGAGCCGGCGGAGGCGACGGGCAGGGCGGACCCGCGAGCAGGGGAGGCACCCTGCATGTGCTGTCCAGCACCGACCTGGAGCACCTGGACCCGGCCCGCAACTACGTCACGTCCGCCGAGGACGTGGGCCGCCTCGTCTACCGGACGCTGACGACATACGCGGCGGCACCCGGGCCGGCCGGAGGCAGGATCGTGCCGGACCTGGCGACGGACACCGGACGGCCGAGCGCCGATGCCCGCACCTGGACCTTCACGCTCAAGGCGGGGGTGAAGTTCGAGGACGGGCGGCCCATCACCAGCCGGGACATCAAGTACGGGGTCGAGCGGACGTTCGCCGCGGAACTCCCCGAGGGGCCGCCGTACGCACGGATGTGGCTTGCGGGAGGCCGGAGTTACCACGGCCCCTACAAGGACAAGCGCGGGCTCGCCTCGATCCGGACGCCTGACGACAGGACGATCGTCTTCCGGCTCAACCGGCCGGTGGCCGACTTCGGTTCGGCGGTGTCGCTGCCGATCTTCGCCCCGGTTCCGCCGGACAAGGACACCGGGGTCCGTTACGACAGCAGGCCGTTCTCGTCCGGCCCGTACAAGATCGGGGACTTCGAACCCAGGAAGCGGCTCACGCTGGTCCGCAACACGCACTGGAGCCGGGCCACCGACACGGTGCGCAAAGGCCTGCCGGACAAGATCGTGATCGATCTCGACCTCGATCCGGCCGTCGTCGACCAGCGGCTCATCGCCGCTCAGGGACAGGACGCGGACGCCGTCGCCTTCGCGCCGGTCGGTCCGGCCTCGGTCGGGCCGGTGATGGCCAACCCCGCGGTACGGGCGCGACTGGTCACCGGCGAGTCGATCAACACGCGCTACCTGAGCATCAACACCCGGCACCAACCGCTCGACGACGTCCGGGTGCGGCGGGCGATCGCCTACGCGCTGGACAAGGACGCGCTGCGCACCGCCCGGGGCGGCCCGATCGCCGGCGAACTGGCCACCACCCTGCTGCCGCCGTCGCTGCCCGGCGCCGTCCCCGACGATCCCTTCCCGAGCCCCGGCGGCAAGGGCGACCCGGCCAAGGCCAAGGCGCTGCTCGCCCGGGCGGGCCACGCCTCGGGCCTGACCCTCACGCTCGACACCCCGGCCACCGCGGGCGGACAGACGCAGGGCGAGGCCGTACAGGCGTCCCTGGCCAGGGCGGGGATCAAGGTGAACATCAACGCGATCAGCTCGTCGGCGTTCTACAGCACGGTCGGGAACACCTCCCAGGAGCACGACCTGGTGATCGACGGCTGGACCCCCGACTGGCCCGGCGCCTCCACCTACCTGCCCCTCGTGTTCGACGGCCGGCTGATCACACCCGAGGGCAACAACGACCACGCCCAGTACGACTCACCCGCCGTCAACGCCCGCATCGACGCGATCGCCCGGATGAAGACCCCGGCCGCCGCCGCGACGGCGTACGGCGAACTGGCCCGGCACATCATGCGGGACGCGCCGGTCGTGCCGTTCCTGTGGGACAAGGCGGCCGTCCTGACCGGACCTCATGTCAGCGGCGCCTACGGGCACATCGCCTACGTCGGCGAGCTGGATCTGGTCTCCCTGGGGCTGCGCAAGTGACCGGCACCCTTCCCGCCCCGGTACCGTCCGCCGCACCACCGCGCGGCGGAGCGCGCGAGTCGTCCCTGCTGCGCCGGCTGCTGGCCCAGCGCTCCGCCGCGGTCGCGCTGACGATGGTCGTGCTCCTGGTACTGGTCGCCCTCGCGGCCCCGCTGATCGCCTGGGCCGCGGGCACCTCCCCGACCGACTTCCATTCCGAAGCGGTGGATCCGGCGCTCGGCGGACTCCCGCGCGGCACCGGGGGCGGGATCAGCGCCACGCACTGGCTGGGCGTCGAGCCCGGCAGCGGCCGGGACATCCTCGCCCGGGTCGTCTACGGTGCCCGGGTCTCGCTGCTGATCGCCCTGCTCGCCACCGCGGTGTCGGTGGCGCTCGGAACGGCGCTCGGACTGGTCGCCGGGTTCTTCGGCGGCTGGACGGACACCGTCGTCGGCAGGCTGATGGACCTGCTCATGTCCTTTCCCGCCCTCATCTTCATGATCGCGCTGATCTCCGCGGCGCCGGGTGTGAACCGGCAGCTGCTGCTGGTCGTCGTGCTCGGCTTCTTCGGGTGGCCGTACGTCGGGCGGATCGTGCGCGGGCAGGCCATGGTGCTGGCCCGGGGCGAGTTCGTGGCCGCGGCGCGGGTGCTGGGCGCCTCCCGGCGCGCGCTGCTGGCCCGGGAGGTGCTGCCCAATCTGAGCGGGCCGATCCTCGTGGTCGCGACCATGTCGATCCCCGGCTACGTGGCCACCGAGGCGGGCCTGTCCTTCCTCGGCATCGGTGTGCGCCCGCCGACCCCCTCGTGGGGGCAGATGATCGCCTCCGCCGTGCCGTGGTACGCCGCCGACCCCGTCTACTTCCTCGTCCCGGGCGTCTTCCTGTTCGTCACCGTGCTCGCCTTCAACGTGCTGGGTGACGCGGTACGGGACGCACTCGATCCCCGGAGCCGCCGACGATGATCCTCTATGTCCTGCGCAGGCTGGCCGCGACGGCGGCGATCCTGCTGGTGGTCTGCGCGGCCACCTTCGCGATCTTCTATCTGATGCCCGCCGACCCGGCCCAGGGCGCCTGCGGAAAGGCGTGCAGCCCGGAGCGGATCGCCGAGATCCGCGCCACGCTCGGCCTGAACCACTCGGTGTTCGTACAGTTCCGCGACTATCTCGTCGGCATCGTGGCCGGCCGTAGCTTCGGCACGGGCGCACATGCCGTGAACTGCCCTGCCCCCTGCCTGGGTTTCAGCTTCCAGACGGATCAGCCGGTGTGGCGGATGCTCACGAACCGGCTGCCGGTCAGCGTCTCCATCGCCGTGGGCGCGGCGGCGCTGTGGCTGATCGTCGGTGTCACGGCGGGGGTGGTCTCGGCACTGCGCCGCGGCAGCCTGTGGGACCGGGCGGCGATGACGGCGGCGCTGGGCGGGGTCTCGCTGCCGGTGTACTTCACCGCGCTGGTGCTGCAGTACCTCCTCGTCGTCAAGCTCGGTCTGCTGCCCTATCCGCAGGCGATCCCGCTCACCGCGGACCCGGTCGGCTGGGCCGGGTCGATGGTCATGCCGTGGATCACGCTGGCGATGCTCTACGCCGGCATCTATGCCCGGATCACCCGCGGCGAGATGCTCGACAGCCTCGGCCAGAACTACGTCCGCACCGCCCGCGCCAAGGGCCTGTCCGAGCCGGTGGTGCTGCGTCGCCATGCGCTGCGGCCGGCGCTGATGCCCATCGTGACGATCTTCGGCATGGACCTCGGCGCGCTCCTCGGCGGCGCCCTCATCACCGAGTCCGTCTTCGGTCTGCCCGGTGTGGGCAAGCTCGCGGCCGATGCGATCAACAGCGCCGACCAGCCGGTGATCCTCGGGGTGACGCTCTTCGCCGCGTCGTTCGTCGTGATCGCCAACGTCGCGGTGGACCTGGTCTACGCGCTCCTGGACCCGAGAGTGAGGGCCGTGGGATGACCCTGCTGACCGTACGTGATCTGACCGTGGACTTCGCGGGCGGCGTACGCGCCGTCGACGGGCTCGATCTGGACCTGGCCGCCGGGGCGGTGCTCGGCGTGGTGGGTGAGTCCGGCAGCGGCAAGTCCGTGACCAGCCTGGCCGTCATGGGTCTGCTGCCCGATGCCCGTGTCACGGGTGAAGTCCGGTTCGACGGCCGCCGGTTGACCGGACTGGACGGGCGGTCGCTGCGCCGGCTGCGCGGCGACCGGATCGCGATGATCTTCCAGGATCCACTGTCCTGTCTGAACCCCTACTACCCGGTGGGCTTCCAGATCGCCGAGGCCTACCGTGCGCACCGGCGGGCCGGGCGCCGCGAGGGGCACCGGGTCGCGGTGCGGATGCTGGACCGGGTCGGCATTCCCGAGCCCGAGCGGCGCGCCCGCGCGTACCCGCACGAGTTCTCCGGCGGTATGCGCCAGCGCGTGATGATCGCGATGGCCCTGTGCCTGGAGCCCGACCTGCTCATCGCCGACGAACCGACCACCGCGCTCGACGTGACCGTGCAGGCCCAGATCCTGGAACTGCTGCGGGAGCTGCGGGAGACGTCCGGCACCGCCGTCATGCTCATCACCCATGACATGGGCGTGGTCGCCGGACTGGCCGACGAGGTCGTCGTGATGTACGGCGGCCGTGCGGTCGAACGGGGGCCGGTCCGCGAGGTGTTCCACCGTCCGCGTGACACCTACACCAAGGGCCTGCTCGCCTGTGTGCCCCGGGTCGACGGGCCGCTGCCCGACCGGCTGCCCACCTTGTCGGCACGGGAGGTGAGCGCGTGAACGCACCGCTGCTGCAGGCGCGCGACCTGGTCAAGCGGTTCCCGGTACGGCACGGCCTGACCAGGCGGCTCGTCGGACAGGTCAGGGCGGTCGACGGTGTGTCGGTGCGGGTAGACGCGGGAGAGACACTGGGTCTGGTCGGCGAGTCCGGCTGCGGCAAGTCCACCGTCGCACGGTTGCTGACCCGGCTCATCGAGCCGACCTCGGGCACGGTCTCGGTGTCCGGACGGGAACTGACCACGCTGGACGAGCGGTTGATGCGGCCCGTGCGCCGCGACCTGCAGATGATCTTCCAGAATCCGTACTCCTCGCTCAACCCCCGTCAGACCGTCCGGCAGATCCTGACCGCCCCGTACCGCTACCAGGGGCTGGCCCCGGACGAACCGGTGGAGGAGCTGCTGGAGCGGGTGGGCCTGCGGCCGGAGCACGCCGCCCGCTACCCCCATGAGTTCTCCGGCGGCCAGGCACAGCGCATCGGGATCGCCCGGGCGCTGGCGCTGCGGCCGAGGCTGGTGGTGTGCGACGAGCCCGTCTCGGCGCTCGACGTGTCGGTCCAGGCCCAGATCCTCAACCTGCTCAAGGACCTGCAGCAGGAGTACGGGCTCGCCTACGTGTTCATCGCGCACGATCTCGGCGCGGTCCGCCAGATCAGCACGCGCGTCGCCGTGATGTACCTGGGCACGGTCGTGGAGACGGCCGACCGGGACACGCTCTACGGCCGCGCCGCACACCCGTACACACACGCCCTGCTCTCGGCCGTACCGCTGCCCGACCCGGACGCCGAGCGGGCCCGTGAGCGGATCGTGCTGCGCGGTGACCTGCCCAGTCCGCTCGCCCCGCCCAGCGGCTGCCCCTTCCGCACCCGTTGCCCCCGGGCGGCCGACCGCTGTGCAGCCGAGCGGCCCCTGCTGCGCACGATCGCCTCGGGCCACGAGGTCGCCTGCCACTACCCCGAGGGAAGGACCTGATGAGCCTCAGCTACCGCCTGCCCGGTCTCACCGTGACCGGCCACTCCTTCACCGTGCCGCTCGATCACGCCGACCCCACGGGGCCCTCGATCCAGGTGTTCGCCCGGGAACTGTCCGGCCCGGCCCGCGCCGGCGAGCGGCCCCACAGGCTCAGGGCCTTTGCCGCGGGTGCCGCCGCGACGGCGTTCCTGTCGTTCGGCGCCGCCGCGGCCCCGACCGCCGCCCAGGCC
This sequence comes from Streptomyces durhamensis, assembly GCF_000725475.1. NCBI lineage: Bacteria > Bacillati > Actinomycetota > Actinomycetes > Kitasatosporales > Streptomycetaceae > Streptomyces > Streptomyces durhamensis. The sequence continues at coordinate 291,259 of NZ_JNXR01000006.1, forward strand.
GCGACCACCGCCCGGCCCATGCCCGCCGTGCCCGAGCACGGCGCGGCTCCGGCCACGGAGTGCGCCCTTCCCGGCCGGACCGGCTGGACGGACGAGGGCCACACCACCGACTACACCACCCAGTTCCAGCGCCCCCTCGGCACCAGGCACGTGCTGATGCTGTTCGTCGACTTCCCCGACGCCCAGGCCTCGGGCTCCACCTCCGACTACTACCGGCAACTCGCCCCGGCCGCCGACTGGATGAAGCGCGACTCCTACGGACGGACCACGCTGGACATCACCCCGCTGGGCCGGTGGATCCGGATGCCGCAGGACTCCACCAGCTACGGCTTCCAGCGCGGAATCACCTTCGAGCAGCACGAGGCCTACGTCCGGCAGGCGGTGGCCGCAGCCGACCCGTACACCGACTTCTCCCGGTTCGACATGGTCTATGTCGTCCCGGTGAGGTCCGCCTCCGCGATCGGCTTCTCGCCGACGTACCTGTACGACCCCACGACCGCGGGCGTCAGCGCCGACGGCACACGCATCAAGTGGGCCGTGACGTTCGGGCAGGACATGTGGCACTGGGGCTTCAAGGTCGCCGACCACGAGACCGGCCACACCTTCGGGCTGCCCGACCTCTACGCCTTCACCGGCACCGACCACCACCGCTTCGTCGGCGGCTGGGACCTCATGGGCGACATCGCCGGCGCTGCCCCGCAGCACCTCGGCTGGGAGCGGTGGAAGTTCGGCTGGATCGACGACCGCCAGGTCGCCTGCCTGCCCGCGAGCGGAAGCCGCACGGTCCGCCTGAGAGCCGTGGAGAGCCCCGGCGGTACGAAGATCGCGGTGATCCGCACCGGCGAGACCACCGCGTACGTCGCCGAATCCCGCAGGGCCGTCGGCGCGGACGAGCAGGCCTGTTCCACCGGAGTGCTGATCTACCAGGTGGACACGTCCCTCCAGACCGGCTACGGCCCGGTCCGGATCGTGAACGGCAACCCCGGCGCCACCCCGCCCCCGGGCTGCCGGGCGCTGGACATGGCGGCCTTCCGCCCCGGCCGGTCCTTCACCGACCCGGCCACGCGCGTCCGGATCGACGTCGAGGGCGGCGACGCTCTCCAGGACGAGATCTCGATCACCGAGCAGTGAGACCACCGGCTCTCCCGGACAACCGCGGCGACTCCGGATGGCGGCGCCGCCATCGCACGTACGCCGGTGCGGCGGCGCAGGCGGCGAGATACCCCTCGGCCACCCTGCGGAGGACCGCGTCGCCGTGTGCGGCCAGCGGCCCGTCGCGGCGCCAGCCGAGTACATGGCGGTACCAGAGCGGATTGCCGAGGAGAGGGCGCACCGCGACGCCGGGTACCTCGGTGAAGGTCGCCCGGCAGAGGCTGACGGCCAGACCCGCCCGTACCACGTCGATCAGTTGCTGGCCTTCGGCCTCGTAGGGAGCGTGAGGCTGACGGGCCGTCCGGGAGAAGACGGACGCCCAGTACTCCCGGGTGCGATCACTGTCCGGGTGGGGCAGGGCCCAGTCCTCCCCGATGAGTTCCTCCAGGCGCACCTCGTCACCCGCGGCCAGCGGGTGGGCGGACGGCAGGAGGGCGAAGACGGGCTCGGTGGCGACCGGGCGCAGGACGACCGCCTCGCGAGGCGGGAGTTCACGGCCGGGGTTGTCGCCGAGCACCGCCGCCTCCAGCCGTCCCGCCGCGAGGTCGTCCAGCAGGGGCGAGGGGGAGCGCTGACACCGGGTCGTCACCTCGGCGCCGGGGATCAACTCCCTGGTGGCCACGATGAGTTCGGTGATCAACGGCGCGCCTGCCGACCCGAGGCGTATACGGTCCGGGGTGGTTCCGCAGCGAGCCGCGCGGGCGGTGTCCGAGAGCAGGCCGTCGATGCCCGGCAGGATGGCCCGCGCCCGGGGCAGGACCAGCTCGCCCAAGGCGGTGGGTACGGCGCCGGTCTGCCCTCGGTCGAAGATCGCTCCGCCCAGCATCGCTTCGATACGCCGGAGTTGGGCGCTGAGCCCCGGCTGGGTCATGCGCAGTGACGCGGCGGCACGGGTCAGGCTTCCGGCCTCCGCGATCGCGCAGATCACACGCAAGTGCCGTACCTCTAGATCCATGGCGCGGATGGTAGGGACCGGCGGGGGCCTTCCGTCAGGGGGCGGCGCGGCATGGTCCCATATGCAATGTCACATGCCACCCAAGTGTTATGGGACACGCCGCACACGTGAGGCCGGCTCACACCCTTGACAGGCCATTCTCCCCGCTGAAGGCTACCGACCAGTTGGTATGCTGCGCGAACGCCCGGTGCGTACGGAACAGCAGCGCACACCCCGTTCGCCGACTCTCCGAAGAGGTGACCCATGAAGGCAGCGCGTGCGGCCTGGCGCGGACTCGAACCCGTACACGGCATGATCTACTTCGTCCCGGAGGCACGGCGACGGTACGGAGACCTGGGACTGAGCGGCCGCGCCGGGTACTTCGCCTCGCGGAGCGCCGCGTTCGGCCGGGCGTCCGCCGAGCTGGTCATCTCGACCTTCTACAACTTCAATCCCGATCTGGTGCGCCAGGCACTCGACGGGGCCTGGGACGCGACGACGCCGCAGCAGGTGCTGGACGCGCGGTACGCGGCGGCGGGCGAAGCGCTGCGGCGGGCCGGGATCCACGAGCTGCCGCACCTGGCGGAGGTCGTGGAGCTGACCCGCCGGGCAGCCGAGGCGGCCTGTGAACACGCGGAGGGCCGCCCGCTGTTCGCCGCGCACGCCACACTGCCCTGGCCGCAGGAGCCGGTGCTGCAGCTGTGGCACGCCCAGACGCTGCTGAGGGAGTTCCGTGGGGACGGCCATGTCGCGTGTCTGCTCAGCGAGGGCGTCGGGGGCCTGGAGGCCCTGGTTCTGCACGCCGCCACCGATGAGATTCCCGTCGACTTCCTGAAGGCGAGCCGTGCCTGGCCCGAGGACAAGTGGGCCGGCACCCAGGAACGCCTGCGCGAGCGAGGCCTCCTCGACGGCGACTCCCTCAGCCCGGCAGGCGCGCTCCTGCGCCGGCAGATCGAGGAGCGCACCGACCGTCTGGCCCTTCCGGCCTACGCCGTCCTGGGTGACGCCGGCTGTGAGCGCCTGGCCGAACTCGCGAGCCCCTTCGGCCGCGCCGTGGTCGATGCGGGCCTGCTCAAACTCCGCTGACCCGGCCTCTCCCCCGCTGCCTCGTACGCGATCCGCCGGACGCGAAGTCCAGGATGTGCGGGACCGCCTCACGCAGACTGGCGAAGTGGCGGTGCACGCCTTCCACCGCGACCTCGGTGTTCACGCCCCAGACCGTCATCCCGGCTCCCCGTCCGGACCGTACCCCGGACGGGGCGTCCTCGACGACCAGACAGTCTTCCGGCTCGGCACCCAGCCGCTCGGCGGCCCGCAGATACGGGACGGGCGAGGGCTTGCCCTCCTCGACAGCGGCGGCGTCCACGATCAGGCCCGGCAGCGGCAAGCCGGTCCGCAGGAAGCGGCCGCGCACCCGGTGCTCGTAGTTCGAGGTCACCAGCGCCCAGGATCCGGGCGGCAGGCCGTGCAGCAGCTCCGACGCACCGTCGAAAGCCGCGTAGACGCCGGACCGGACGTCCTCGTCCTCCAGCTCGTGCAGCGTGGCCAGGTACGCGCCGGGATCCCGGTCCGGGGCGACCTGGGCGAAGGTCTCCATGGGCCGTGTCCGCAGCGCCACCCGGTGGACGTCGTCCGCGTCCAGCCCGTAGCGCTCCGACCATGTCCCCCAGACCCGGCGCTGGTTGCTCACCGCGTCGATCAACGTGCCGTCGACATCGAACAGGACGTACTTCGTGCGGTCGGGCCCCGCGGATTCACCGGTCACTCATCGATCATGCCAGGCGGCGAGACCGCGTGGCCGATGCCTGTCCTGACCCCGGGGCGGTCGACCGGCTCGCCCCTCGCGCGCCCGGTGTCACGCGGTCCACGCCGTCACGGCAGGCGCTCGCCGCACCTCACGATCACGGGCCGCCCGGTGCCCGGGCGCTGTTCCGGCTTCAGTCCAGGAGCAAGGGATTGGGCAGGTCCGCCGCGGGATGCATGCGCAGCAGCGTGTGCAGGACTCCGCCGAGGCCGGACATGAGGCTGGGCGAGAACGCCTCGCGGGCCAGGCCGCCGACGGGGCCGCGCTGTTCGAGACCGGTGAGGATCTCCGCGTCGAGTTCGAGCGGGTCGCCGAAGCCCAGGGAGGTGAGGAACTCCCAGAGGCCGAGGTCGCCGTGGCAGAGGGTGTGGCTCCAGCCGAAGCCCTCGGCGGCGCAGGCGCGTGCCGCGCGTTCGGCCATGTCGAGGTGGACGGGATCGCCCGTGCGCCGGTGCAGGTCGAGCATGCCGATGCCGATCCCCGCGCTGCCGTGGCACCAGCTGGTGAAGAAGTCCTCCTCGGCCCCGATCCGGACGTCGAGCCAGTTGCCCTGTCCGGGCTGCCAGAGCGACTCCTGGAAGGCGAAGGCCTGCTGAGCCACGCGCCTCCAGCCGTCGCGTTCGGCCACGGAGCCGGCGTCGCTGAGGGCGAGCCGGGCCAGCGCCCAGCCGATGCCGGTGGCGCCGTGGGCGAAGCCGCCGATGCCCTCGGGGTTGAGCCGGGTCGTCCAGCGGGCGCCGCTCGCGTCGAGCGCGGCCAGCCCGGTCAGCCGGCGCCCGATGTGTGCGGCGGCGCCGAGCCACCGGTCCTGCCCGGTGGCGGTGGCCAGGTCGAGCAGGGGGACGATCGCACCCGCGGCCCCGTTGAGGAGGTCCACCTCGATGTCGTCCTCGACCAGCTCAGCCCCCTCGGTGAGCAGCCGGGCCCGCTCGGCGGCCCGTTCCAGCAGGGAGTCCTCGCCGAGCACCCGGTGCAGCGCCAGCCAGGTCCACACCTGGGAAGCCGCACCGCTGAACGCCCCGGCCGACGGCGTCGGCGTGCGGTCCTCGGTGCCGAGCAGCACGCGCAGGGCGCCGTCGAACGTCTCGGCCACGCCCGGGATGTCGTCGGCCCGGCCGGCCCGTACCTCGGTCAGGTACTCCGCGAGCGTCAGCGCGACCCCGCCCTGCCCGGTGTAGAGGTCGGCGGGCAGCACCCGGATGGACCATCCGGCGGGAGTGAAGACGGGGCTGATCCAGGTGACGGTACCGTCGGCGCCGCGCACCGCACCGTCGCACAGCCGCCGTACCATCTGCGCGGCCAGGTCCCGGCGGCGCCGCTCCCGGTCGCGGGCGTGCGGGTCGCGGGCGGCGGCCTGCACCCGGGCGGGCAGCGAACGCTCGTTGAGGTAGGCACCCACCAGCGCGTCCTGGATCACCGCCTCCTCCAGCGCCAGATCGGCGGTGCGCCAGTCCTCGACCGTGTCACGTACGCAGGTCGCGTCCACGGCGAAGGTGAACATCGGTACGTCGCCGGCCAGCAGGTCCGCGATCTCGCTGTCGATGGTCGCGCGGTCGGCGGGCGCTCCGGGCAGCACCTCGGCGTTGCGCCGCAGGATGTCCCGGGCCCGCTCGACCGCTGCCGCCTCGTCGTGCAACGACGCGGGATGCCACAGCATCCGCCCGATGTCGACGTACGCCTGCGTGGGCCGCCGGATACGCCGCGCCTGGGTGCCCTCGAAGCGGTGCAGCAGCCGGTACGGGTCCCGGCCGGGCCGGTGCAGGTGCGCGGTCATCTCGCGAAAGCCGGCAAGGATCCGGTCCCAGTACGTGCTCAGGACGGGTGTGGGGCTGGGGTGGTTGCCGGTGGCGGGCATCGCCACGAGGTCCACCTGGAAGCGGGCCGCCGCGGTGCCGCCGTCCGCGATCACCGGGTTCGGGATGAGCGGCTGCTGGCCGGGCAGCGCCCCGACCCCGGAGATGTCCACTCCGCCGAGCGCGAATCCGGTGCCGCGCACGGGCAGCAGTCCGGTCCGCAGCACCGTACGGCGGATCGCCGCCGCGGCCACGTCCACCGCGTCGCCCCGGTCGCTGGGCGGGAACGGCGCCGGGGCGTCGAAGAGTGTCTCGGCGTCCACGATCACCGGCACCGGACCGGCGGCGATCATGTTCTCGGCGTGCATGTCGGTGCCGCCGGTGAACCGGAGGACGGCCAGCCAGTGTCCGACAGCGCGATAGAACGCGGCGAGTCCGGCGTCGTCCACGCAGTACCGGTGGGGGACGAACTCGGCCCAGCCGTAGCCCTCACGTGCCAGCGTGCGCGGCACGCGGATGCGCTCGTCCACCGCCGGGGCACCGGGGAAGTCCGCGAACAGCTCGTCGAGCAGGGCGCCCAGTGCCACGTCGATCCCGGACGGCCGGGGCTTGTACATGACGCTTCCGCCCGCGAGGTCGACCCGGCTGACGGTCAGTCCGCCCCGGTGGCTGTCGCCCGCGCCGAAACCGACCGCGCGCAGCTCTCCCGGTGACCGGCCCAGCAACGGCGCCAGCAGTGAACGGTCCGCGGCGAGCCGTGTCGCGAACGCCGCCGTCGCCGCCACCGACAGCCGCGCGACGGACGCGATCCGCCGGCCGAGGGTCGGGTACCGGCCGGCCAGCCGGTCGAGGTAGCCCGGGTCGCTGGCCTGCTCGATGAACGCGGACCAGGTCTCCTTGTCGGTGACGGCCTCCCCGGCGCCCGCTGTTGCCGCCTCACCCGCCGTCAGGCGCAGCGCGTGCAACTCGATCAGGAACAGGCGGGAGAGCTTGGCGTGCAAGGACCTGAGGAGGGCGGTGTGGCCGGCCTCCAGCACCACGTCCCGTTCTCCCCGGCCGAGTGCGTCCACGTCGGCCAGCCGCCGGGCCAGCTCGTCCAGCCAGGGCCGGGCGATGCCTCGTACGGGTTGGGTGAACCATTCCGCCTGGTCTCGCGTCTCCAGCCCCGAACCGCTCACCGTCCGCCTTCCCCGTGCCACCTTTGTCGCGCCCTGGAAGGCGCCCGGACGGAGCGTGGGGAATCGTTTCATCAGACGCGTTCCCCACACTCCTGCTCGTAGAACCTCACCCCGCGAAAGCGCTCCGCGAGCGCAGGCCCTCACAGGGCACCGAATGCCTCGAAGGACGAGGCCGACGTGTCAGCAGCACCAACTGCCGTGCGAACCGCTCGGGCTGGAACAGAAGCCGTAGAGGGAGTCGCTCGGGTCGGTGAGTGCGGCCTCGGCAGCCGTGCCGCCGACGTACAGCGGCCCGGCGGGGTTGGACTGGCCGTACGCGCTCTCGGCGCCCGACAGCCAGGCTTCGATCACGGCGGTGTGGGACACACGGGTCTGGGGCATGGGTGGCCTCCGGACGTAGGAATGGGGCGGATTGCCCAGCCCTGAGTATGGCCGTTTCCGAACACACGTCAGATGTCCGATCCGGCCACACACATGTGGTGCTGATGCGGCGCTGCACCGTCTCCGGGGCCGACGAGGGGCTACGACGGCCACGCCGTGCGACGCTTCGGGCAACGGCAGACTCCAGCGCCCGGCACGGTGCGGGCCGCGAGGTGGCGGAAAGAGGTCTCGACGCGTGTGGGGGTGCGTGCGTTACCGGCCGACCGGGCCGCCCGGCGTCCCGACGCGAACGTCGTACGCGCCGTGCGGCCGTTCTCCTCGCCCGCCGTACAACTCTCCGGCCCTGCGGCTGGTCTCCACCACCGTACGGACCAACCGGGCCTTCCGCGCAACTCACCCCAGGGGTACACATGAGCATCGTCCGCAACCCCAGCCGCACCGTCGCGACCGCGGCCGGCGCCCTCCTCATGGCGGCGGCCCTCGGGACCGCCGGTGCCGGAACGTCCACCGCCGAGGCCGCGGCGCCGCGAACCCGGCTGATCGCCTCGTCCGTCCTCGGCAGCGACTACAAGGTCACGCTGACCGCACTGCGGTCGACGCAGGACCAGTACGCCGCCTCCGTGCGCCTGCGCGTCTACACCCGCTCCGACGGCGGCTGGAAGGAGTCGGACCGGGTCACCGTGGGCGACGTCGACGGGTGGTTCTGGTACCCGCTCACGGGCAGCGGTGCCGTCTGCGAGTTCTCGACCGCGAGCACGGAGCCCGCGCCGCTCACCGTGAGCCTGCTGGTCACTCCGTCCATCGGCTGCTCCCGGCCCGCGCACTACGTCGTGAAGCACGGCAGGGTGTTCGCCGGCTGACCCGCCGCCTACCCGGCGGCGGGCGCGGGGCAGGAGGCGACCGGGGTGAGGGAGTCGGCCCGGGACAGGTCCACGGTCGTGGCGACACCGCCCACCTTCAGCACGACCGTTCCCCGGCCGGCCGAGACGACCTCTCCGCACAGGGAGGTGGCGCCCTGCCGGACCAGCAGCCCCGGCGGGTCTTTCGGCGGGGCGTACCAGGTCACTCCGACCGCGGTGACCAGCAGTGCCGTGCACAGACAGGTCAGCACGGTGCCCGTGCGCAGGAAGCGGGCGCTGGCCAGGGCCTCGTCGTGGTCCTCCACCTCCAGCGGCCGCCCGGTCGCGTCGTCGGCCTCGGACAGCCAGCGGGCGTACGGACGACCGTGCGCGGCGCGCAGCAGGCAGAAGGCGCCCGCTCCGCCCACCGTCAGGGCGCCCAGGAGCAGCAGTCCGACGGCCATGGCCCAGCCGGGGGTGATCTGTCCGACGTCGCTGCGGCCTTTGACCAGGCTGAACCCCACGAGTCCGGCCAGGATCGCGCCGAGCCCGTTGCGCCAGGCCACGGCGGCCTCGCGGACCCGGTCCAGCTCCCGCTCCAGGGCCCGGCGCAGCGACCTGGCCCGGCGCAGCTGGGCGGCGGTCGGGGTGGGGCCCGGCAGCAGACCGCCGCTCATCCGCCCGCTCCGGCCGGGAGCCTCAGGCTCCAGAACGCACCGCAGCCGGGCCCGCCGTCCGGGGAGCCGTCGTACACCACCTCGGCCGTGCAGAACATCACGACCGGACGGCCGGGTGCCGGAACCGCCCCCGCGCCGTCCCGGAACAGTTCTTTCACCAGCGTGAACTCCATCTCCTGACCGCACCGCGGGCAAGGCCCGGACAGCACCAGCGCGGAGCCGAAGTCCTCCAGGGAGAAGGTGACCGCGGCGCGCTGCGCGAACTGCGGGTCGGTGCCGCGCTGATAGGGCAGGGGGGACGCTGCGCTCATCGGTGCTCTCCCGTGGGGTTCCGTCGGGGCCGTCCGTCCGGTGAACCGGTGCCGGCATGGCCCGTGTAGGTGAACGCCCCCCAGTCGGAGAGCGATGCGAAGGGGCGGACGGGAGTCTGCGGGGGCGGGGCGGGCGGGGCCTTTGTGACGTCCGGGCCGCGCAGCACGCGCAGTCGCTCGGCCAGCGCGCCGTGCGGCAGGTCCCGTAGCCCGACCTGGGCGGCGCGCAGCGCCTCCGCCGGTGCTGTCCCTTCGGCCCACCGGTCGACGAAGCCGGTCATCACCAGGCAGGCGGCGAGGTCGTTGACCGGCCAGGACGCCGACACGACCCCCCGCGCGCCGGCGCCGATGAGGGTGCTTGGCAGGCCGACCACGTCGTCGGGCAGCTCCCGGCCCGCCACGGAGGTGGCGCATGCGGAGAGGATCACCAGGTCGAGTCCGCCGCGCAGGTCCAGCAGATCCCGAACGGCGAGGCGCGCGCCGCCGCCGAGGACGAGCGCGGAGGACAGGGGCTCGGCGGGGTCCGTCTCGGCGTGGCAGGCGAAGTGGGCGACGCCACCGCCCTGTCGGAGCCAGTCCAGCACCCGCTCGGGTGTGGCCTCCTCGTCCACCAGCACCAGGGACTCGGTGAACCGGCCGACGGCCGCCCGTACCTCCCGCTCGGCGAAGGGGAGTTCACGCAAACCCGTGCCGCGTCCCACCGCCACTCCGAGGTACCGGGGTGTCCGGGCGGGTCCGCCCGTGGGCAGCACACGCAGGCAGGGCGCGAAGCCGACGGCGTGGCCGTCGAGCAGGAACCGGGGCGGCCGCCCGGCGCCGGGTGCGGCGTACGCCGTCTGCCAGGGCAGGTGCACCAGCTCTCCCACGGGGATCAGGGTGAACGGCGCGCCCTGCCCGGGCACCACGTGGGCCAGGACGTCCTCCCAGGCCCACCGGGCGAACCGGTCGAGCCGCTCGCTGTCGCGCCACGTCCCGTCCTGCCAGGGGGCGAGCGCGGTCGCGCCCAGTCCGTCGAGGGGCGTGGCCCTTACGGCCGACTCCGCGACGGTGAAGGCCACGCCTGTTTCCGCGCCCGGAACCAGGTAGACGACGGTGCCGCTGCCGACGAGCGCGTCCGTGCCGGTCGGGTCGTCTGCCGTCCGGCCCAGCCGCAGGCGTTCGGCCAGCAGCAGGGCGCGGGTGCGTTCCAGGCGGGTGACCGCGCCCGCCGCGTCGCCGGACCGCCAGGCCGCCACGGCCACCGCGGCGGGCAGGCCGCGCGAGGTGCGCAGCCAGGTCTCCTTGGCCGCGCGCTGTCCCTGCTCGGCCACGAGCCGTCCCACCGCCTGTTCGGCGAGGTCGAAGGCGGCCACGGCCTGTGGATGCCGCTCCAGCCGGGTCTGCCACAGGCCCCACTCCATCGCGCCTTCCGCCGCGGCGGCCGGATACCGGTCACGGGCCACCTCGTAGCCCTGCCGGTACGCCTCCTCGGCCTCCCGCAGCAGCTCCGGATCGGCGGTCAGCGCATGGCGCAGCCGGCACAGCCCGGCCCGTACGAACACGGCCGACACCCAGGTCCGCGACGCGGGGTGGGCCTCAGCGCGGGCCGCCTCGGCGTGGCCCGCGGCCTCCTCGGCCAGCGCCGCTGAACCGGCGCGTTCCGCCTGCGCGCCCAGCGCGAGTGCCAGTCCGATGCGGGCGTTCACGGGCGATCCCGCCTCCGGGCCGCCCTGGGCGATGGCCTCCCGTTGGGCGGCCACCGCGCGGGCCAGTTCCCGGGGATCGTCGGTGGCCTCGTAGCGTGCCTGGTGGGCGTGGCCGAGGTTGTTCAGGACGGCGCGGCGTTCCGCCGGGTCCGCGGGCTGCGCGGCGGCGGCCAGCAGCCGCTCCACCGCCTCGTCCAGGTCGGTGGCCGTGCCACGCCGCTCGTACCGCTGGTGCAGGGCCACGGCCAGCCCGCTGTGCGCGGTGACGGCGTGCGGCGATCCCGGGCGCCTCCGGTCCGCGGCCTCCTGCCACAGCGCGATGGCCTCGTCCAGCTCGCCCATCGAGCCGCGCGCGAGGAACCGCTCGTACAGCCCGACCGCGAGATTCCCCGCCGTCCGGGGCCGGTCGGGCAGCCCGCCCGGATCGGCCAGCGCCCGCCGCAGCAGGTCCACGCCCCGGTCCAGGGCGCCGGGGTCGGAGGTGAGGCCCGCGAGCCGGACCAGCGCGCTGCCCCAGGCATCGCGGAAGGAGGCGACCAGCAATCCGCCCCCGGGCGGCAGATACGGTGCCGCCGCCTCCATCTTCCGGCAGGCTTCCTCCCATTCCTGCGCGCCGCCGCCTCCGCCCTGCGCCTGCCGGGCGATCCGCGCCTCGGCCGCGGCGGCGGTGGCAGCGAGGTACAGCGGTGACCGGGATCGCAGGGTCGCGGCCGCCTCCTCGGCCAACTCCACCGCTCGGTCGAGCAGTTCCGCCCCGCCGGCCGAAGCGGCGGCGGTCTCCCGGAGTACGACCGCGAGATTGAGCTGTGCTCCGGCGCGCGCGGTGGAACCGTGTGGCAGTCCGGCCAGAGCCCGTTCGAGTGCCGTGCGGGCCCGTGCCAGGCCGTCGCGGGTGCCCAGCAGGCGGTAGCGCTCGAAATGGGCGATGCCCAGGTTCACCGCGCGCGCCGCCGGATTCTCCGCCTGGGCGACCGGCCCGGAAGGATCGAGCAGCCGGATCGCCTCGTCGAAGTCCTCCTCCGACTTGCGCCACACGGCCCGTACGAGCAGGGTGCGGGCGAGCCCCTTCTCCGGCGCGGCGCGCAGGCCCGGGTCGTCGCCCGCGAGGTCCAGAGCCTGGCGGGCACGGTCAAGGGCGTGCGACAGCAGGCGTTCGTCGTGGTCGAGTTCGGCCTGTTCGCGTAGGCATTCGCCCAGCACGTCGAGGGCGGAGATCCAGGTGTGCAGTTCCTCGGGGTCCTCGTCGCCGGTCGAGGGTGCCTCGCCCGCGGTGTCGAGTTCCCGCTCCAGCAGGGTCCGGGCCGTCTTCAGGTCGGCCGGATCCCCGCCTGCCGCGAACCGGTCGGCCAGGCACCGCCCCAGGTGCGCCGCGGTCATGAGGCGCGGCCAGGTGCCTTCGTCGGCCACGGCCAGCACCGCCCGGAACAGGACGATCGCCTCCCGGGCGTCGTCGAGGTCCCCGCGCTCCGTGAACCGCGAGTGGAGGGCGACGCCGAGGCGGAACTCCGCGTCGGGCCGGTCGTCGCTGTCCGAGTCGAGCTCCGTCAGGGCGGCGCCGAAGTGGCGCACGGTGCCGTCCAGATCGCCCAGCCGCTCGCAGACCGCGCCCGCCATCGCGTACCACAACTGCCGTTCCCCCGGCGCGAGGTCCTCGGGCGGACCGGCCGCGGCCCGGTCCCGTACGGGGCCCAGCACCCGGTCGGCGAGTTCCGGGGGCGGCACCCGCAGATCCATCAACTCCGCCAGCGTCAACCGCACTTCGCTCCCCTGCGACGTCCGCGCTCGGCCCAGGTCCGTGCCGAGATCCTACGGGGCGTGGCGGGTCCGTACCGGCCGATGCGGAAAGACCCGGCGGAGTCCTCCGCGGGCCGTGGACGACGCGCCGCCGGTCGCGTCCGGCACGGGGACGGCGGCGCGGCCGCGGCGCACGGCCGTACCGGCGTCCTGTGAGCTGCCTCACCCCGCGCGGCCCGCGCGGTGCCCGAACCGCCTTGCCAGCGCCCTTCCCGACCGTCCGACGCCACTCGTTGGCCGGATACGTCAGTAATCTGTCATTGCAGCCAGTGCGACTTCCGATACAGGCTGTGACCGTGTTGGAGCGACGTGTTGTTGTGGTGGTGTACGCGGGCGCGATGGCCCTGGACATCACCGGACCGATTGAAGTGTTCGATACCGCGAACCGGCTCCTGGGACCCTCGGGCACCGCCTACCGGACCGAGTTCGTCTCCGCCGACGCACCACTGGTGCGCACGAGTTCGGGGGTGGTGGTGGAGGCCTCGCCCCTGGAGGAGGGGCAGGGCCCGATCGACACCCTCCTCGTGCCGGGCGGATGGAGTCTCCACGACGCTCTCGGGGACCAGGCGCTCGTGTCCTGGATCGGCCGGGCGGCGGCCCGGTCGCGCAGAGTGGCCTCCGTATGCGGCGGATCCTTTCTGCTGGCCGAGGCGGGCCTCCTCGACGGCAGACGCGCCACCACGCACTGGGCGTACAGCGAGGCGATGGCGTGCCGCTACCCGGATGTGACGGTGGACGCCGAGCCGATCTTCGTCTGGGACGGCCCCTTCGTGACCTCCGCGGGCGTCTCGACGGGCATCGACATGGCGCTGGCCCTGGTGGAGGCCGATCACGGATCGGCGCTCGCGCTGGAGACGGCACGGTTTCTGGTGCTGTTCCTCAAACGGCACGGAGGACAGTCCCAGTACAGCGCCGTCCTCGACGCACAGCTGGCCGACCATCCGCCGATCCGGGCCGCACAGGAGTGGATTCTGGAGAACCTGGACAGCCCGCTGCCCGTGGCCGAGATCGCGCGGCAGGCCAACATGAGTCAGCGCAACTTCGCCCGGGTCTTCCGGCGCGAGGTGGGCGCGACACCCGGCCAGTACGTCGAGCGGACGCGCATCGCCCGCGCCCGAGAACTGCTGGAGACCACCGACCTGACGATCAGCCAGATAGCCGGCCGCTGCGGATTCGCCGCCACCGAGACGTTCTTCCGCTCCTTCGGACGCACCCTGGGACTCACCCCCAGGGAATACCGGCACCGCTTCCAGGTGATCTCGCCGTCCGGCCTCATCGACCACCGCCACGAGAGGGAGGGAAGCCCCGTATGACCACCATGGCCCCGGAGGCGGGCACGGGAGGAACGGTACGCGTGGTCGACTACCTGGCCGGGGAACTCGCCAGGGCCGGCGTCACCCACGTGTTCGGCGTCGGCGGCGCGAACATCGAGGACCTGTACGACGCGGTGCACCGCGGCGGCGCCGTCCGCGGTGTCGTCGCCAAACACGAGTTCTCCGCCGTCACCATGGCGGACGGATACGCACGGACCACCAGGCGCGTCGGCGTCGTCGCCGCCACCTCGGGCGGCGGGGCGATGAACCTCGTGCCGGGTCTGGCGGAGGCGTACGCCTCCCGGGTGCCCGTGCTGGCCCTGGTGGGCCAGCCGCCGACCGGCCAGGAGGGGCTCGGCGCGTTCCAGGACTCCAGCGGCAGGTCGGGCACCTTCGACGCGCGGGAGGTCTTCGCCCCCGTCTCCCGGTTCTGTGCCCGGGTCGAAGACCCGGACTCGATCGGGGAGTTGCTGCCCCGGGCGGTCGCGGCCGCGCAGTCCGACCCGCGCGGACCGGCCGTGCTGCTGCTGCCCAAGGACGTGCAGCAGGCGCGGATCCAGGTCCCCGCCCGCCGCGCGGTCCCGGCATCGGGGAGCCCGGCGACGGCCTGCGCGGCGCGGCTCGACACCGCTGCCGTCGCCGCCGTGTCGGACGACCTTCGCGGGGCCGGCCACGTGCTCGTCATCGCCGGCGAGGACGTCGCCGCCACCGACGCACGTGAGGAGTTGGCGGAACTGGCCCAGTGCCTGGGGGCGTGGGTGGCGGTCACGCCGGACGCCAAGGACGTCTTCGACAACCGCGATCCGCGGTTCGCGGGCGTGGCCGGGGTGATGGGCCACGCCAACGTCGAGGACTGTCTGCGCCGGGCCGACCTGTGCCTGCTGGTCGGCACCCGGCTGCCGCTCCTGGCACGCGGCGGTCTCGACGAGGCGCTGGCCGCCACCGACGTCGTCTGCCTCGGCCCCGAACCGCCGTTCGTGGCAGGCACCGTGCTCGGCGGGAACCTGCGGGACGCGCTGCGCGCGGTGACCGCCCGGCTGCCGTCGCGCACACGTCCCTGCCCGCCGCACGCCGGCCCCCTGCCCACCCCCCTGCCGGGTCCGCTCGTTCAGGCCCGGGAGCGGACCGTCCCCCAGGCCCAGGCGGTCGCCGCGGTGGCGGCGGCACTCCCCCAGGACGCACACGTCTTCGTGGACGCCGGCAACACGGGGGCCGGCGCGGTCCATCTCCTGCCCGCCCCGCGCCACGGCCGCTTCGTGGTGGCGGTCGGCATGGGCGGCATGGGCTACACCTTCGGCGCCGGCATCGGCGCCGCGCTCGCCACCGGCCGGCGCACGTACGTCCTCGCCGGCGACGGGGCCTTCTTCATGCACGGGATGGAAGTGCACACCGCCGTGGAGTACGACGCACCCGTCACGTTCGTGATCTTCAACAACAACGCGCACGCCATGTGCGCGCTGCGGGAGGAGTTCCTCCAGGGCGGCGGGCGCGGCGACGACCTGTTCACCCGGACCGACCTGGCCGCCGGGGTGGCCGCCGCCTTCCCGTCCCTCGATGCCACGGCAGCCGCCGACGCGGCGGAACTGCGCACGGCACTGCTGCGCGGCAACGCGGGCCGCGGCCCGGCGTTCGTCGCAGTGGAGTGCGACCCGCGGGAGATCCCCCCGTTCCTTCCCTTCCAGTCCTTCACCGAAGCCGCCGAGAGCAAGGAGAGTTCAGATGAGCGAGCCGTCGTCCACGTTGGCTGACATCCCCGGTCTGATCCGGATCGAGAACGCCGGCAAGGAGGAACTGACCGCCCACTGCATGGAGCTCACCCACGCGGTCTACCCCCACCACCAGGTCTACGGGCAGTACTGCACCATCCACGAACACGTCGACTGCCCCCCGGAGCAGGCCTACGACTACCTGCGCCAGGGGCACCACCTGGAGGAGTGGACCTGCAGTCTGCGCGACTTCGCGCCCACCGGCACACCGGGGCTGTGGGTCGGTCACGACCGCCTGGAGGACGACACCAGGATCTACTGCAGGGTGGCGGCGAACCCCGAGGCCATGACCGTGGACTACCACTGCTCCTGGGACCAGGGCGAGACGCTGTGGATGATCTACCTGATGCGCGTCGTCCCGGCCCCCCTGGTGCTCGACAAGCCGGGTTCGGTGATCACCTGGACCAACTGCCGGCACCCCTACTACGACGACAACCCCCACCCCGGCCTGACGCCCCGCCCCGACCGGCCCTGGGTCGGCGACTACTGGGATCTCTTCTACGCGGGACACACCGTGGAGATGCGCAATCTCAAGGCCATCCTGGAACACCGTCACCGCGGCGGTCTGCCGGTCGGTTCGGCTCCGGCGAGGACGGTGGCCAAGTGACCACGGTCAGCCTCACCGACGTCGCGAGCTATCTGCCCGGCGCGCCCGTCCCCGCGGAGTTCTACACGGACTTCCCCGGAGCCGAGGACAAGCTCCGCGACCACCCCATGTTCAAGGTCCCGCCGTTGCGGCACCACGTGGCCGGGGACGAGACCAACGCGGACATGGTCGAGCGCGCCGTACAGCCGCTGATCGAACGGCACGGTGCGGCGGAGATCCGGGGCGTCGACGTGCTGTTGGTGCACAGCCAGTTGCCGGACCTGCCGTTCGTGGGCGCCGGAACCGAGGTGGCGCGGCGGCTGGGCCTGAACCCGGAGTGGCTCGTGGACGTGGCCAACGCGGGCTGCGCGTCCTTCGTGCACATGGTGAAGCTGGCCCGGCAGATCCTGACCTCCACCGATGCGAAGACCGCGCTGATCTGCAACGCGCAGAGCGCCGCGGGGCAGTGGTTCACCCAGTCCGAGGTGCGCAAGCTCGCACAGGCGGCGATCCCGGGCGACGGGTGCGGCGTGGGGTACGTGACGACGTCGGCCGAGTCGCCGGTCCTCGACGTGGAGACCCGGCACATCGGCGAGTACGCCGGCGACATGACCGTGGCGGTCGACGACGGCCGCAAGTACTGGGAGCCGGGAGAGTCCCAGCTGCGGATCGGGTTCACCGACGCGAGCGTCGCCAAGGTCCTCGCACGCGGGAACCGCCTGGTCCCCGAGGTGGTCATGGAGCTGTGCCGGCGGCTCGGCGTGGCGAGCACCGACATCGACGTCCTCATCACCAACCAGCCCAACCGCACCTTCCTGCGGAACTGGCGGGAGGCGCTGCAGCTGCCGGCCGAACGGCACCTGAACACCTTCGACGCCTGCGGGAACCTGTTCGGAGCGGCGATCCCGGTCACCCTGGACCGCGCGCTCAGCTCCGGGCGAGTGGCGGACGGCGACCTGATGGTGCTCGGGGGATTCGCCCACGCGGGTGACTTCGCCGGTGCCGTCGCCGTGCGCTGGCACGGCGGGCGGGGCTGAGCCGTGGACGTCCCCGTGCTGCACCGGCTCGCCCTGAACGAGAGCCCGTATCCCCCACTGCCCTCGGTGCGCGAGGCGATGCAACGAGCCGTCGCACAGGCCCACCGCTACCCGCAGTTCCACCCCGACGACCTCACCGAGCGGATCGCCGCGTGGTGCCGGGTGCCCTGCGACCGCGTCGCGGTGGGCAGCGGATCGGTCGGCGTGGCCCTGCAGTTGCTCCAGGCGGTGGTCCGGCCCGGCGACGCGGTGGTCCACGCCTGGCGCACGTTCGACGCCTACCCCCTGCTGGCCGCCATGGCCGGTGCCCGCTCCCTCCCGGTGCCCCTGTCGCCGGAGGGACACCAGGATCTGGGGGCCCTGCTCGCGGCGCTCGGCCACCGCACCCGCGTCGTGGTGCTGTGCAATCCCCACAACCCCACCGGAAGCCTCGTCACCGCCGGCGCGCTGTCGGCGTTCCTGTCCCAGGTCCCCCGACACGTCACGGTGCTCCTCGACGAGGCGTACGTGGAGTTCGCCCGCGGCACCGACCTGCCGGACACGCCCGCGCTCCTGGACGCGCACCCCAACCTGCTGGTCCTGCGCACCTTCTCCAAGGCCTACGGCCTCGCCGCCCTGCGGGTGGGCTACGGGCTCGGCGCCCCCGGCCTGGTGGAGCGGATCCGCCGGCACCAGCTGCCCTTCGGGATCAACGCGGTGGCGACAGCGGCGGTCAAGGCCTCACTGCGTGCCGAGAGCGAGCTGCGCCTGCGTGTGGACACCGTCGTCGCCGAACGCGAACGCCTCCGGTGTGAACTCGTGTCCCTCGGTTGGCGCGTCCGCCCCGGCCACGCCAACTCCGTCTGGCTCGCCGCGCCCGATCCGGTCGACGAGGGCGCCGCGGCACTCACCGACGCCGGTGTCCAGGCGCGCCACTACCCCGGCGAGGGACTCCGGCTGACCGTCGGCGACCGGAACGCCAACGACACCGTGCTGGGCGCGCTGGCGGGAGTGCGCGCGCACCGGAGCGCGTCGCGGACCTGACGGCGTGCAGGTGAGGTGCCGCGGCAGCCCGGGGCCGGGCGTCACGGTTCGGTCCCCCGGGCGTCCGGCTGCGGTTGTGCGCGGGCGATGAGCAGCGCGACGTCGTCGTGGCCTGCCGGGTGCCGGAGCTGCTGCAGCAGCCGGTCGCAGGTCTCCTCCGTGGAGTGGTCCGGGCCGGTCAGGAGGCGCAGGAGGTCGTCCAGGCGTTCGTCGATGGGGTCGCTTCGGGTTTCGACCAGCCCGTCGGTGTAGAGGACCAGTTGATCGCCGGGGCGCAGGTCGAAGGTGGTGGTCTCGAAGGGGACGCCCCCGACGCCGAGCGGGGTGCCGGTGGGGAGGTCGAGGAGTTCCGGTGGTCCGCCGGCCCGGATCAGGACCGGGGGCAGGTGGCCGGCGGAGGCCACCTGCAGACGGGCGTGGTGGGGGTCGTAGATCGCGTACACGCACGTGGCGATGTACGGGTCCAGGCCGCTGGTGATCTTGTCGAGGTGCGTGAGGATCCGGGCGGGGCCGAGGTCGAGGTCGGCGAGGGTGGAGGTGGCGGTGCGCAGGCGTCCCATGGCGGTGGCCGCCGGGATGCCGCTGCCCATGACGTCGCCCACCGTGAGTGCGGTGCGGTCGCCCTCCAGGGGGATGACGTCGTACCAGTCGCCGCCGACCTCGCTGAACGCCTGCGCGGGCCGGTAGCGGGCGGCGACCTCAAGGCCGGGGTGCCGGGGCGAGAGCTGCGGGAGCAGGCTGCGCTGGAGGGTTTCCGCGGCGCTGCGGATGTGGTGGTGGAGGACGGCGTTGTCGATGCTCAGGGCTGCGGTGGAGGCGAGTTCGCAGGCGAGCGCGAGGTCGTCCTCGTCGAAGGGCACGGGGTTACGGGCGCGGGCCAGACCCATGACGCCGATGACCTGTTCCCGGGCGATGAGGGGAACCGCGATGTCGGTGTGCACACCGGCCCGCGCGAGCAGGGAGGCGGCCTCGGGGTCGGTGGCGATCCGGGTGTGGTCGCCGCTGTCCAGGTGGGTGATCAGATGGGGCTTGCGGGTGCGGACGCAGTACGCGGCCGGGTGGTCGGCGTGGTACGTGGTGAGCCGGCCGGGCGGCACGATCGCCTGAGCGGCGTCCGTGGGGTAGGCGGTCTTCACCGCCAGGGCGCGGAACAGCGGCGGGCCCTCGCCGACGTCCGTGCGGCCCGTCTGCAGCACCGAGTCCAGGAGGTCGACCGAGACCATGTCGGCCAGGCCGGGCACGACGACGTCGGCCAGTTCCTGCGCGGTGCGCTCCACCTCCAGGGTGGTGCCGATGCGGGCCGAGCCGTCGGCCACCAGGCGCAGGCGCTGCTGGGCGCGGTCGGCCCTCCTGGCCGCCTGGTACCGGTCGGTGACGTCGACCACCACGTTGGCGACGCCCAGGACGTTCGCGTGCTGGTCCTCCAGCCGGTACAACGACACCGCCCAGGCGTGGTCGCCCTCCGGGTCGGCGCGTGTGCGGCCCACCACCTGCCGGTCGACCACGGGGACTCCGGTCTCCAGGACCCGCCGCATGGCGGTCTCGGCGTCCTGGAAGGGCGCACCGGGCAGGATCTCGCCGAATCTGCGGCCAACGTGCTCGGCCTCGGCCACGCCGTGCATCGACGCCAGGGCGGGGTTGACCACCACGTACCGCAGGTCGGTGTCCAGGATCGCCAGCCCGATCGGCGCCTGGGTGACCAGCCGGGTGGACAGGGCCACGCCCCGTTCCACCTGGCGGAGGGTGCTCCTGTCGGTGGCCAGTCCCAGGGCGTAGTGGTCGCCGATGTTGTCGGTCAGCCGCATGTTGCGGAACTCGACCATCCGGGTGCTGCCGTCCTTGTGCCGGACGGGAAACGCGCCTGCCCAGCCCCGGCCCGTCTCCATCACCTCGGCGAACAGCATGATCGCCGCATCCCGGTGTTCCGGTTGCAACAGCAGCAGGGCCGCGTACTGCCCGACCGCCTCACTGCCGGTGTAGCCGAAGAGCTGCTCGGCCTGCGGGCTCCACATGTCGATCCGCCCGTCGGCCTCCAGCAGCACCGCGGCGACGCCCAGCAGATCCATCAGGCCGCTCGGGCCCGAGTCCGCGTCCTTCGGACCACCCGGTCGCTGTGGAGGCTGTTGCGCTGGGCTCATCACAGTGGCTCCTTTCACCTGCTGACCTCACCGGCGTACCGGTCCCACGGAGAAGGTCAGGGGAAACGTCCTTCCTGCAGGTCAGCCACCCTTTCCACGATGCTCCACGGGACCTGCGAGGGCCAGTGGGACGCACCGTGGGAACCGCACCGTCCGCTCGGGCAAGCGCCTGGTGGCGGGTGTCGTCGACGGCCGCACCATCAGGGGGAACGACCTGGCGACGTCGCTCGCCACGCTCGGCACCCTGCTGGGGCCGGCCGACCGGGCCGACGTGTCGGCGTCCTCCATCCTGCTGCACGTGCCGCTGGACGCCGCCGCGGAACGCGACATCGACCCGCGATCCTGCGCCGGCTCGCCTTCGCGAAGCAGAAGGCCCGGGAGGTCACGCCACCAGGCCCCCTGCCACGGCCCGAGCGTCAGGAACCCGCGGTGCGCCGCGGTGGGGTGAAGACGTACAGGTCGAGGATGTCCGGCAGGGGCGCCACCCCCGGGCCACCGGCGCGCACCCAGGTGACGATGTCCTCGGTGGCGTCCGGGTCGTTGACGAGCCCGAGCCACACCGGCCGCGCCCCGGCGGCCCGGCCCGCGGCGGAGGGCTGTACGACGATGACGTTGGCCCGATCGCACACGTCGAGGCAGTCGGAGACGCGCATCGGCACCTCCGCCCGCAGCCGCGCGGTCTGCGCCGCGTGATCGACCCCGGTCACCTTGGGGCTGCCACAGCAGCAGTCCCGGCACACGACGACACGGCACGGCACCGTTCCGCCGGCCTCCACGCGCTTGCCTGATGTCCCTGCCGTCGGCCTTCCGGGCACGGCGCCACTCCCCTCCCGGGGAGATCCGCCCCGGTCCTGCTCGAGGAGGCGACCGCGTGAGTCTCCTGGCTTCCGGTGTGCCACTCGCCCCGCTGTGGGGAGTGGCTCACCGGTCACAGTGGCGGGACCGCGCCGGATTCACACCGGCTTCCTCGGAACGCCGTCGCCTTTTGTCGCTGGTCATCATCTCATCAACGGCGAGTGCGCCGACCGGTGGCCGGGCCCACGCGGCTCGGCCACCGATGCGCGGGAGCGGCTACGGAGCCATCTCGTACGCTCCGGACAGTGCCTCGACCCGCTGCCAGACCCGCTCCGTGCGTGCCGCGTCGACGACCGGCCGCCGGATCGACGCCAGCGCCCAGTCCCGCTGCTGTTCGGTTGCCGAGTCCTTGCCGTGCAGTTCGACGGCGTGCGCGGAGAAGTCCCGTACGAGGACGGCGAAGAGTTCGTCGAGCACGTCCTCGTCGAGGCCGGTCAGAGCGGCCTGCTCCAGGACGAGCTGTCCGTGCACGACGAGGGCGAAGAGCTGACCGACCGCGAGGACGAGGTCGAGGTCGCGGCTCTGCTCCGCGTCGGGGGCGGCCGTGGCGACGAACTCGCAGAGCGCGTCGGCCTGTTCGCGCAGTCGGGTCACGTTGGGCAGGTGCGCGAACGCGTCGAAGGCGGGCCGCCAGTCGTGGAAGCGCACCGAGCCGAGGCCGCGGGCCGGTCCCTGCCGGAACAGGAAGTCGTCGTCGGCCGCGTCGAGGCGGGTCGGCACGGCGGGGTACTCGACGGCGTCGAGGAGATGGCTGCGCAGGAACTTCAGGATCAGCGCCAGGTTGACGTGGACCGTGCCCTCCAGCTTCGGGAGGCCGCGGATCTCCACGGCCGCCTGGCCGAAGTAGTTGTCCTTCTCGAAGCCCTTGGCGGCGATGACGTCCCACATCAGGTCGATGACCTTCTCGCCCTCCGTGGTCACCTTCATCTTCGTCATCGGGTTGAAGAGCAGGTAGCGGCGGTCGTCGGGGCCGGCGGAGCGGAAGTAGTCGACCGCGCGGTCGCTGAACGACTTCATGCCGACGAGCCTGACGTACGCGTCGGTCAGCTCCCGCCGCACGTGCGGGAAGCTGGTGACGGGGCGGCCGTAGAGGATGCGGTTGTGGGCGTGGGTGACGGCCTCGTACATCGCGTGCTCGCAGATGCCGATCGAGGCGGTGCACAGGTTGAACTTGCCGACGTTGACGGTGTTGAGGGCGGCGTCGAAGGCGGCGCGGCCCGTGTGCAGGACGTCCTCGGCGGCTACGGGGTAGTCCTGCAGGCGGAACTCGCTGACGAACTTGGAGGAGTCGACGACGTTCTTGACCAGGTGGTAGGCGGGGTGACGGCTGTCGGCGGCGAAGAACACGTAGCCGTCGGGGCCCTCGACGTCGCTGCGGCGGCCGAAGACGGAGACGAGTCCGGCCGCGTTGCCGTTGCCGATGTAGTACTTGGAGCCGGTGGCGCGGAAGCCGCCGTCGCCGTCGGGCTCCAGCAGCATGTCGGTGGAGTAGATGTCGGCGCCGTGCTCCTTCTCGGACAGGCCGAACGCGAACGCCTCTCCCTGGGCGAGGAGTTCCGCGGCGCGGGAGCGGGCGGCGGCGTTGTCGCTCTGCCAGACCGGGCCGAGGCCGAGGATCGTGACCTGCCAGGCGTACCAGTAGTCCAGGCCGTAAAAGCCCAGGATCTCGTTGAGCGCGGCGATCCGGGCGGTGTCCCACCGCTTGTCCGGCTCCCCCTCCCCCGCGGCGGACGACGGCGTCAGGAAGGTGGCGAACAGGTTCTCCTTCGCCGCGAAGGCCAGGAAGTCACCGAGCCACGCGCGGGTCCGGTAGTCCTCGGTCAGCCGCCGCTTCCCGCGCTCCTCGAACCAGTCGACGGTGGCGCGCAGCAAGCGGCGCGTTTCGGGGTCGAAGTGCGCGGGATCGTAGGTGCGCGGGTTGAACAGCAGCTGGTCGGCCATGGTGAGGACGCCTTTCGGCTGGTGGACGAGTGGGAAGGGGAACTCTGACGGCTGGACCGGCGGGATCCGCAGGACCGGGTGGTCCTGCGGACGGTGCGGCGGCGATCAGCGGCCCGGACCGAACCGGGCCAGCGTGGCAAGGACGTCGTCGAGCCAGTCGATCATCATCCGCTCGTACGCGATGCCGCCGCGCAGGACGACGTGCTGGAGCTCCCGCTCCGCGTCCGGTGGTGCCTGCGGACCGGCCGCGTCCGCCTCGGACCTCGTGAAGTCCCGCGCCTCTCCCGCCAGATAGTGCGCCAGCCGGTCCCGGTGTGCCTGCCGGTGCCGCTCCACCTCGCGGATCAGAGCGGCCGGGTCGTCGAATGCGGCGCCCCGGATCTTCACGGCCAGGTCGTGGCGTACGCTCTCCGGCTCGATCGGGTCGTGCAGCCAGGAGGACAGCGCGGCCCGGCCGAGGTCGGCGACCGAGTACTCCTTCTTGTCCGGCCGGCCCTGCTGCGGGACGTCCCGGACGTCGATCCATCCGTCGTTCTCCATGCGCTTGAGCACGCGATAGATCTGTTGGTGTGTCGCGGTCCAGAAGTAGCCGATGGACCGCTCGAAGCGCCGGGCCAGCTCATAGCCGGACCCCGGCTTCTCCAGGAGCGACACCAGGATCGCGTGTTCGAGCGCCATGCCGTCGATCCTGCTATGCAACTCGTTGCATAGCAACCTCGCCCGCACCGATGCGACGCGGCTCACCCCCGCGCGGCCCCCGTCCCAGCCGCGCGGTGCCCCGCGTCCGCCCGCGTGCGTCCGGTCCTCACGCCCGCTCGGGCACCGCCAGCTGGGCGGCCATGAGGCGGACGACCTCCGCCTGGTGTTGGCCCAGGAAGAAGTGGCCGCCGGGGAAGACTTTCAGCGTGAAGGGGCCGTCGGTGTGCCCGGACCAGGCGTCCGCCTCCGCCACGGTGACCTTCGGGTCGTCGTCGCCGACGAGGCAGGTCACCGGGCAGCGCAGGGGCGGCCCGGGTTCCCAGACGTACGTTTCGGCTGCGCGGTAGTCCGCCCGGATGGCGGGGAGGATCATGCGCAGGACCTCCTCGTCGCCCAGCAGCTGGGGGTTGGTGCCGCTCAGGCCGCGCATCTCGGCGACCAGCCCGTCGTCGTCGCGCAGGTGGACGGTCTCGTCGCGGTGCGTGGACGGGGCACGGCGGCCGGAGGCGATGAGGGCGGCGGGCGTGATGCCCCGCTCCCGCTCCAGCCGCCGGGCGATCTCGTAGGCGAGAGAGGCGCCCATGCTGTGGCCGAACAGGGCGACGGGCTGGTCGGTCCAGGGCAGGAGGGCCTCGTAGATCTTGTCGGCGAGCGCCGGTACGGAGTCCAGGAGCGGTTCGGTGCGACGGTCCTGGCGGCCGGGGTACTGCACGCACAGCACGTCGACGCTGTCGGGCATGGACCGGGAGACGGGGAAGTAGAAGCTGGCGGAGCCGCCCGCGTGGGGCAGGCAGACCAGCCGGACGCGGCTGTCGGGGCGCGGGTGGAACCTGCGGATCCAGAGGCCGTTGTCCTTGGTGAGCGGGGAGTGCACGGAATCGTTCCTTTTCGGTCGGGGTGCGAGCACCCACCGTGGCGGGGCATCGCCGGGAGGAGATGGGGCGGGCCCCGCCCACCGCTCGTCAGGAGTTCGCGACGTCCTCCTTGATGATGCGCTCGACGTTGCGCTCCGCCAGCGCCGTGATGGTCACGAACGGGTTGACGCCGATACTGCCGGGGATGAGCGAGCCGTCGGTCACGTAGAGGTTCTTGTATCCGGCGACGCGGCCGTAGTTGTCGGTGGCCTTGCCGAGGACGCAGCCGCCGAGCGGGTGGTAGCAGAAGTCGTCGGCGAAGGCCTTGATCTGCTTGCCGAAGAGGTCGTACCGGTAGATGGTGGTGTTGGCCTTGTTGATGCGGTCGAACAGCGACTTCGCGGCCGCGACCGCGGGTGCGTTCTGGTCCCGGGTCCAGCGCAGGTCGGCCCGGTCCTTGGCGGCGTCGTAGACGAAGGTGCCGCGCTCCGGGTTCTTGGTGATGGCCAGGTAGAGGCTGACCCAGGTCTCCACACCCGCCGGCATGGGCGCGATCTCAGCGAAGACCGGGTTGTTCGGGTTGTCCCAGTCGTCGATGCCGAGGGCGGGGATCGACGACTGCTTGGTGCCCGTGGGGTTCCACATGTGGTTGGCCCGGGCGGTCATGATGTTGCCGTTGGGGCCCCAGCCTCCGCCGATCTCGGAGCTGAGGTCCGGGAGGGTGCCAGTCTCCCGGGCGCGCAACAGCAGTTCGGTCGATCCGAGGCTGCCCGCGCCGAGGAAGAGGTGGCGACAGGAGACCTCCTTGGTCGCGAGCAGCTTGCCGTCGGCGTCCCGCTGCTCGACGGTCAGCAGGTACGTGCCGTCGTTCTGCTGACGGATCGTCCTGACCTGGTGCAGGGTCTCGATGGTGACCTTGCCGGTGCCCAGGGCGGCCGCCAGGTAGCTCTTGTCGAGCGAGACCTTGCCGTGGTTGTTGCCGTAGATGACCTCGGCGGCCAGCGCGGACTTGGGCACCGTGCCGTCCGCCTCACGGCGCATGTAGTCCCAGTCGTAGACGTTGGGCACGAAGGTGGTGCCCAGGCCGGCGTTCGCGGCCTGCTGGCGCGAGACACGCGCGAACGTGTACCAGTCGGTCTGCTCGAACCAGCTCTTGTCGACGGTGTTGACCCGGAGCGTGGAGTTCGCGCGCGGGAAGTACTTGGTGTACATCTCCTCGGCGTCGACCTGGGGCAGCACCTCCTCGAAGTACGAGCGCCGGGGCGTGACCGCCATGCCGCCGTTGACGAGCGAACCGCCGCCGACACCGCGTCCCACGTACACGGACATCTGGTCGAAGTTGACCCGGTCCAGGACGCCCGCGTAGGGATCGATGTCCCGGTTGGCGAGGTCGAGCCACAGGAAGGAGCCGAGCGGGGCCTCGGTGCGGTTCTTGAACCAGCTGGAGCGCTTGTCGGGCTTGAGCATCCCGCAGAACACGTTGCCGTCCGGGCCGGCCTGGTTCCACAGCTGACCCATCTCCAGCATCAGGGTGGTGACCCCCGCCTCGCCGAGACGCAGGGCGGAGACGGCCGCGCCGTAACCGGTGCCGACCACGACCGCGGGGACGAACGTGCCGCCGGAACCGCTGGTCGCGGTGGCGGCGGCCGCCCGGGGCGCCGCGGCGATGGTGGTCTGCCCCGCGAGTGCGGCGGCGCCCAAGGCGGCCATGCCGAGCATGCGGCGGCGCGACAGAGGCTGGTGTGCGAACACGCTGTGTCTCCTGAGCTTCGGATGAGAGAAGAGATGAAGAGAGAGGGCCGGCCGGAGCGGCGCGGCCTCGGGTGCAACGGACCGTGGGGAGATCGCTCGGCGACCGTCACCGGCCTCCGGACCCGGCCCGCCGGCCCTGTGGCAGCCGGGTCCCGGAGGTTCGGTCGCCCGGGGTGTGGAAGTGGGCGTGGGGGTGCGGAAGAGGCATGGGGGTGTGGAAGAGGGCCTGGGGGTGCGGCCCGCTCCCGGCGCGGGCCGTACTCACGCGCGCCTTCACGGGCAGCGGGGGCAGGACGCGGCGTCGCTTCCGGCCGGGGGAAGCTGCCGCCGTCACCGGCGCGAGCGGGCGCCCGGTACGGGCCCCGTGCCGCTCACTTCACGAAGTCGTCCACGACCTCGGGCGGCCAGGTGCCGACCTTGAGTACGCCCATGGAGTAGGCGCGGGAGACCAGCGCGGCACGGTTGGGCACCTTCAGCTTCCGCAGCAGGCAGGTCACGTGGTACTCGACGCCCTGCCGGCTGAGGTAGAGGCTCGCCGCCAAGGGCACGGTGGAGACACCGGCGGCGATGCCCTCCAGGATGCGCGCGTCCATCGCGGACAGGATCGCCTTGCGTTTGGTCACCACACGCGTCCCCTCGGCGTCCCCTGCCGTGGGCATCATGACCAGGATCGCGGTCGTGTCGGGCAGGCCACCGCGTACCGCGACCGCGGTGAGGGGAACGGTGAAGGCGGACTCCTCGCCGGGCCCCACCGCAATGACGGGCGTGACGAATCGCTGGTGCTTCCCTTCCAGCAAATTGGAGAATTGGCGCACCAGTGGCTGCTGCACGCTCGGGTGCACCACGTCACGGAAATTGCGGCCGCATATGTCCTCGGACGAGCCGCTGAACTGGCGGAAGAACTCCTGGTTCGCCTGCTGGATGGTCAGGGTTTTATCGAGGCTCGCCATGCACAGGGCCGGAGCTGCAGGTGCTGGACTCAGCAAGAGTGGGGCTCCCTGTCAGGAAACTTGAGGGCGAAATCAATTCGAGGCTGGTGAGCGGCCGCGAAGACCGTCGACAGGGGCGCCATCGGCCCTGGGACCAGCGGGTACTCCAGTTGTCGTCATCGTGCGCCACCGACCTTGCGGGGTGCTGGTCGAGCCGCTGGCGGCCCCTTGCCGTCGCCCGCCATCGTTTTCCGGACCTGGTGTCGAAATCCTTGCCGAACACCTGCCGATTTCTTGCCAATCGGCGGACCTCCGCCCTGGAAGGCGCTTTCCCTGTGTCAAGATCCATAGGAGACACGGGGGTACGACCAGCCAGCTCGAAGCCGTCCGTCAGCCAGCCGTATCCGCGAGAACGATAGGGACCAGCATGCCCACACCTCCGACCGCAAACGTGTTACCCACGGAAACCGACCAGGCCGAGCTCATATTGAGTGTTCTGGGGCCCATGTCGGCGCGGCACAACGGGCATGATCTGCCGCTCGGCCCGCCACGCCGGCGGACGCTGCTCGCCCTGCTGCTCGTCCGCATCGGCCGCGTGGTGCCCACCGAACTGCTCGTCGAGGAGCTGTGGGGTGACACGGCGCCCCGTCAGGCCGTCGCCACACTTCAGAGCCATGTCTCGCATCTGCGCCGGGCCCTGCATCCCGTGGCGGGATCTGGCCGGCTTTCGGTGCTGCGCCACCGGACGCCCGGTTACGTCCTCGATCTCGATCCCGAACACGTCGACGCCTGCCGCTTCGAGCGTCTGGTCACCGACGGGCGGCGGCTGCTGGAGCAGCGCGATCCGCGCACCGCGCAGGCCCGGCTCACCGAGGCCCTGGGGCTGTGGCGCGGCTCGCCGTACGCGGAGTTCGACAGCCATCCGCCGCTCAGCGACGAGGCCACCCGCCTCGAACAGATCCGGCTCACCGCGGTGGAGTCCTGCGCGGAGGCGCGGCTGACTCTCGGCGCGGCCGAAGAGGTCGCCGCCGATCTGGACGGGGAGGCGCGCCGTCATCCGACGCGGGAGCGGCTGGTCGGCCACCTCATGACGGCACTGTCCCGGCTCGGGCGGCAGGCCGAGGCGCTTGAGGTGTACGAGCGGACGCGCAGTCATCTGGTCGAGGAGTTCGGTGTGGACACCGCAGCCGAGCTACGCCGGGTCAGAGACGCGATCCTGCGCCAGGAGCCGGGTGCGAGCGCTCCCGCGAAGCAGCTCTCCGCCGTGCCGCTCAAGCCCACCGGAGCGTCACCTGTCCTGCTCGTGGGGAAGGAGACGGCCGACGACGGAGTACCGGGGTCCGCGGGCTTCGAGGGCTCCGGGGACGGCAGGACGGCCGTCACGGGGTGCGGCCGGGCGGTGGCCACCGCCGACGCCGAGGGGACGGTCGACGCCGTCGCGGCCGTCGGACGCGAGGGGATCATGGGGGCCGACGCGCGCCCGGCGGCGCGCACCGACGGGCCGCCGGGCGGGCGGACGGACGACACCGGCACGCAGGCCGGGACGGACCGGTGGCTGCCGCTGCCCGGGCCGGAACAGGAACCGGCAGGCGGGTCCGAGAAGTTCGAGTCGGGGTGGACGGCTGCCCCTTCGCCGTTCACCGGCCGCAGCCAGGAGCTCGACCGCCTGACCACCGCTGCCGCGAGCGCGGTCGTGGGCCACGGTCATGTGGCCGGCGTTCTCGGCCCGCCAGGCGTCGGAAAGACCCGCCTGCTGCTCGAACTGGCGGCCCGTCTGGAGAGCATGGACACGCAGGAGAAGGGCTCCCGTCTGGACGTGGTCTGGAGCCACTGCTTCCCCGGCGAGGGCGTCCCCGCGTACTGGCTGTGGACCCAGATCCTGCGGCGGCTGTCCGCCACCCGGCCGGATGCCTTTCGCGAGGCGACGGAACCGTTCGGCGCCCTGCTCGCCCCGCTGATGCCCGAACGGTCGGTGGACCGGACCGGGGGCCCGAGATGGGCTTCCGACTGGAGCCAGGCCCGCTTCCTCGCCCACGACGCGGTCTGCGAGGTACTGCTCACCCTCGCCGGGCAGCACCCGCTCGTGCTGCTCCTCGAAGACCTGCAATGGGCGGACACCGCCTCCCTCGATCTGCTCAGGCTGCTGAGCACTCGCTGCCAGGGGCAGCCGCTGGGCATCGTGCTCACCGCCCGGGAGTTCGAGGCCGAGTCGGACGCGACGCTGCGCCGGATGGTCTCCGACGTGCTCCGCGGCCCCAGGACCGAGACGCTGCGGCTCCGCGGGCTCTCCCGGAAGGCCGTCGGCGCCCTCGTGGAAGCACACGCGGGGTCCGGGGTGGACCCGAAGGTCGTCGACGTGCTGCACCGGCGCAGCGAGGGCAACCCGTACTTCGTGATGCAGCTCCTCTCCCTCGTGGGCGACGCGCGCAAGCTCCATCGCCCGGACGCGGTCGACGCGCTGCTGGCTCACATTCCCACCGGCGTACGTGAGGCGCTGCACCAGCGGTTCGCCGCGCTGCCCGAGCCGGTCCTGCGGGTGCTCCGGCTGTGCGCCGTCATAGGCGCCGAGGTGGACACCGACCTGTTGCACCGGACCGCCACGCACGACGAACCGGTCATCGCCGGCCTTGAGTCGGCCATCCGTGCCGGCCTGCTCGGGGAGGACCCGCACCACCCGGGGCGGCTGCACTTCGCCCACGCGCTGGTCCAGGAGACGCTCGTCGACGAGCTCCCCCGTGAGGACCGCCACCGCCTGCACGCCAGGGTCGCCGACGCGCTGTGCGCACGCAGGCGCGGACAGGTGGAGGACGAGGAGGTCGAGCGGGTCGCACACCACAGCTGGCACGCCAAGAGCGCGCTGCGCGCCGCCGAGGTGCTGCCCCGGCTGCTGCTCGCCGCGGAACACGCCGAGCAGTCCATGGCGTATGAACAGGTGGAGATCTGGTTGCGCCGCGCGGTGCACCTGATCGGCTTCCTGCCGCCGGACGATTCCGCCACGGTGAGCCTGGAACAGACGTTGCACATCCAGCTCGGCCAGGTACTCGCCACCACGCGCGGCTACGGGCACCCCGAGGCCGAGGCGGCACTGACACGCGGTCGCGCCCTCAACACGGCCACGCATGCCCCCGAGGACCCGTCGGTGCTCTGGGCGCTGTGCGCGGCCGACCTGGTCACCGGCCGCTACGACGCCTCGCGGCAGTTCTCCGGCCTGCTGCGCGACATCTCGCGGCAGACCCGGGAGCCCGTGGCGGCGCTCGGTGCGGCGTACGGCGAAGGCATCGTGCTGCATGTGCGCGGGATGCTGCCGCAGGCGCTCGCCGAGCTGGAACGCGCCGTCGGCATGGCGGATCGTTTCGCCGACGAGGGTCATGTGCTGGCCCGTACCTTCCAGCACGACCCACGCGTCTCCTGCCGCTCCTACGACACCTTCACCCACTGGCTCCTGGGACACCGGAAGACGGCCCGCGCCCGCCGGCGTGAGCTGGTGAGCCTCACCGAGTACGACAGCAGGCCGTCCGACCGCTCCTTCGCGCTGTACGTGGACGGGGTCGTGGCGGCCTGGGAGGGTGACACCCGCACCGCGCTCTCTTCGAGCGCCGAGGGCGTCCGCGTCGCGGGGGAACACGGACTCCTCTACTGGAAGGCGATGCTGGGCGTCGTCAAGGGGTGGGGTCAGGCGCACGCGGGGGATCAGGACGAGGGCCTCGCCCTCATCCACACCTCACTGGCCGAACTGGGCCGGTCCAGGACGTACTTGCGCCATCCGCTCCACCTGGGCCTGCTGGGCCAGGCGCAACATCACGGCGGTCGCACCGAGGAGGCGAGGACCACCTTCCAGATGCTGCTGGCCGCTGTCGAACAACGCCGCGAGCGCGTGTACCTCCACCCGGCACTGCCCGCGACCCCGCTGCTCCACGAACTGCTGGGCCACGGTGCCGACGACCCGGTCACGGACCCGGGCCCAGGACGGGATCGGCCCGGCCCGGGCCGATGAGCGTGGCGGATCCGCGCCCTGCCCCGTCAGCCGACTCGTCCGCTGCCCGCGTCCCCCGTGCGGCCGCTGCCGCTCAGTCCTCGAAGACCGCGACCGCCTGGACCGGACAGGCCATGGGGACGTCGCGCACGCGCTGGTCCCCCGCCCCGTCCTCATGCCCCGGGACCAGGGCGACCAGTGCGTCGTCGTCCTGCGTGAAGACGCCGGGTGCGGTCATGACGCACTGGCCGGAGCCGATGCACCGGTCGCGGTCGATGGTGATGCGCATGGCGTGTCCCGCCACCCTTTCTTCCGTTCCGTCCGTTCCGTCCGGCCGGGCCCTCACCAGGTGACGGGGAGCTCGACCGGGCCCTGGGCGTCGTGGCCGGCCTTGATGGGCACCTCGTCCAGGGGTACGGCCAGCCGCAGGCCGGGGATGCGGGCGAAGAGCGTGCCCAGGGCGATCTCCAGCTCGGCGCGGGCGAGGTTCTGCCCGAGGCACTGATGGATGCCGTGGCCGAAGCCGACGTGGTGACGTGCGTTGCGCCGGGCGTCGAAGACGTCGGGGTCCTCGTACGCCTTGGCGTCGCGGTTCATCAGCGTGATGGAGACCAGCACCGCGTCCCCGGCCCTGATGGTCTCGCCGCCGACCTCGATGTCCTCCTTGGCCAGCCGGACCATGTAGTCGGAGACGGAGGTGAACCTCAGCAGTTCCTCGACCACTCCTGAGATCGCACCGGGGTCCTGCAGCAGCACGTCGGTCTGCTCGGGGTGCTGCATGAGCGTGAGGGCCCCGAGGGCGATCGCGTTGACGGTGGTCTCATGGCCGGCCACCAGCAGGACCAGCGCGATCATGACCACCTCGTCGTGGTCCAGCTCGCCCTCCTCCAACTGGCGTGCGATCAGCTCGTCCAGCAGGCCGTCCCCGGGCTCGGCCTGCTTCTTCATGACCAGGCCGTGCAGGTACTTGTACAGCTCGCCGAAGGCCGCGTCGGCCTCCGCCGACGCCGCGGCGCCCACGAAGTTGCGGGAGCACTCCTCGAAGAAGTCGTGGTCGCCGTACGGGACGCCGAGGAGCTCACAGATCGCCATGGAGGGCACGGGCAGCGCGAAGGCCGACACCAGGTCTGCGACCGGCCCCTTCGCCAGCATGTCGTCCAGGAGCCGGTCGACGAGGCTCTGCAGCGAGGGACGGATGGCGTTCATGCGCTTGACGCCGAAGCTGGGGATGAGCATGCGCCGCTGCCGGGCGTGCAGCGGGTCGTCGACGCCGATCAGCGGGAACGCGAGCCCGCCGCGCCCCTCGGTGCGCTGGACGACGACGGGGAAGACCGGGTGACCCCAGTCCGAGGACAGCCGCGGATCGACGAGCAGCGCACGCCCCTCGGCATGCCCGGTGATCAGCCACGCCGGCCGGCCGTCGAACAGCGTGACCCGGGTCAGCGGGCTCTCGCCCCGCCAGTCCGCATAGGCCTTCGGCGGCTGGTACGGGCAGGTCCTGTCCTGGGGGAAGGAGCGGGTCGACGTTTCCGTGAGGCGGATGTCGGTGTCGGTCATGTGGTGCCTTTCGAACAAGGGGCGGTGCAGTCGTTCATCGATACGCGAAGGGAGGGGGGCAGCAGGTTCCAGTCCGTCAGCAGGGCCTTTGCGCAGCCCGGTCGGCACCGGTCGTAGGCCTGATCAGCGCACGCGTTCCGCGGGCGCTGATCTCCTGTGGGAGTGGGCCGTGGTGCGGAGGTCACCAGGTGACGGGCAGCTCGTGCACACCGTAGAAGACCATGTCGGTGCGGAAGCGGAGCTCCTCGACGGGCTTGGCCAGGCGCAGGGTCGGGAAGCGGCGGAACAGGGTCTCGAAGACGATCTGCAGCTCGATGCGGGCGAGTTGCTGGCCGATGCACTGGTGGGCGCCGAAGCCGAAGGCCAGATGCGGGGCGGGGCGGCGGGTGATGTCGAAGCGCTCCGGCTCCTGGACGAAGGCGGGGTCGAAGTCGGCGGCGAGGACGTGCGCGACGACCTGCTCGCCCTTGGCGATGCACACGCCACCGAGCTCCACGTCCCGGGTGGCGACGCGCTCGCCGCCGAACTGGCCGATGGTGAGGTAGCGCAGCAGCTCCTCGACCGCGTTGCCGACCAGCGACGGGTCCTCGCGCAGCAGGGCCAGCTGGTCGGGGCGGTCGAGGAGCAGCGCCGCACCGAGGCCGATCATGCAGGCGGTGGTGTCGTGGGCCGCGATCAGCAGGGTGCCGGCCGCGTTCATGAGGAACATGTCGTCGACGACGCCGTCGGGGTCCTCGGTGGTGATCAGCGCCGAGATCAGGTCGTCCCCGGGGTCGGCCCGGCGCTCCTGGACGAGCTGGTAGAGCAGTCCGCCCAGGCGCATGCCGGCGGCCTCGGTGGCGGCGGCGTCCTGGTCGACCCGCATCATCGCCTCGGCGATCTCCTGGAACTCCGCCCGGCGCTCGACCGGGACGCCGAACAGGTCGGAAATCACCATGGAGGGCACCGGGTTGGCGAAGGTCTTCACCAGGTCGACCGGGCCGCCCTCCGCCTCGATGGCGTCGAGGTGCTCGTCGACGATGCGCTGGATGTTCGGCCGGAGCGCCTGCATGCGCCGGACGGTGAACTCCCTGGCGAGCAGCTTGCGGTCCGACGTGTGCTCCGGCTCGTCCTGCCACAGCAGGCTGCCGCGGCCGGGCTTCTGGGTGACGACACCGTCCTGGGTGTGCAGCGCGTGGGGCACCTGGACGCTGAACGAGGGGTCGCGCAGCAGCGCGCGCACCTCCTCGTAGCCGGTCACCAGCCAGGCCTCGTGGCCGCTGGTGAAGGTGGCCCGGGTCACCGGGGCGGCCGCCCGGACGTCGGCGATGCCGTCCGGCGGCAGGAACGGGCAGCTACGGGCCTTGGGGACGGCGGGCGCGTCGGCGGTGGGCTCGGGCATGGCTCTCCTTGAGCTGGTGTGAGGGGTGTCGTACGACCGGGACGGTCAGGCGGCGGCGAGCGCGGTCTCGCCGCGCCGGGGCGCGTTCACGAGGACGGCCATGTTCCCGGAGGGGTGCACGTTGTCGTGCATCATCTGGTGCATGCGCCCGATGTCCTGGAAGCCGTCGCAGGCGGACAGGCAGGGGTCGAGCTTGCCGGCGCCGACGAGCTCGATGACCTCGCGGCACTCGCGGGTGCCGGCGTAGTGCGAGCCCTGGAGGCGCTTGGAGCGCATCCACAGGTGGCGCAGGTCGACGTCTCCGTTGTAGCCGGAGGTGCCACCGCAGATCACCACCATGCCGGCGTTGTCGCACAGGTACATGGAGGTGGGCAGGGTGTCCTGGCCGCTGTGCTCCAGCACGATCCGCGGGGACCTGCGCTCACCGAGGATCTCCCAGATCTTCTTGCCGACCCCGCGGGCCCCGCGCAGGAACCGCGCCGACGCCTCGGCGTCCCCGACGTCGGGCAGCCGGCCCCAGTGGTCGAAGTCGCGGCGGTTGATGGTGCCCGCGGCCCCGAGGCGGCGGCAGTACTCGGAGCGGTCCTCGCTGGAGACCACGGCGATCGGGACGCCGCCGGCCAGCCTGACGAGCTGGATGGCCATCGAGCCGAGGCCGCCCGCACCGCCCCAGATCAGCACGGGGTCGCCGGGGCGGACCGTGTTGCCCTGCCAGCCGAACAGCTGCCGGTAGGCGGTGGGCCCGGTGAGCAGGAAGGCCGCCGACTCCTCCCACGACAGATGTGCGGGCTTGGGGTGGCACTGGTACTCGTCGACGCGGCAGAACTGGGCGAAGGAGCCGTAGTTGGTCTCGTACCCCCAGGCCTTGATGCTCTCCGAGACCAGGGGGTCCCGGCCCAGCCGGATGTCCTCGGCGGTCTCGTCCCACTGGCCGCTGGTGAGCAGCACGTGGTCACCCACCTTGACGTTGCGGACGCCTTCGCCGACGGCCCACACCACGCCGGAGGCCTCCGAGCCTCCGATGTGGAAGTCCTCGGGCTGGCCCTGGCGCTGCCGCATCCCGATGACGTCGACCGGCTGGCCCAGCGAGGACCACACGTTGTTGTAGTTGATGCCGGCTGCCATCACATAGACCAGCACCTGGCCCCGGCCTGCCGCGGGGGTGTCGACGACCTCGGTACGGAAGGCCTGCTTCGGCTCTCCGAAGCGGTTCTGGCGGATCACCGAGGCGTACATCTGCCGCGGTACCTCACCGAGCGGCGGGGTCTCGCCTATCTCGTAGAGAGCTTTGGTCATGATTTCTCTCCCACATCTGCTCTGTCTGGTTCCGGGGTGGCCGCGGTGGTCGCGGGCCGGTCATGCGGTCGTCGCGTCCGCGGGTGCGGGTGCGGCGGGGCCGGACGGATCGGTGACGACGCCGGCCAGCCAGGAGTCCACCGCCGCCGCGGTGGTGCCGGCGTGGTCCTCCAACATGGAGTAGTGGTTTCCGGGCACCTCGACGACGGTGTCCACGTGCTCGGGCGGTGCCGCGCGCCCGTCGCCGTCCGTGTCGCCGGCCGGCATCGGCTCACTCGCCCGTACGAGCAGGGTCGGCGCGGCGATCTCCGGCGCGGCCCAGTCGTCGAACAGGCGCATATAGCGGCCCATCGCGGTGAGTTGTTCGCCGCCGGACCTCATGAAGTCCAGGCGCTGCGACTGTGCCTGGGCCATCGCGTTGAGCACCTGGTGGTCGAACGGGACCTCTCGGCTGAAGCTGTCGACCATCACCACAGCCGCCGGCTGCTCGCCCATGGCCTCCAGGTGGGCCGCCACGCCGTGGGCGATCCAGCCGCCCGAGGAGTAGCCGAGCAGGACGACCGGCTTGCCGCCGGCGCACTCCCGTACGGTCCGCGCGTGCAGCCGGAGCACGGCCTCCAGGTCGGACGGGACCGGTTCGCCCTTCTCGTAGCCGGGGTGGACCAGCGCCCACAGGTCCAGCCGGTCGCGGAAGGGGGTGGCGAACCGCGCGTACTGGTGCGCCCCGGCCGGTACGACGTACGGCGCGAAGCAGATCAGGGCGAGGGGGTGGTCGCCCTGCGACAGCCGTACCGGGGCGGGCGGCTGGGCCAGTTCCTCGGGCCGCTCGAACGAAGGCCGGAAGCGGGCCGCCTCCATCAGCATCCCCATGGCCTCGGCGGCCGTCCCGTTCTCGCTCGCGTGCCGGTAGAGCTGCACCAGCATGTCGGTGGGCCGCTCCTGTGCCGTGCCGCCGCCGGCGCCCCGGAGCCGCGTCAGCAGGTGTCTGGCGAGCCTGGCGGGCGTGGGGTGGTCGAAGGCCAGTCCGGCGGGCAGGTGGAGGCCGGTCGCGGCCGCCAGGCGCCGGCGCAGGTCGATCGCGGTGAGCGAGTCGAAGCCGAGCTCCAGGAAGTGCGCGGTGGGCAGCACGTCCTCGGCCGACGCGTGGCCGAGGACGACGGCGCTCTGGGAGCGGACGTGTTCCAGCAGCCGCTCCTCCTGCTCGGCCGGGGCGAGTGAGGCCAGCTCGGTCGCCAGCGCCGCTGCGGTGCCGGTCTCCTCGCCGGCGGCCTGCTCGGCCTCCAGCAGCCGCTGTACGTCGGGCAGGTCGGCCAGCAGCGGGCTGGGCCGTCCCACCGTGAAGGCGGGCAGGAACTTCTCCCAGTCGATCGGGGCGACGGCGAGGGCCGCCTCGTCGTGCTCGACGGCCTGGCGCAGGGCGGAGATCGCGAGTTCGGGGGCCATGACGCCCAGGCCCCGCCGCGCGCCGCGCTCCTGGACCGCGTCGTCGACCATGCCGCCGCCCGCCCAGCCGCCCCAGGCGACCGAGGTGGCGGTAAGGCCGCGGGCCCGCCTGCGCAGTGCCAGGGCGTCGAGGAAGGCGTTGGCCGAGGCGTAGGAGGCCTGCCCACCGCTGCCCCAGACGCCGGCACCGGAGGCGAAGAGGACGAACGCGTCCAGTTCGCGGCCGGCGAGCAATGCGTCGAGGTGGAGGGCGCCGGTGACCTTGGCGGCCGCGGATTCGGCGAACTCGTCGAGACCGGCGTCGGCCAGCATGGACGAGCGTGCCGTGCCGGCGGCGTGCAGTACCGCGGTGAGCGGGTGCCGGGACTCGATGCCGGCGAGCAGCCGCGCGAGCGCGTCACGGTCGGCGATGTCGCAGGCGGCGATGGTCACTTCGGCGCCCAGGGCGGTCAGCTCCGCGTGCAGTTCCCGCGCGCCGGGGGCGTCGAGCCCACTTCTGCTGGTGAGCACCACGTGCTGCGCGCCCGCTCCGGCCAGCCAGCGGGCGAGATGCCGGCCCACACCGCCGGTTCCGCCGGTGACCAGGACGGTGCCGCGGGGCTGCCACGGGGTGGCGGGCTCCGCGTCGGCGGGCCGCGCGCGGAGCATGCGCCGGCCGTACACGCCGTCGGCACGGACGGCGAGCTGATCCTCGTCGTGCCGGGCCAGCACTCCGGCCAGGCGGCGCAGCGCGTGCTCGTCCAGCTTCTCGGGCAGGTCGACGAGACCGCCCCAGCGCCGGGGCAGTTCGAGTGCGGCGACGATGCCCAGGCCCCAGAGCTGTGCCTGGCCGGCGTCGAACACCGGGTCGGTGACTCCGGTGGACACCGCTCCGCGGGTCGCGCACCACAGCGGTGCCTGGACGTCCGCGTCGCCGAGCGCCTGCACCAGGGTGACGGTCGTGGCGAGGCTCGCGGACAACGTCGGGTGGGCGGGGTGGCAGCCGGGGGCGAGGCCCAGCATCGACAGGACACCGGCGGGCTGTTCGCCGCCGAGTTCCTCGACGAGCCGTTTCGCGGCCTGCGCGCGGTCGCAGTCCACGGGGAGTTCGACGACCCGCACCTTGGCGCCGTGTGCGCCGAGCACGCCGACGACGCAGGGCGCCCACTGCTCGTTCGCCAGTCCGGCGGGGAGGACGGCGAGCCACAGGCCGTCCAGGCCCGGGGCCGGGTGGTCGGTCAGCCGCCGGAAGGAGACCCGGTAGCGCCAGCCGTCCACCGTGGACTTCTCGCGGCTGCGCCGACGCCAGGTGGACAGCACCGGCAGCGCCGGGGCGATGAGCGCGGCGTCGTCCGCCCCGAGTTCGGCGGTGAGCGCGGGCAGGTCCGTGTTCTCGACCAGCTCCCAGAACCCGGCCTCGGCCGGATCGGTGCCCGCCGGTACCGGGTCGGCGCTCTCCAGCCAGTACCGCTGCCGCTGGAACGCGTACGTCGGCAGGTCCACGGGCCGCACCGGACGTCCCGCGAAGGGGACCGCCAGGTCCGCGTGTACGCCGCTCACGTGCAGTTCGGACACGGAGCGCAGGAAGCGGTCCATGCCGCCCTGGCCTCGGCGCAGCGAGGCGCCGGTCACGGCGTCGGCACCGGCGTCCTCGGCGATCTGCTGCACCGCGTCGGCCAGCAGCGGGTGCGGGCTGCACTCGACGAACACCCCGTGCCCGTCCGCCAGCAGCGCCCCTACGGTCCGCTCGAACTCCACGGTGTGCCGCGCGTTGCGGTACCAGTACGCGGCGTCCAGGGCCGTGGTGTCCAGCACCGTGCCGGTCACCGTGGAGTAGAAGGGCACGTCCGCCGCGCCCGGCGTGACCGGGGCCAGCAGCTCCAGCAGTTCGGGACGCAGGCTCTCGACCTGGGCGGAGTGCCCGGCGCCGGTGGCGCCGCGGACCTTGCGCACGCGCACGCCCTCGGCTTCGAGTTCGGCCAGGAGTTCGTCGACCGCGTCGGGCTCTCCGGAGACGGTCAGGGCTGCGGGCCCGTTCACGGCGGCGACCGACAACCGGTCCCCGTACTTCTCCAGCCTCGCGCGGGCCCGGTCGGCGGGCATGGCGACCGCCAGCATCGCGCCCTTGCCGATGAGCTTGGTCAGCGAGCGGCTGCGCAGGGCCACGATCCGGGCCGCGTCGTCCAGCGTCAGCGCGCCGGCGACGTACGCGGCGGCGACCTCGCCCTGTGAGTGGCCGACGACGGCGGCGGGCGTCACACCGTGGGAGCGCCACAGGGCGGCCAGCGACACCATCACCGTGAACAGGGCGGGTTGGGCGACCTCCACCTCGGCCACGTCGGGCGCACCGGGCTCGGCGCGCAGGACGTCGAGCAGCGGCCAGTCGAGGTAGGGGGCGAACGCCTCGGCGCAGGCCCGCGCCTGCTCGGCGAAGACCGGGGAGGTCTCCAGCAGGTCCCGGGCCATCTCCGTCCACTGCGAGCCATGGCCCGGGAAGACGAAGGCGACCTTGCCGCAGGCCGCTGCGGTGCCCTGGACGACGCTGTCCGCGGGTTCGCCGGCGGCGAGCGCCGCGAGCCCGGCCCGCAGCTCGTGCCGGTCGTGGCCGACGACCACGGCCCGCTGCTCCAGCTGCGTCCGCGTGGTGAGCAGGGCGCGGCCGACGTCGGGCAGGGAGAGCCCTTCGGTGCGGTCCAGGTGGTTCAGCAGCCTGCGGGCCTGCTCACGCAGTGCCCGGGCGGTCTTCGCGGACAGCGCCCACGGGACCACGTCCAGGGGCCGGGCTGCGGTCGCGTCCCGCGCCGCGGGGGCCTGCTCGCCCTCGGTGGCGGGCGCGGTCTCCGGCGCCTGCTCGATGATGGTGTGCACGTTGGTGCCGCTCATCCCGAACGAGGAGACGGCCGCGCGCCGGGGCCTGTCCTGGTCGGGCCAGGCGGTCTGCTCGGTGAGCAGACGCACGGTCCCGCCGGACCAGTCGACGTCCGGGGTCGGCTCGTCGACGTGCAGCGTCTGCGGCAGGACGCCGTTGCGGATGGCCATCACCATCTTGATGACGCCGCCGACGCCCGCGGCCGCCTGCGTGTGGCCGATGTTGGACTTCAGCGAGCCCAGCCACAGCGGCCTGCCCCCGGAACGCTCCTCGCCGTAGGTGGCCAGCAGCGCCTGCGCCTCGATCGGGTCGCCGAGCCGGGTTCCGGTGCCGTGGGCCTCCACGGCGTCCACCTCGTCGGGGGCGAGCCGGGCGTTGGCCAACGCCTGCCGGATGACCTGCTGCTGGGCCTTGCCGCTGGGTGCGGTCAGGCCGTTGGAGGCGCCGTCCTGGTTGACCGCGCTGCCCCGGACGACGGCCAGGACCTCGTGTCCGTTGCGGCGGGCGTCGGACAGCCGCTCCACCAGGACCAGGCCCACGCCCTCGGCGAAGCCGGTGCCGTCGGCGGACGAGGAGAACGCCTTGCAGCGGCCGTCGGCGGACAGCGCGCGCTGCCGGCTCGACATCGTGAACGCGGACGGTCCGGCCATCACCATCACGCCGCCGGCCAGTGCCATGGAGCACTCGCCGCCCCGCAGCGCCTGCACGGCGAGGTGGAGGGCGGTCAGCGAGGACGAGCACGCGGTGTCGACGGTGACCGACGGCCCCTGCAGGCCGAAGGTGTAGGAGAGCCGGCCGGAGATGACGCTGGCCGCGTTGCCGCTGGGGAGGTAGCCCTCGACGCCGTCGGGCACCTTGAGCGGGCGGCCGGTGTAGTCCTGGTAGCCGGAGCCGACGAAGACGCCCGTGGCGGTGGAGCGCATCGTGTCGGGGGCGATCCCGGCGCGCTCGAAGGCCTCCCAGGTGGTCTCCAGCAGCAGGCGCTGCTGCGGGTCCATGGCGACGGCCTCGCGGGGGCTGATCCCGAAGACCGCGGGGTCGAACTCGTCCGCGTCGTAGAGGAATCCGCCGTGGGTG
This sequence comes from Streptomyces durhamensis, assembly GCF_000725475.1. Lineage (NCBI taxonomy): Bacteria > Bacillati > Actinomycetota > Actinomycetes > Kitasatosporales > Streptomycetaceae > Streptomyces > Streptomyces durhamensis. The sequence goes on from NZ_JNXR01000006.1 coordinate 332,275, forward strand.
GTGTAGGTGGTGCCGGGGTGGTCGGGGTCCGGGTGGTAGAGCTGCTCGATGTCCCAGCCGCGGTTGCCGGGGAAGCGGGAGATCGCGTCGCGGCCGGAGGAGACCAGCTCCCACAGGTCCTCGGGCGAGCGCACGCCGCCGGGGTAGCGGCAGGCCATCGCGATGATGGCGATCGGCTCGTCCAGCACCGCGGCGGCCGCCTCGGCCGTGGCCTTCGCGTCCTGGCCGCCGGTGAGTTCGGCGAGCAGGTGGTCGGCGAGGTCGGCGGCCGTGGGGTGGTCGAAGACCAGCGTGGTGGGCAGGGCGAGGCCGGTGGCCTCGTTGATCTTGTTGCGGAGTTCCACCGCGGTCAGGGAGTCGAAGCCGAGGTCCCTGAAGGGCCGGTCGGCCTCGACGGCGCCCGCTGTGCGGTGGCCGAGTACGGCGGCGGCGTGCGTACGCACGAGGTCCACGAGGACGCGTGCGCGGTCTTCCTGCGACAGCCCGGCCAGGCTCTCGGCGAGTGCCCCGGCGCCGTGGCCCGTCCCGGGGGCGTCCTGCGCGAGCGTCGCACGCACCTCGGGGAGGTCGCCGAGGAGTGGGCTGGGCCGGCCGAGGGTGAACGGCACGATGAAGCGCGACCAGTCCACGTCGGCCACGGTCAGCAGGGTCTCGTCGCGGTCGAGTGCGCGCTGCAGGGAGGTGATCGCCGATGCGGGGGTCATCGCGCTCAGGCCGCGGCGGCGCAGCCGCTCCTCGTCGTCGCCGTCCTCGACCATGCCGCCGTCGGCCCAGGGGCCCCAGGAGACGGCGGTCGCGGTGCGGCCGCGGTCACGGCGCTGCCGGGCGAGGGCGTCGAGGTAGGCGTTGCCGGCGGCGTACGCGGCCTGGCCGCCGCTGCCCCAGACGCCGGAGATGGAGGAGAACAGGACGAAGGCGTCCAGCTCCTGGTCGCCCAGCAGCTCGTCCAGGTGCGCCGCGCCGCCCGCCTTGGCGGCGAGCGCGGCGGCGAAGGCATCCGGCGTGGTGGTGTCCACCAGGCCGGCGTCGGCGACCCCGGCGGCGTGCACGACGGCGGTGAAGGAGTGCTCGGCGAGCAGGGCCGCCACGGCGTCGCGGTCGGCCACGTCGCAGGCGGCGAGCGTGACGCGGGCGCCGAGGGCCTCCAGCTCGTCCCGCAGGGCGGTGGCGCCCGGGGCGTCCGCGCCCCGGCGGCTGGTGAGGACGAGGTGTCCGGCGCCGCCGCGCGCCAGCCAGCGGGCGACGTGGCCGCCCAGCGCGCCCGTACCACCGGTGACGAGGACGGTGCCGCGGGGCTGCCAGCGGCGGGTGGCGGCCCGTGCCGGTGCGTGGGCGAGCCGCCGGGCGAAGACGCCCGAGGAGCGGACGGCGAGCTGGTCCTCCTCCCACCGGCCCGTCAGCGCGTGTCCCAGCACGTCGGCCAGGCGTGCGGCGGCCCGCTCGTCGACGGACTCCGGCAGGTCGATCAGGCCGCCCCAGCGCCGGGGCAGCTCCAGGGCGACGGTGCGGCCCAGGCCCCAGACCTGGGCGTGCCGGGCGTCGCGTACGGCGTCGGAGCCGCTCACGGCCACCGCACCCGAGGTGAGGCACCACAGCGGGGCGTCGACGCCCGCGTCGCCCAGGGCTTGGACGAGCAGCAGGGTGGGCAGCACGGGGTCGCCGGTGACGAGCAGGGACAGTACGCCGTCGACCGGCCCGGTCCCGGCCAGCTCGCCGGCCAGACCGGCGCGGTCGCTCGACGGGCCGACGACCAGCGTCTTCAGCGTGGCGCCGCGAGCGGTGAGCGCGGTGCGGACCGCGGCGGTCTGCTCGTTCTCCTCCTCCGGCACGGCGATCAGCCAGGTGCCGCCGAGGCCGGCCGGTGCGAGCTCGCCCAGGGGCTTCCACGACTCGCGGTAGTGCCGGTCGTCGACGGCGGACTGCTCCCTGCGCTGCCGGCGCCACGACGACAGCCTCGGCAGCACGTCACTGAAGGCGTCCTCCGCCCCGACGTCCAGGGTCTCGGTGAGGGCCTGCAGGTCCTCGCGCTCCACGGTGTCCCAGAACTCCGCGTCCACCGGGTCCACCGCCGCGGCGCGCTCCGGGGCCTGCACCCAGTACCGCTCGTGCTCGAACGCGTACGTCGGCAGGTCGGTCTGGTGCGCACCGGCGAAGAAGACGCTCCAGTCCACCGCGACGCCGAGCGTGTGCAGATGGGCCACGGCCGTGACGAGTGCCTGCCGCTCGGGGCGGTCGGCCCGCAGCACCGGGACCGTGAGGGCGTCGTCCAGGCAGCCCTGTGCCATGCCGCTGAGGACACCGCCGGGGCCGATCTCGATGAAGGTCCGCACGCCCAGGTCGTGCAGGGTACGGACGCCGTCGGCGAAGCGGACGGCCTCGCGGACGTGCCGGACCCAGTACTCGGGGGTGTAGGCCTCGACGGGCTGACCCGTGAGGTTGGAGACGACGGGTAACTGCGGCTTCTCGAAGGCCAGGCCACCGACGACCTCGGCGAACTCCTCCAGCATCGGGTCCATCAGCGGCGAGTGGAACGCGTGGCTGACCTTCAGCCGGGACGTCTTGCGGCCCTGCTCGGCGAAGGCCGCGGCGATCGCCAGCGCCGCCGTCTCGTCCCCGGAAACCACCACCGACGAGGGGCCGTTGACCGCGGCGACGCTCACCCCGTCGGTGAGGCGGGGCAGGACTTCCTCTTCCGTGGCCTGCACGGCGACCATCGCGCCGCCCGCGGGCAGCGCCTGCATCAGCGCGGCGCGGGCGGACACCAGCTTCGCCGCGTCGTCGAGGGACAGCGCACCGGCGACGTGCGCGGCGGCGATCTCGCCCACCGAGTGGCCCATGACGAAGTCGGGCCGGACGCCCAGGGATTCGAGGAGCCGGAACAGGGCCACCTCGACCGCGAAGAGCGCGGGCTGGGTGCACCCGGTCCGGTGCAGCGTCTCGGCGTCGACGTCGACGGGGGCGTCCAGGTGCGCGCACACCTCGTCGTAGGCCGTGGCGAAGGCGGGGAACGCGGCGTACAGCTCGCGCCCCATGCCGATGCGCTGCGAGCCCTGCCCGGAGAAGAGGAAGCCGGTCTTGCCGCCGGCCGGGCGGCCGAGCAGCACACGGGCCGATGGGGTCCCGGCGGCCAGGTCCTGCAGCCCGAGGAGCAGTTCCGCACGGTTCTCCCCGACGACCGCGGCCCGGTGACGCATGGCCGCGCGGGTCGTGGCGAGCGACAGACCGACGTCCTGCGGCCGGACCTCGCCCTGTGCGACGGGCAGCAGCCGGGCCGCCTGGGCCCGCAGCGCCGCGCCGCTCTTGGCGGAGAGCACCCACGCCAGGGGGCCGTCGGCGGGAGCCCCCGCGGGCTCCTCGTCCTGGGCCGGTGGGGCCTGTTCGATGATGGTGTGGGCGTTGGTGCCGCTGACGCCGAAGGACGACACGGCGGCCCGGCGCGGGTGATCGGTCTCCGGCCACT